>NZ_JBBYXL010000009.1 GCF_039655865.1 Prosthecobacter sp. SYSU 5D2 | reverse complement strand
AGTGCTCATGACACCGCCACTATAACAAACGCGCTTTTACCCAGGAAATACCGCTGGAACCCTTGATTTATCAGGCTTCATGTCGCCTGACCCCGTTTCCCATGCCAGCAACGACGTGGCGGTGATCGAGGCGTATTCCGCACTGACAAGATTATGGGCTACGGGGACACGCAAAGGCAATGCCATCACCGGAGCTGTCCGCAGCCAGGAAGCAAGCATCATCCGGGCTCAGCGAAACAGGCTCAGGAAGGCGGAGAAAGACGGCGTTGCCCCCGGCCTGATGAAGAAGCTGAAGGAGACCGCAGAGTTCTTCCACCAGGTGCTGAAACAGACCGCCCGGCTCATGAAGGCCAAGAAGGAAGGCAAGCTGGGTGACATCGAAGAGTTTCTCAATGAATCCGTGGGACTTTCCCAGCAGGCCGCCCATGTGGAGAGCCTAGAGGTCGTTGCAGCGGCTCCGGAGGAGACGGCCGCAGGAGCGCCTGGCATAGACTCGGCCTCAGACTTTCAACAGCGGACACGTCTGCAGGAAGTCCTCAATGGCCAGTCCGGGGGCGTGACCTTCAGCCTGACCCTCAAGAATTTGGATGAGGCCAGAATTCATCTGCGCGGCCTTTCTGGCAAGCCCATGACTACGGCGGACGGCCTAACTGCCAATATTTCAAATCAGACGGCAGCCAAAATGGTCAGCAGCTCTGCGGTACGAAAGTCTGCCGACATCGACACTCATCTCGCGGCCATCGAAAACATTGAGGTGCTGTTCCAGACTGGAAAGATCACCGAATCCAAACCTGACCGAGATAACGACCCGAACATCAAAGCCGTCCACCGGGTGCATAGCCAGATGGGACCCTATGACGTCAAGTTCACCGTCAAAGAACTGGTACAAATGGAGCAGGGAAACCGCATTTACTCTATTGAGGCGATAGAAACAGAGCGCGCCTCTGAAAGGAAGCGTGATGACGCAGACACCCTTGCGGGTCCGACTTCATCACCACAATCAGAGGCGCTCTCACAAGATACACTCGACATGGAGGAAAGTCAAACCTTCAGCTTGACCTCCCAAAACGCGCTCTGGCATGGCATCACCGGATATGACAAGCGGGGGAATCCGAAGACCGTTGTCATCCTCGGCCGCCAAAGCAGCGGAGCTTACAGCCTCAGCATCAACGGCACGCTACGGGACTTCGATGAAGCCCAGACAGCCGCCATCACCGGCTTGCCTCCCGGCCAGCTCCGCACCTTGAGCTCTGGAGATGCCAGCCATGAGCCTGTCCAGATGGTTGAACCGCCTGTAGCTAAACAGCCCGATCCAACGCCTGCAGACCCGCCACCGAAGGATGGCAGCAAAACGCAAGAACCCGCAAGTGACCCATCGGATAAAAAACATCTAACCGGCACGACTGAGGAGAGCATTAGTTACAAACTGCGCACCTACCTGCTGGACCCCAAACATCCAGAAGGAGGTCCCAAGTCAGTGTGGTTCAAAGGCGCCTTAGGGTTTACCCAGAGCAATGTGGATGATTTGGGCCGGCAGCTTGTCTTTGATCCTCAAACGGCTAAAACCACAAAGACGACAGAATTTGGGCAAAAATTTAATCAGATCATTTCTCTCAAAGGAGCGAATGGAAAAGTGATTTCAGTGACAGTCTGCTGGATTAGGAACCCTGATGGTGTTATTAGGTTAGTAACCATTCTCCCCGAAGACAAATAATATGATTGAAGAACTTTCATTGGTCAGGCTTGTCAGGCCCATCTCCAGCCCTGCGGTTCCTGTGGGATCGGTGGGCACCGTCCTCATCGTTTACGAACACCCTTATCGCGCCTTTGAGGTGGAATTTATCAACGCGCAAAGGAAGACTCTGGTGGACATCGAAACGGGAGAGATAACCTTCACTGTGCGTGAGGAGGATGTAGAGCCCTGTGCGGAAGTTGCCATGGAATAGGATGATTGAAGAACTTTCATTGGTCAGGCTCGTTCGCCCCATCTCCAGCCCTGCGGTGCCCGTAGGATCGGTGGGCACGGTTCTCATGGTTCATGAAGACTCTCCACCGGCTTACGAGGTGGAGTTTATAGATGCAGAAGGAAGGACACTAGTGGACCGGCAAACTGGCATATTCGCTTTTACAGTTCGTGAGGATGAGCTTGAGCTGTGGTCGAAAGTGAGCAGGGGATAATATGATTGAAGAACTTTCATTGGTCAGGCTCATCCGACCCATTGTTAACCGTGCGGTCCCCGTTGGATCGGTTGGCACTGTCCTTATCGTCTACGAAGACAGGCCCCCGGCTTACGAGGTCGAGTTCAGTAACGAGGAGGGAACTACTTTGGAGGATTCAAGAACCGGCGATGTCACCTTTACTCTGAGTGCGGATGACGTGGAGCCGTGGTCGGAAACTGAGAGAGAGTAAGATGATTGAAGAACTTTCATTGGTCAGGCTTGTCAGGCCCCACTCCATCTCCCGCCCTTGCGTCTGGCTGCGGGTCTGGTGACAGAGTGGTGAGTGATTTGTTGGGCGAAACCGGCCGCACAGGCCGGGCGCATGGTCACAGACCATGCCGTGGAGCGGCGGCGGGAAAAGGACGCCGTGGTCATGATCGGCCTGGAGGGAAAGATGCAGGAGATGGCCCTGCAGCAGCGGCAGTTCCAGGCGCAGGAGCCGGACCCCGACCAGTGGGAGACGCACTGGCAGAAGCTCAAGACGGATTTTGAAAGCCAGGAGCTGGGCCAGGCCGACCTCTCCCGCGCCGCCAGCCGCGCCATGACCCACACCCTGGCCCGCTACTCCCAGGGCCACGCCCTGCGCATCCGCGAAGCCGCCGGCCACCAGTCCCGGCAGCGCCTGGCCACCGCCGTCACCGCCCGCATCCAGGCCGCCCGGACGCCGGAGGAAGTCGCCCAAGTACGCCCCCTGGCCAACGCCGGCGGCATGGCCGATGAGCACTTTAACGCCCTCGCCGGGTCATTGGCAGAAGGTGTCCGTCTCAGGGCCATCCAGGGTGAAGACCAGCAGGTCATGAACCTGGTGGAAACGCACGGGGATGAAGGCATGGCTCAGGCCATCTCCATGGTCCAAAAATCATCCTACCGGACCGGGGACGAAAAGTCGGAAAAAATCAAAGACATCACCTATGCACAGGATGTCCGGCGTCTCACTGCACAGGCCCAGTTGAATCCTGAGACTGTTCAGCTCCAGCTTGCTGTTGGAGATGGCCCGGATCGCGCCAGTCTCCAGGCTCTGAACACCCAGGATCAGCAGGCAATAAAAGCCGTGGCAGAACGCGAAATCCGCAAACGCGGTTTCCAGGAGGTGGGTGAGGCCGTGAAGACCGTGGACCGCGCCAATGTGGAGGAGGTGGTACGAACAAAAAGTGTGGCAAAAATCACCGCGCAGGACCTGGGTGCAGGGGAGTTAAAGCAGGAAACGGGGTCAGCAGGAAACGGGGACAGATTGCGACTCGTGACAGCATAAAAATCACGGCATCTTTTTCAAGGATGGGCTATTTCTACCCACTGCGTGCGGACATCTGAGCCGGTGCTCAGATTCCAGGTTCCGCCGGGTGGCAGGGTCTCGGTTTGTTGATGAGAGCCGCGACTGTCTGTCCAAGCGAAGGTGATGGCCGCAGGACCCCGATCCACGGGGTAAATGAGGTGACCTTCAGCTCTCAAGTAGCGCTTGCCACCCTTGTTAGAAAACCGTACTTGAACCGTGTCGGCAGCCGGAGCTGGAAACGTCAGCTTGGCACTCCACATGGATTGCGACCAAAAATCCGCTGGCTCCACAGCGGTTCTCTGGATGGACGGGTGCTCCAGGATGGGGGACCAGGATTTGCCGGAATCTGTGGAGGCTTCGATCTGATACTTGATCTCCGGATTGGGGGGATTGCTGGAGGCTACTTGGGCGGCCACCCAAAGCTCCTGGATGCTTTCTTTGCGCGGAGTGGCCAGCTGCAGGGTCAGCTTTGGCGTGTCAAAGGCTCCTGCGATCACCCGTGGCCTTGCCTGTGGCAGGGTCGGTCCAAAGCTCACAATGCCGCGTCCGCTGACTTCATAACGGATCGCTGTGCGGTTATCCTTGAGCCGGGGAAAGGTGGCGGGATTGGCCTGGCAGATGGTTTGAATGATCAAGCCACGGTCTTTAAGCTCCGCGATGGATGAGCCGAATTTCAAATGGTACTGGCGGTGGCCTTTGACCTGGTCCGTGAGATCCAGGCCATCGGAAAACGTGCCCGCCGCATGCCAGCTTGCCCCGCCATCGGTGGAGACTGCCACCTCGCATGTGAGGGCTCCGCGCAGGATCAGCCCTTGCTTGCAGCCCGGTTGATAGATGCCCCAGGCGGTGTCATCGGGTGGGCTGGCGGCGATGATGTAGGGTGTGAAAAATTCCAGGGTCACCTGCTGGTCATCGGAACTCGTGACGCCCTCGGAAAAGTCTGGCTGCCAGCGATAGACCGCGTTGCCATAGCGCATCTGGCCGGTGACATGGGCGGCGCCCTTTTTGGAGCCGAACATCTGTTCAGGCTGGTTCACCCAGGTGCGTGAACGCTCCGGACCTGGGATGCCGCCCGACTGGTAGTTGCGGCCCCAAAAGACAAAGGTTTGACCGTCCTCCAAGCCCGGGGCAAAGTAGCGCCGGATGGACTCGCCTTTGCGCAGATTCACCATCGGTGGCGGCCCGGCATAACCTGCCAGATACTCGGCACTGCGGTAGTCCGCATACGAAGCCGCGTCCCCTTCATGCAGTCCGCAGACCAGCCAGCCCTGCTGGCGGTCTGGGGAGAACTGGCGGCTGGCGACCTGCTGGTATTGAGGCACAATCTGGTCGAGTCCCAGCAGGGCTTTGCCCTCGCGATCAAAGATCACGGTGGAAAGATCATGATCCAACATGACCCACCGTCCAGAGCCATAGGGGCCGCCAGTGAGATACGCCTCAAAACTGTTGTGTCCCCGGGTGCCGGTCACCCGGCTGCGACAGTGGCCCAGCAGCGCATCCAGCTCTGCCGTCCACTGCGCGTGCGTGGTGCCGCACAAAGCGAACCCATGGGCAAAGAGCCCCGTCCAATAATCCCGCGTGGTATGCGTGTTATCATTGGCGAAACCCTTCCCCCACAAGTCTTCCTTGCCTTCTTCCCCATGGGCATAGTGCGTGTTCCGAAAATACCAGGCTGCCAGGGCCTTGTGGTGATCGTCCTTTGGCGAGATTCCAGTGCTGCGCTCGTACTGCTCCGCCTGCGTCTTCGCCAAGCGGGTAAAGTCAGACATCGCCAGCTCGCCGGGATACCAGGGATGATCGGTGCCTAACTGAGGGTCTCCCACCGCGGCGAGTGCCTGGCCAGACAGGGACAAGGCCATGACGAGGGGATGGAAAGAGGCTGGAAGCGGTTTCATCGGTCCCAGGTTTACGTTGCCGGGGTGAGGAATTTAACGCCTGCAGCCTGCCCATACGCTTTTTGGGGGAACGGAAGTCCGGCAGGGAAAGGGTCGCCCGTCCGCTGCCGCGTTCGTTGGGAAAACGGATCATTCCAACGTTTCCCGCCGCACTAGTTTCTTTTCGCAGGGGGCATGGCGATACGCGCGCCGGGAGCCGGTTTCGAGGTCGCTGTCTTGGGGTACGGCATCTTGGCATCCACGGCGTCGCGCCAGTCCTGGAGCTGCTTCTTCAGCCTGGCCACCACCTCGGGCCGCTCTTTTGCCAGGTCGTTGCGCTCCCCGATATCCTTGGCCAGGTCGAAGAGCTGCACGGTGCCGTTCTCGTAGTACTCCAGCAGCTTGAAGTCGCCCGAGCGGATCGCGCCGCCAGGGCTTTGGTAACCGTGGTTGCTGTAGTGCGGAAAGTGCCAGAAGACCGGCCCCCGCTCGTAGGCCTCCCCATTCAGCGCCGGAACGAAGCTTTTGCCGTCCACGTGCTGATCCGGCACCGGCGGCAGATTCATCATCTCGAGCAGAGTCGGGTAAAAATCGGTTCCTGTGACGACTGCTTCGGTCGTCGAATTCGGTTGGGTCCGGCCCGGCCAGAAGACAATCAGCGGCACGCGAATGCCGCCCTCATAATTCCAGCCTTTCGCCCCGCGGAGCGGAAGATTGGACGAAGCAAAACGGGAATCCAGCGCCTCACGAGATCCATGGATACCGCAATACCCATTCGACGCTGACATGCCGCCGTTGTCCGCCGTGAAGACAATGATGGTGTTCTCTTCCAGGCCCAGTTCCTTCAGCTTCGCGCGAATGCGTGCGAGGCTTTCATCGGTCGCCTCCAGCATGCCGGCAAACTCGGCATTGTCCTGCTTCTGCTTCACCCACCAGACGCGTGCGTCCTGTTGCGCCTTCAGATTGTCATTATCCGCCAGTGCCTCCAGTTCGTCCTTCGTGAGCGGCGGCCCGTCCGGGTTGGGTTCGAGAATGAAGTCCGGCCCCTTCTGCTCCGGCATCGCCGCCAGCTTCTTGCGATACTTTTCCACCAGATCCGGCCGCCCCTGGATCGGGTCGTGGACCGCGAAATGTTCGAGGTGTACGAAGAAGGGCCGGTCCTGGTTACGCTCAATGAAATCCAGCGCCGCATCGGTCAGCTTGTCGGTGAAGTAATCGCCTTTTTTCGCCGGCAGCTTTCCATGGTAAGCAGCGCCAAAAGGATGGTGATAGGACTTCACCCACCCTGTGATCTCCTCATCGAAGCCATAAGTCGTCGGGTCCTTCTTCACGTGCGCTTTGCCGTAGTTTGCCGTGGCGTAACCGTGGCTCTTGAGTGTTTCAGCCAGGGTGACCTCCTCGTCCGGCAGGGCGGTCAGCTTTTCCCCGTGATGCAGCGGCTCGTAGTCCCGCTCAGGGCGTCCTTCGAGCCATTCCGTCAAGTTGGTCCGGGCGGGATACTTGCCCGTCAGAATGCTGGCGCGGCTCGGCGAGCAGACGTGGCATGTCGAGTAGGCGTTGGTGAAAAGCATGCCCTCCTTGGCCAACTGATCAATGGACGGCGTTTCATGAAACTGACTGCCGTAGCAACCGATGTCCCTCTGCCCCAGGTCATCCACGAGAAAGAAGATCACGTTCGGTGATTTCGCCTGAGCGATGCCGCAAAAGAACAGGGCGGTGAAAGTGAGGAGTGTTCTGTTCATGGGTTTGAATTGGGTATTCCTGTCAGCCGGTCTTTTGTCAAGAAACGCTGCCTGACCCGAATGGCACTGAATTAAGCTGGTTTTCGGATGAGAAATCTCCGCGAATCTGATCCCAAAGCGGCCTTAATTCAGTGCCATTCCACACTGACCCCGTTTCCCTGTATTTTTTACCCCAACTGATTTAGTATCCCCATTGAAGTGCTAGCGACCTCCCACATGATCTCTTGCATTTCTTCGGCTTCCCAAGGGTCGCATCTAGCGTAAATTGAAGCGGCCTGAAGCATGATAGATGATTTGCTGTGTGCTATAAAAATATTTTTACAATAATTATTGTTTATCTTCATGCAGTAATTTGCCGCCGTCACCCTATCGATTCGGTTCAAGGATCCTAAATCATGCCTAATGGTTACAAAAGTTCCGTCAGGCTTGAAGACTTGGAAGGTTTCTATCGCGAAGTTCGACCCTTGTAAAAATACCACATATGGAAAGTGGTATTCATCAAGCATATAGTTCCTTACTTCACTTATATTCTTAAAGACCCGCTCAATCGCATTTCCTGCGGCCATCAATTGTTGGTCTTTCTTTTTCCCAACCAGAATACCTGCTTTAATATTCTCAACGTCTTTCCCTTGGAACTTTGCCTCTCCGACCAGAATTACCCTCCACTTTTTTTCTTTATCGAGGACTTCAATAACACCTCCATCGGGTCTAATTTCGGAATCTTTGAGGTAAAGGGTTTCGCCCAATCGCTCATCAATTGATTTCAGCTTTTCATTTATTTCCTGTTTTTTGATCGCCGCCCTAATTCTGAATTGGTAAAGCGGATGCGCCAACTTAAGTGCTTCCAATACTTTTAGGCTCGCACGCCCAACGGCTTTATCATGGACCTGAGCGCCTTCACCAAATATCCCAACTACACCCCCTGAAGAAACGTGCTGAGCTGTTAATCTACTAGTCTGTCCTTTGCTCATTATTACAACTTTATTTAGAGGCAACTGGCCTCTTGTTTTTGATTATAATTCTAAAATATGGACATTTCCCATTGATGCAAAGATCGTTGTCGTCGTCGCCTTTTCTGAATTTCACCAACTCAAATTGTTCTGGATTGAATTTGTGCAAAAAGGTGATCGGAACGCCCATAAACCCATGATAATCCATTGGGATGTCCTGAGTTTTATCGACGTTTATACCTTCAAAATTGTCGTATTTGGGGTATTCTGATTCGCTCCCCGCATACGTCTTGGTTAGAGTAATATCCTCGTGTCTTTTGAAGGTGTCTAGATTAGTCAACCACAAGCAGTTGTTTGGAGAGATGATTCTATTTCCTGAAGCGTCAATCTGTACCTCTGTGCCGTAAAGTTCGTAGTGATCGGGGACGATAAAACCGGAAATTCCTCTACCGAGGTTTATACCTAACCACGCTTTATTTTCTTGGATTAACTGGAAAATCTCTTTGTATGTAATCGCGTTGATATTCCCGATGATCAGGAACTTCTTGTCGTATTTAATAAGCTGTGCGACATATTCGCGAAATAGCGAGAAAGGCGGATTAGTTACAACGATGTCAGCTTGTTTGAGGAGTTCAATGCACTCGGCGCTGCGAAAGTCTCCATCTCCCTTTAAGTATTGTATGCCAATCTGCTCAGGATCGGGGACGTTGTTGCTATTATTGTCCCCCGTGTATTCTAAGTAAATTGCTTTTTCTGATTTTTGCTCGCTAAACAAGTCCACGCTTTGGTCCTTGTAACAAGCGGCAATTAACTTCTTTAGTCCAAGTCGTTCAAAATTGACTGAAAAATATTTAAAGAAATTGCTAATTTGAGGATCATCGCAATTACAGTAAACAACCTTACCCTGAAAATGGTTCTCGTAGTGTTGTAACTCTCTTTGAATATCAATTAGTTGAGTGTAAAACTCATCTTTTTTGTTAGCTTTTGCCTCCGTCAATAAGGCTCGCGGCATGTTTCTTTTTGTTCGCCGCCTTTCATTTGAAATCAAAACATCCATTAATCCCTAATGTAGTGCAGTTTTGATGTCAAAACGAGCAAAAAAATGGGTTTTTTTTCAAAGCGATGGGCGCGTTAGGGCATGAAGGAGACGTCGGTTTTGTCGTAGCGCGTGGCGATGCGCAGCATACTTTTGATCTTCTCAAAGAATTTCTCCACCCGTAAAGCTCCTTGTCGTAAGCCACCGGGGCTACGCGGTGGGTGCAGGCTTTCATGCCTTTGCTTTCGTGAGCTCGCGCAACGCATCGCTGTCATAGGCCTTGTCCATGAGCACCCGTCTATCCTCCACGGATTCAAGCAAGGCAGGAGCGTGCACGATATCGGCCTGCGTTCCTGCGGGAAAACGGGGGCAGTGTGGAATGGCACTGAATTAAGCTGGTTTTCGGATGAGAAATCTCCGCGAATCTGATCCCAAAGCGGCCTTAATTCAGTGCCATTCCTGCCTGACCCCATTTGGTGCCTGGCGGGACGCCTGCCTTTCATCGTGCTGGGTGGCTTTTATAAAATGGGAAGTGGCTCTATTCATGGACCATTTGGATTCTTCCCCAATAACCAAACTCGTTCTTCCAGTCATTGGCCTTGTTTTCGAGTATAAGTTTGACCGGTTTGCCGGCGAACTTTGAAAGGTCAATTTCGAGGTCGAGCCATTCGCTCTTCACGTTCTGATAATTGACGATTTGATCGTGGAGCACTTCTCCATTCGCCAGGATTCGCAGTTGCCAGTCGCCGTGAGGATGATAGCTCGCCCGCACCTTCAACGTGGTCTTTTGATCCGCCGGAATCTTCACGGTACGTTGCAGAGAACAGGGCGTGTTTTTGTCTTTGGGATGCGTTTGAAAGCCCTGCCCGTTGCGAAATTCCTGCAGCTTGATGACTCCGCCCTTGCCTACATTGAAGGCCTCAAACCCAGGGGCATACTCGTCAATGATGCGTTTCCATTGCGCTGAATGATCCGCTCCCTGGCCGTCGCTTTCGCTCAGAGAACCGCTCACCATGCGGCGGGCCACGGACTCTTGCAGGAACGGAATTTTACCCGCAAGGGCAGTCTGCAGCGCCTTGTCTGGAAACTGCGGGACGGCAGGCTCAAGCGCGAACCAAAGCAGGCGGGGAATGTTGCTGTCGTTGATGTCCTCTTCGTGCTGGGCGAGAGCTCCCAGAACCGCCCAGCGCTGGGCGACAGGAAGGCGGCCCAGCGCGGAAGCGAGATACATGCGGACGGTCGGAGATTTGTCGTTCGTGGCCATTTCCAAAAACTTGGCGAGAACGTCGTCGCCCGGTTTTTTATCCTCGGTGAGCAGTTGCACCGACCAGGCCCGGATGTGCGCGTCGTCGTGACTCAGCAGAGCGACAAGCGCGTCTTTCCGGTCTCCCAAATAACCTCCCGCGACATGCATGGCCCACAGCGCCCGCAGCCTTTTTGGGCTGGTGACTGCGTTCGTGAACTGCTCTTCGAGCGCGGCGTAAACGGCTTTCTGATCCAGTCTTCCAGCAGCCAGGCGGGCCTGCAATTCAACACGGGCCTGGCGGACATACCAGTCATTCGCGTGGCTTTGCATGGCCACCAGTTCCAGGTCGGAGAGTTTGCCGAGGTTAGGTCGGTCCATTTTCTTCGCGCCCTTGGGCATGATGCGATAGATGCGCCCGCTATCGGGAAAGTTCACCGAGTTGCCGCAAATGTCCGTGTCGTGCCAGTCCAGAATATAGACTCCGCCATCCGGGCCGATCTCGACGCTGAAACCAACCCACGCGAGATCGTTGGTGGGCATAAAGTCTTCGCCATGTTGCCCGATGTAACTTGATCCCTTCGGCACCATCACATCGGTGAGGACCGCGTGCTCATGAATGTTGCACATGAAAAGCTGGTCGCGGTATTTTTCCGGGAAGGTATCGGCGAGATAAAAGCGCGCGCCGCCATGGGCGGAGAGGTGGGTATGATCACGAATCGTCTTGATGTCGTCATAGACATAAGGATTCACGTGGGGCTTGGACTGCTTGTGATAAATGCCGCCCTGAACCACGTGAAAAAGATGCGGGATCACGCAGCAGGTCGCAAAGCCATGGCCCACATCATTGAAGTCGAAGCCCCATGGGTTTGACAGCCCGAGCGCGAAAATTTCGAATTCCTTTCTGACGGGATGAAAACGCCAGATCCCGGCATCAATAAAGGTCCGGTCTTCTTTCGGCGTGCCGGGTTTCCCAACCAATGATTGCGTGAAAACGCCCTGACAGCCATACAGCCAGCCGTCCGGTCCCCAAATGAAACTGTTCAGGGTTTCGTGCCGGTCCTGGATTCCCCAACCGTCGAGTAACACTTCTGGTTTTCCGTCAGCGACATCATCGCCATCGGCATCAGGGATGAACAGCAAATCCGGCGGCGAGCCGAGATAAACGCCGCCAAATCCCACCGCGATTCCCGAGGCAAATTTGATCTGGTCGGTGAACAGCTTCTTCGTATCAAAGACGCCATCGCCATCGGTGTCTTCAAAGATCTGGATCCGGCTGAGAATCTGATCTTCGTTGTGATTTTTTCGATTCACATAGTTATAGTTTTCCACCACCCAGACCCGGCCCCGGTTGTCAAAGGTGAAGGCAATGGGTTCTCCAATGTCCGGTTCCGCCGCATAGATGGAGACCTCGAATCCCTCGGGAACATCCATGGCTGCGACGGCCTCGGCGGGTTTCAGAAAAGGGGCATCGCTTTTATTATGCTGCTTCCCGCGCTGAGCGGAGGCAAGCGATG
The DNA here is from genome assembly GCF_039655865.1 of Prosthecobacter sp. SYSU 5D2. Taxonomy (NCBI): domain Bacteria; kingdom Pseudomonadati; phylum Verrucomicrobiota; class Verrucomicrobiia; order Verrucomicrobiales; family Verrucomicrobiaceae; genus Prosthecobacter; species Prosthecobacter sp. SYSU 5D2. Next base: position 291,808 of record NZ_JBBYXL010000009.1, on the reverse strand, counting down.
CGAGGCAAAGGAACAGGCAAACAAGCCTGAATGGAGAGATTGGGAAGCCGGTGTTCATTCGGAAAAGTCGTGAGTGGTTACTTGTTGGAGATCAGGGTTTCGGCAGCGCCACCTGCTCCTTTGTCTGCATGTATTTGAAAAGATTCAGCACCTCTTCCGGGGTCAGGGTTTTCAACAGACCTTCCGGCATCATCGAGACATCTGAAGTCTCGCGGGATTTGATGTCGCTCTTGGCCACCGTCGTCTTCTGCCCGACCATGCTGAGGACCACCCGCTGGTCATCTTCTTCCGTGACACTTCCGGCCAGGACCTGGCCGTTCTTTGTCGTCACGGTGACCATTCTGTAGGCATCAGGAATGTCACCGCTGGGATCAATGATATTGAGCAGCAGGTAATTGAGATCGGCGCGGTTGGATCCTGTGAGATCCGGGCCAATGATCCCGCCTTCGCCATACATTTGATGACAGGCCATGCAGGCTTTTTGAAAAACCACCCGCCCCAGTGAAGCGCTCGCACCCGCCATCTGGCCATTGGCCGCCGCGATTCTCATGTATTCGGCGATCAGTGATTCCTTGTCTTCATTCAGCTCCACGACTCCGTATTTTTGGGTGAACTTGGTTCCGAGCAATTTGCCCAGGGAACGGATGGCGTAAGCGGGGATCGCTTCTTTTGAAAGGGTCCTGGCTTCAAGTGCCTGGAAGAGCGATTCCGCGTACTTCTTTCTTGTGGCCAGCGTCTCGATGATGGCCCGCTGAGCCGCCGGCTCAAAGGTGGGATAACGGCCTAACAAAAGCGGCCCGGCTTCGGGGATTTCGAAGTTTGAAAAGCCACGAATGGCCTCGATCCGCAGCGCTTCTTCATCAAGAAGGGGCTTTAAGATGGCAGGCAGCTCCTGGCGTTGCTGGATCAGCAATGAGGCGAGCGCGGAACGCCGGTTTTCCAGATCGGCGGTTTTGTCTTTCAAGGTCGCAATCGCCTGAAGGGTCGCCGATTCATCGCCGAAAACCTGGCTGAGTTGTTGGGTCAGCTTTTTCAGCTGGCTGTCATCGCTCTTGGCCAGCTTGGCGCTCACCGCCGCCCAGCCTTCCGGCGGCGCGACATCCCGCTGCCCTTCCAGGCCCAAAATCATACCGCTGATCAGTGCTTTCTGGTGGGTCGGATTCTCTGATGCATCAACCGCCTTCACCAAGGTTACGAGAGACTGGCGGCTGTTCATTTTCTGCGCATGCATCTGACGCGGTTGATCCGCTTCCAGGACGGCTGCCGCAGGTTTCCTGACCGCTGGCGCTGGTTTTTTCCGCTTCGGTTTGTCATCGAGATTTTGTTTTAATTCGTCATCGGTGGGCGTTTTTGAGGGAGTGCCCGCTTCAGGAACCTCCACATGCGCCGTCCAGAGAATGGCGTTGAGGACGACCTTTCGGAAGTTGTCGTCCTTCCAGCTCTTATGATTGTGTGCGCCAGTGAAACCAAAGCCGCGCCCCTTTCCATCCGGCCGTTCATAGGCCCAGGCAACACACTGGCTCTCGCCATTGGCCACCGCGCGGCGCACGTCCGGATTGCCGCTGCGCAGGCCGTCGGGTCGTGTCAGCGTTTCCGGTCCGGGCACGTCGGAGAGGATCGGAGTCACGCCTTTCAGATCCGGCACGAAGCGCATGTGGTAGTACCATTCGTCATTGAGGCTGAAAGGCTGGACGCCATTGGCGATGGGGTGATCCGGGAAGGATTTAAAATGCGGGGTCCAATGGGGATTGACCGACCAGCTCGGATCGCAGTAGCCGCCCATCCACTCCAGGAACTTCTTCGCCGGCGGCCCCATCTGCGCTTCCGTGGCCCAGTGGATCATGACCACGCCGGTGCCTTTCTTCATCAATCCGTCGAATGCCTCAAGGTGCGGATTGAGCAGGTGCCCTTCATGGCCGGTGCAGAACACCACGACCGTGTCCGCATCCTGAAACACGCTTGGATCTTCCGGATAGCCGTCCTTGGGCAGCACCACCGTTTCGATCCCCAGATCCGCTTCCCTCAGCGCCTTGGCAAGGAGGAGATTGCCCGCCCGATGCTCGTGTGCCATCGGTCCGTGGCTCGGCTTCCCGGAGATGAACACCACCTTGGCCGCCGCCAATGGATGCGGGAGGGAAAAGGCGAGCAGTGCAAGCAGGCAGGATCGGATCAGAGCGGTCATAAAAGGCATTGGGCTGGGGCCTATACTAACGAAGGGCCGCCTGGGGATTCTGGTTGGACCTCGCCATATTTTATGAAATGTTGGCCATCCTCCCTCCAATGAGCGACCTCCCGCCCAACACTCCTGCCGCCGGACTGCGCTCGCAGTTTCTCGGCGATCTCGCCGATGCCACCCAGTTGGCCAGGATGTTCGATCACATTTCGGGCGTGTCTTTTTTCGCCAAGAACCGCTCATTCCAGCTGATCTACGGCAACCCTCAATTTTACCGCCGCTTCGGATTCACCGATGAAGCCGAGGTCCTGGGCAAGACCGACTTCGACCTTTTCCCGCGCCCGCTCGCCCTCAACTTCCGCGCCGATGACGAAAAGGTCCTTTCCACCGGCGAGCCCCTTCTTGGCATTGTCGAACTCTTCCTCAATCAGCAGGGCATCCCGGACTGGTTTATCACGCAGAAGCTGCCGCTCTTCGACAAGGGCGGAAAAGTCATCGGGCTGATGGGTGCCATCCAGCGCTACGACATCCAAAACAATGTCGCCGCCGCCGATGCCTCCATCGCCAAAGCCGCCAACGCCTTTCGCCGCGAGCCCGGCAACCGCTGGCTCATGGAAGAAGTCGCCCGCAGCGTGGGCCTGTCCCAGCGCCAGTTCGACCGCAAATTCAAAGACTGCTTCGGCGTCACGCCCCAGAACTACCTCATCAAGACCCGCATTCAGGCCGCGTGCGACGCCCTGCGCGAAGCCGGTGCCCAGATCGCCGATGTCGCCTTCTCCCTCGGCTTCTACGATCAAAGCGCCTTCACCGCCCAGTTCCGCCGCCACATGGGCATCACGCCGCTCAAGTATCAGCGTCAGTTTCGCGGGTGATGCCTGCTGGAAATTGCTTTTGAGGAGACCGGGCACATCGTTTCCATCCTAAACCCTCCTTAATTCAGTGCCATTCCTGCCTGACCCCATTTTACCGGCGCATTTTACCGGCGGAGGCAAACGGAACGAGGGTGAGCAGAGAGAGAAGGAGGTATTTCATGGGGTTTTCTTTTTCGTAGCGGGTTTGACGGGTGTGGCGGGGTGGCGTTTGACTTTGACGTCGTTCTTCTGCGCTGCGCCCGGGGTGCTGCGGCCTTGGGTGATGAGTTTTTCCAGCAGCGCTTTCATTTCGGTGACTTTTTCCGGCATGGCGTCGGCGAGGTTCTTCGTTTCGCCGATATCGTTGGCGAGGTCGTAAAGTTGCACGGGCTGCGATTGGTCGCCGCCCTTGCCCCAGCCGCCGGAGCCGGGCGCGGCGATGTATTTCCACCTGCCCTGCCGCACCGAGGGCACTCCGCCGATGGAGCAGCTCACGGCGGTTTCGCGAACGGGCCTGTCGTCCCCTTTGAGCAGTGGCAGCAGGCTGAAACTGTCTTCGCCGACGTTGTCCGGGAGTTGGGTTTCGAAGACCTCGGCGAAGGTGGCGATGAGGTCGGCCTGCTGCACGAGCTGATCGCAGGTGCTGCCTGGCTTCACCTTTCCAGGCCAGCGCACGATGAAGGGCACACGATGCCCTCCTTCCCAGGCGTCGGCCTTGGAACCGCGCAGGGGGCCGCTTGGGTAATGACCCATCTTCTCCAGATCCGAAATGCCGATGTAGGGTGCGCAGCCGTTGTCAGCGGTGAAAATGACCATCGTGTCCTCCGCCGCGCCGCTTTTCTCCAGCGCATCCAGCACGCGGCCCACGAGGGCATCCGTCTCCATGACAAAGTCGGCGTAGAGATTGAGCCCGCTTTTGCCTTTCCACTCCTCATTCACCGAGAGCGGCGTGTGAGGCGAGGTCAGCGGCAGGTAAAGCAGGAAGGGCTCTGGCTTCTTCGCAGAGTCGGTGATGAAGGCTGCGGCACGGTCACCGAGCGCGGGCAGGATGGGTTCGAGGGTCCAGTCTTGCAATGCCGGCCCCTGGAGGCTGGCCTGATTGTTCTTGAGAAGTTCGGCGTTGAGAAAATCAGATGGAATGCCGGCGGTGCGATTGTTCTCGATGAAACAGAAAGGCGGATGGTTGGGCACGTCGGTCCCGAAATAGGAATCAAAGCCGCGCGTCGTCGGGCCTCCGCCGATGGGTTGGGAAAAGACGTCGCGCCAGACCGCACGATGGGCCTCGGTGGCGGTGGCCGCTCCCTTGGGCTTTTCCTTGAAGAGGGCGGCGCGGTCCGCCGGGATAGGCCAATCCCAGCCGAGGTGCCACTTGCCGATGCAGGCGGTGTGGTAGCCTTGTTGTTTTGCCAGGGTTCCAATCGTGACGCGATCCGGCGCGATGAGCGGGGCTCCCCACAAAGGCACGATGCTCGCCTGCAGACGCGTGCGCCAGTGATAGCGCCCGGTGAGCAGGGTGTAGCGTGAGGGCGAGCAAACGCCGGAGGAGGAATGCCCGTCCGTGAAGCGCATCCCCTGCGCGGCGAGCTTGTCGATGTGCGGCGTGGGGATCTTGCCGCGCTCCGGGGTGTAGCACTGCACATCACCGTAACCGAGGTCGTCGGCGTAGAGGATCACGATGTTGGGTTTGGGTGAATCGGCGGCGTGCAGAGTGGCCAGCGGTGTAAGAAAAAGGGCGATGAGGAAAGAGAAAGGACGTTTCATGCAGAGGTGTGGTGAAGGTGCCTTGATCAACGGAAACAGGGTCGTAGCGCCAAGAGAACGCAGACAAGGAGGAAATCAGACAAACAGGAAACGTAATCAGGGTGCGACAATGGACAGATTTAATCTTCCGATGCCTTGCCATGGGACGGAGGCATTCGTCTTTCTCACGCCGTCTGCCATTTTGTCAAAAGTCGCACACGGACCCCAGGTGGCAACTTTTTGACGAATGTGACGGGTGTTTGTGACGTTCATGCAGCCTGCCCCGACATGCTTCCACTTGAGATCCCAATCATGACCCAGCCTCCAGGCACTTCCTTGATGAGGTGCAGGTTTCCCTGCTTGCCCCATTGAAATCGTCCGCAACTGGAAACCCGGCACACCCGAAGAAGCAGGCAAAGGCGGCAGGTAATGCAAAGTTGCCCAAAGACCCAAGACACCACCCTCATGAAACCCTCGCGCCTTCTTTTGATCGCACTGCTCTTGGCACCCCTGGCCGCCCTCGCTCAGGCCAGGCCCAACGTCCTGCTCATCATGGCGGATGATTTTCGGGACTTTGGCGGGGCGTTCACGAAGGACGTCGTGAAGACGCCGAACCTCGACCGGTTGCGTGCCCGCGGCACGACGTTTGAGCGGGCTTATGTGCAGTATCCGGTCTGCAATCCGAGCCGCTGCAGCATGATGACCGGACTGCGGGCGGAGCAGACGGGCATCGTGGGCAATGACGTTCCTTTGCGGCAGAGGATGCCGGATGTCATCACCCTGCCGCAGCTTTTTAAAGAAGCCGGATGGCAAGCCCATGCATTTGGAAAACTCTACCATCTCGGCGGCGGCCGGGATGTGGAGGCGAGGCAGCAGTGGATGGACGCAGGCCGCTCATGGCATACCGCGCAGGCTTTTGAAGCAACGAAGACAGGCCGCAAGATGCTTGAAGGCCGTGACGTGACTGCGGGTGCGCTGAAATGGTGCCACTGGGGGGCGGCGGACGGAACGGATGACGATCAGCCGGACGGTCAGATTGCTGCGGCCACGGTGGCGATGATCCAGAAGGCTGGCGATACGCCATGGTTTATCGGCTGTGGATTTATGAAGCCTCATGATCCCTTCATTGCACCCAAGAAATACTTTGACATGTACCCGCCGGACTCATTGAAACCCTGGACTGATCCCGCAGACATGACGCCCGTGCGCAAAGAACACGTGAGCTCTGGCGACTACGCCAAGGCCTTTGGAAAATTCACCGCGCAGGAGTGGCGTGAGCTCTTCCGCGCCTACTGCGCATGCACCAGCTTCATGGATGCTCAGCTCGGCCGCGTGCTTGATGCCCTCGATAAAAAGCAGCTCTGGGACAAGACGGTCATCGTCTTCGTCGGTGATCACGGCTATCACACGGGCGAGCGGCAGTGGTGGAATAAAAACACGCTGTTTGAGCGCAGCTGCCGTGCGCCACTCATCATCGCCGCTCCGGGCATGAAGGGTGGCCGGACGACGCATTCGTTCGCCGAGTTCGTGGATGTGTATCCCACGGTCGCCGACTTTTGCGGCCTGAAAATGCCCCATGCCGGTGCAGGGGCCAGTTTGCGACCTGTTTTGGCCGATCCCGCAGCCAGCATCAAAGACGCCGCCTTCACCCTGCTCGTCCGCAATCCAAATCTCCACGCCCAAAGCGTCCGCACCGCCCGCTGGCGCTTCACGCGCTGGAGCGATGGCCGGACCGAACTCTTTGACCACGCCGCCGACCCCGAAGAGCTGCGTGATGTTTCCGCACAGCATGGCGGAACCATCGCCGAACTGACCGCGCGGCTTCAAACGCTGCCACCATTCACCTCGAAGTAAAGCAATGCACCCTCACCCTCATCTTCTCGTTTTTTCCCGGAAAAACGGGTCAGTGGATGCATTGCCGTCTGCCTTTCCTGAGCCTGCTGCCGGGCTGGATGGAAACAGGCACTGCCCGCCTTTGCCCTGGGGGCAGGAGGGATACCGGCGAACCCTCCGCCTCCCTCTCCTCGGGAGGGGGGAGATTTTTTCTTGGCAACCATGATTTTTTTGACGTGGGCGGTTTTTTTATAGTAGCTGCGGAATTGCAGGCAGCGCCATTCGCTGTCTGAGTCATTGAATTCACTATGAAAAATACGCTCCTCGTCAGCTCTCTTTTGACCGCTGCCCTTCTCTCACCAGTCTCCCAGAGCCTGGGTGTCCCGGCATCGCTTCCGGGCACACTTTCCAAGGTCTCTTTCAATATCACGGTCACGAAGGTCGTTGAGGGCACCGTCGCCAAGGACGTGAACGGCAAGCCTCTGAAAAAGGGCACAGAGGGTGCAGGCCCGGCCTTCACCAATGAGTATGAGCTCAGCAAGGGCGGCGCCAAGGTGGCCGACGTGGCGGAGTTTGAGTCCAAGACCGTGACCCGGAAGTACACGATCAAGAACTTCCTGGATGACATGGTGGCCCTGGAGGTGATTGACAGCATCAAGGGCTGGTCCCTGGTGCGCGCCTGCGGCACGGCGCTAGAGCCGGTGATGTCCGTGCCGGTCGAAGAGGAAGAACAGGAAGTGTTTCTGGGCAACAAAGTCGTGGGTGAGGACCTGGGTTTTTACCTGGTCAAAAAGGGCGGGGAGACCGTCAACGTGACTCCTTACTTCGTCTTCATGTCCATGGCCCTGCTGAAGGACACCACCTCTGAGAAGATGGTGACGCCGGTGGCCGAGGGCGACGAGGCCGCGCCTTTTGTCTATAGCTATGCTTCGAAGTTCAAGCGCATCGGCCTGCTGATGATTTCCGCGACCCAGTCAGACGTCCTGGGCGGCCTGTTCGGCGGGCTTCTGGGCGGCGGCTTGGTCGGCGTCACCCCAGCGGATGTTGAGTATCAGGACATTGATGTGGACGCCTACCTCGGCGTGGGTGTGGCCACCGGCACGGAGAAGGTGGGCACCTTTGGCCCGGAAAAGGAGCCAATCTTCCTGCCAGGCGCCACCAAGGTGGACGTGAGCCTGGGTGCGAACATTGACATCTTTGTCTCCGCCGAGGACCAGGAGAGCGGCGAAGTGGATGAAATGGAGACTTACCTGCAGGGCATCTCCCTCATCGAAGGCTCCGTCACCATGGCCGCTGGCAAGCCGCTGGCTGACATGAGCGACCTGCCGCCAATGCCCGATTTTGGCGGCGAGACTGAATCCTAAGCTGCCTCCGCAGCCAGCCATTGAGCCCGCTCCTTGACCCTGGCAGAAATGCTGTTTAAAAAAAGGCCATCTGCCGCATCCTGGCAGGTGGCCTTTTTCTTTGGTGAGGGGAGGAAGGGCATCGGGGAGGCATGGTGTCGCCCTCCTCCGCCACCACGACACCACCTCCCGCAGACAGACGAACTGACAATCCAACCGAATGAACTTTCCCCCCAAACTGATCCTGCCCTTCCTGGCCGCCACCGCCCTGGTCATCATCGGCGGTGTGTACCTGGCCGGCGGCCCGGATGCAGGCCCTGCGCCCGCGCCGGAAAAGACGCCCGCCTCCGCTGCCGCCTCCTCGTTGCCGTCAGGCACTGTCTCCGCCTCATCCGCCTCCGCCACGGCTCCGTCCACCACCACCGCACCGGGCATCTCCGGCCCGCTGCTGGAGGAAAAAGAGCAGATCCTGGAAGCCATCGAGGACGCCACCGTGACCTATGATCCTCAGGAGCTGCCCAAGATCCAGCCCTACCTGCTGCATGCCGATCCGGAGGTGCGCCAGGCCGCCCTGGAGGGCATGGTGAACATGGGCGATTCCGCCGCCGCCCCCCTGCTGAGGTCCGCCGCCCGGCTGGCCGTCACACCCCAGGAAACCGTGGCCCTGACCGAAGCCGCCGACTATCTGGAACTGCCGCCCGCCTCCCTCATCGGCATCAAAACCCGCCGGCCCGAGCTGCTGAAAAAAGCGCTGAACAAGTAGGAGGGTGATCCATACACGTTCGCATGGCTCAAAATGGGGTAAATGATGGCAGCTTCAGGCACCTCCTGGGGCAAAAAAGAAAACACGGTCAGGCAGCGATTCCTGACGGTTCGGAGAAACGGGGACAGGGTGTGACAATTGACCGATTTGTTCTTTCGATGCCTTGCCTTGACACGCCTTGACCTGCCTTGACAGCACCGCGCCCTACTCCCCCTTCGCCACCGCCTCGTTCACATTCACACCATCGGCGCGGAGGGTGGCCAGGTAGCGGGGCGGGCTGGTGGTTTTATCGCGGGTGGTGGTGAGGATGAGCTCGGTGCGGCCGGTCAGGAGATCGCGCAGGCGGGTGGACTGTTTCAGTCGCGATGCTTTTTGTTCGGCGGTTTCCGTAGCCAGGGGGGCGGGCTCCGGGATGCCCTGGAGGTCCAGGCTCTGATTGCGCAGCCAGATGCCGAAGCCGAGGTCAATGTCCAGCGCCACCGTATTGGCATCCACGACGCGCAGGAACTCGGCGTAATACGTGTAGTTAGGCCGTGGTGCGGCGGCTGCCTCCGCCGCTGGTGCTGGTGCTGGTGCTGGTGCCGCGTTCTGAGCGGCCACTGGCTGGATGAGGGCGGTGATGGCGGCGGCTGCGCTGAGGAGCAGAACACGGAGGCGGTGAAGGGCAGGGCGGGGGATGCAGTGCATGACAGGGGGAACGTTCCTGCGGGGCGGCATGTTCCAGTGAATGTGCGAGGATGGACGTGCAAAGGGGCGTAACTTGTCAGGTCCCGTCCTCCAAGACCTCTCAGGCTGCGTAACATCGGGCTTTTTTGTAATCGCCCGGCCACCCAAAGGATGCCAGGAGTGACGAAGCTCTAGTTTTCAGTCTGCAGTTTTCAGTTTTCGGTCTCCACCTCCAACCCTACACCACACCACGTCCCATAGAAACGCTCGCCACCCATCTTTTATCCACCGCAGGCAGCCGCCTGGGGTTCTTTGTTGCCCAGGCGAAGTATGGTGGCGGCTATCAAAGGAAGTTTGACGTGATGCCCCCGACCTTGCTCGGGGAGGCCTTGCTTTTCATGGGCTGCTGCGTGGCCCTGGGCTTCCTGGCCGCCTGGCTGGCCATCCGGGAAAGCGGGGGCAAGGGGAGGCGGGCGGGCGGCTCAAACCCAACGTCAGCCGCTGCCCCCAGCGTGCCGAAGGCTCCCGCGAAACGCCGGGTGCGGAAGCGGAAAAAGAACCCGAAGGCCAAGGCGGAGCCGTCTGAGTGAGGGTGAAGATTCAAGGCTCATGGAGAGGCGGCGATCCAGCGTGCGGGATTTGCGGCACTGTAGGTTAGACTCTCCGTTGCCGTCAATGAAGGGCGGTGTGGCGGGCCTGGCTTGACGTTTGGACAGGGGGGCGGAGGATGGGGGTCGAATATGAAAATTGGATGGAAGCGTTGGGCGGTCCTTGGGGCGGTGGCGGCTTTGGGCTGTCTGGCTGCCGGGCGGCATTTTGCCACGGGGCGGCCGCAGGTCATCGTGCCGCTCACGATCGAGCGCGACCATGTCTATGTGCAGTCCAGCCTGGGGCCGGTGCTCCTGGATACGGGCGCGGAGATCGCCGTGGTGGATGCGGAGTACGCCCAGAAGCTGGGGCTGCCACGGACGGGGCAGACGGTTTATCTGCGCGATTTTTACGGAGAGAAACAGGTGTGCGAGGTGGCCCGTGTGCCGGCGTTTTCCATGACGGGGCATGAGGGGAAGCTCTGGCAGGTGCCTGAGCAGGAGGCGATGGTGCTTCCGGGCATGAAGCAGCGCCTGCGGGCGGATTTCATCCTGGGTCTGACCTTTTTTAAGGGCCGCATTGTGGAGCTGGATTTCCTTGCCAAGGAGATGCGGCTGCTGAGAAACCTGCCTTTCGGATGGAACTGCCGCCGGCTGCCGCTGCGCCCAGGGGATGGGCTGTCTTCACTGGAGGTGACGGTGGCGGATGCAGGCGCTTTCCAGGCGGTTCTGGATACGGGCATGAATGGCTTTTTTCATTTGAGTGCGGCGGACTGGGAGCGGCTTTCCCGGCAGGCGGAAGAAGAGGTGGCGGTGGATGAGGAAAGCGGCTCCGCTCTGGGCCCCGCACCTGCCCGGAAAAAGGCGCGCGCGGCGGCGGTGCTGACCGTGGGGAACATGAGTCTGGAGAATGCGCCGGTGCTCACGAACGCTGGCGCAGTGCAGAGCACGGTGGGGCTTTCTGTCTTGAAGAACACCTGCATGGCGCTGGACTGGGATGCCCAGAAGGCGGTCTTTACGGCACCGTCTTTCATCTTCAATCATATCACACTGAAGGTGGGTGAGCAGGGGCCGTGGCCTGAGCGTTAGGCCAGGGTGGCAAACATCCGGAAACAGTTTTTCTGCTGATTTTTCGTGATCTCCGTTTGACATGGCGGGAAGTGATCCGCCTAGATTGGAGATGAAACAATCTTCAATCTTCACACAGGCGGTGACCACGGGGTGGGTGGCGCTGGCGGCGCATCGGGGGGAGCAGGTCTCGGTGCTCAATGGCACGGGGGCGGTCTTGCAGGTGCGCTACGCATCCCAGACGGCGGCGGGGCGTGAGATCACGCTGGCGGACGGACAGAGCGTGGGGCTGAACCTCTGCGCCACGTCCGGCGAGGTACAGATCAAGGCTGCCGCAGGTGCGGCAGGGGTGCATGTGGTGGTCCGGTAACACATTGGGTTATGAATCTTTTTCACAATGCTTTTGGTGCCGGCGGCAACGGCGGCGGTGGTGGTGCAGGGAGTGGCGGCAGCGCCATTTCAGACCCGAATGTGGCTTACATCCGCACGGATGGGAATGACACGACGGGGGATGGGAGTCCGGGGAAGCCGTTTCTGACATTTCAGAAGGCGGTTGATGAGGGGTTTCAAAACCTTGACTTTGGGGCAGGAAGCTTTGGCGGTGCTACATTTGCGGGGCTGAACTCGAACATCGTTCTCTCCATACAAGGGCATCGAACAGAGCTGGGCAACATCGCAAACTATGGATACAACACCACACTCTATGTGTCCGGGGATGTCCGTATTGACAGCGTTGTAAACTCTGGTTTCAGCGAACAACCTAATGGTGGTGAACTAACCATCTATGGGTCAACCGGGTTGGTCATCCACACCATTTTGTTCGAAGGTTCCGATGACGGCGAGGGCTTTTATGGAACGGCGGGATATTGCCTTCTGGTTGGTCCGTTTGAGGTTCAGTCCACGCTTCAAGGTGGAACGGATGCAACTGAGTCAGGGACTGTGGCGCTTCGTCAAGGCGTGTCAGTTCCTGTCATCAACCTCGTCCCGGAAAACAACATTTATGTCAACTTGGCCATCGTTGATGGAACCGTTTATCTCAATAACTATCCATGAATATTTCACACACACGCTGCCGGGAGTCTGACCAGGCTCCGAATCCTGAGTGCCCATGCAAGGGGCCTTACTTCTGGTTTAACACGACGACCGGGAAGCTGTACTTCCGGCCTAACCAGACGTCTGTCTGGAGAGAGGTGCTGCTGGGAGGGGCGGAGGCATGAGCACGGCGCAGATCCATCACATCGCCCAGCAGGACACGCCTGCCAGCGTGGAGGTGCCGAAGGAGTGGCGGGGGCTGGTCATCTGGGCGCTGGGGCGTTTTGGCTCCGGCATCCTGCTGGCGGCGGCCTGCTCCTGGGCGCTCATGCGGGTGTATGATGACCATGCCACGCAAACGCGCCAGCTCATGAGCATCCTGGAACAAAGGGCGCGGGTGGATGCGGAGATGACACTCACGCTTTCCCGCCTGGGCCATTCCATTGACGAACTGCGGCGCGATGCGGCGGACGCCCATCGCGCGGCCCGATGATTCCTTTCGCGTCCATGCGCATCATAAAACACTGAATAACATCAAAAAACATAATCATGAAAATTACACTCGTTGAAATCCTGACACTCATCCTGCTGTGCCTCACGGGGCTGGCCGGCGCGCTTTCCACCCCGGAGATCGCGGTGCTGCCGGAGGGCCTGCTGAAGTATGTGCCGTTGGGGCTGATCGTCATCCTGGCGCTGAAGAATGCCATCTACGTGTTCCTGGACTGGTGGGATGACGGCCAGGTGAACCGCAGCTTCAAGCTGCCGAAGCCTCTGCCGGTGGTGCTGCTGGCGGGCCTGTGCCTGGGCTGTGTGAGCTGCGCCACCCGCCCGGACGGCACCCGCACCTTTGCGGCCCTGGATGCGGGCCAGTGGCGCGCAGTCGGGGTGGAGGCGGGAGCCACCTATCTGGACCAGTACAAACGGCCGGTGCCTGTGACCGGGGCCAAGGGCGTGGCCGAAATCCAGCCCGCGCCTGCTCAGGAAACGTCCTGGCTTTCCCTGGGGCTGTCTTTGCTGGGGATGTGAGAACGGGAGTGTCGCTTCGGTGGGATAACCACAGATGACACAGAGGGCACAGATTAACCAAAGGTTGGTAAAAAGATGACGGGTAAAAAGATTCTTTTTTTGAGCCTGAGGACAGGGCCGCTGACGTGAATTTGCGGGGGCAGTGTCGGGCCTTCATAGCTGCAAACTCTGCGGTCCGCAAAATGGGTGACAGCCGGAAAGACGGCCTTTTCAAATGATGAAAACGATTATCCTGGATCCCGGCCACGGCATGGCCAATAAACGCGCCAAGGTCTATGACCCGGGTGCCTGTGCAGCCGGGGAGACCGAGGCGGGAATCGCCCTGGACTGGGCCAATGAACTGCGGGGGCTGCTGCTGGCCGCCGGGCACAAAGTGGTCCGCACCCGTGTGGATGGCAGGGACCCGGCCCCGGTGGGCCAGCGCGCCGCCATCGCCCGCCGCTATGGTGGGGACATCATGATCAGCCTGCACTGCAATGCGGCCACCGGGCAGGCCCACGGCACCGAGACGTTCTTTCGCGGCAAGGAACATGCCCCCATGGCCACCCGCCTGAATGAGGCCGTGCGCGCCGCCCTCGGCACGCGGGACCGGGGCATCAAGACGGAGGCCGCCAGCCAGCACCGGACGCTGGCCATCATGGCCTTCCAGCCCTGCTTCCTCATTGAGCTGGGCTTCATTGACCACGATGGCGACCGCACCAAGATGCTGGACCCCGCCCTGCGCCGCAAGGCCTGCGCGGCCCTGGCTGAGGTGCTGCTCGCGTGAGCTTCCGGTGCTTGGTGCTCCTGGCCTTTTTCGTCTTTAGGAGGAGATGATTCCTGCCTGCGTGAGGGATTCCACCATCCGCGCATTCTTCCACTGCACGGCCAGGTGGATCATCTGCTTTTCATAGGCGTTGCGGGCCTGATAGGTCACGGACGGCACGCCCAGCAGTTCATCAAAGTAAAAGTAAGGGCGCAGCCTGACGGGCACATGCGCCCACCAGGGCCACTCCCGCAAACGCGGATCCGGCACAAAATCCCTGTCCGGTTTGTTTTGCCATTCCCACACGCAGTAAAGGTCCAGCATGTCTGGATTTTGCCGGCTGCTTTTTTCAGTGACCCCGATGGTCCCGTCATCCATGAGGCAGAGATAGGGCCAGAACTCGCTGGGATAAGCGCTCAGTTCCTCCTCGTCGAGGACGGGCAGTGGCAGCTCAATATTTGACTCCCGCTGCTGTCTGCCTCGCTCGATGAAAGCCTGGACCAGGTGCTGGCCGGGCGCGCCATTCGCCCATGCCTGAATGACAGGCTTCCATTCCGGCGGGACCTTCAGTCCATAGGACAGGGAGTTCAGATCAATCCCCAGCCAGATGAAGCGGCCATCCACCTCCTTGACCAGCGGGATCAGATTCTTGACCTGGTATTCATTGGCCGGCACCGGTTCCATCCTCCACATGCGCCGCACCTGGCGGGTGAGGATGCAGTTGCCACGCCGGCGGTGCACGGCCTGGATTTTTTCCAGCCAAAAGCAGCCTCCTGTGACGGGGCCATGGTGATGATGCGGCGGGGCGATGCAGGCCAGATGCGCATAGATGCGGCTGCCATCCGGCAGTTGCAGCGGCGTCTGGTCCCCAGGCTGGAAGTCCGGGATGTCGTTCTTCCCGTCTGGCTCCGGCTGGCACAGCCAAAGCTGGCGCTGGGAAGTGCCGAAGTCCGGCTGCCGTCTGCGGATGCGAAACACAAGGCGTGGCAGGTGGGGATGGTCCCGCAGGAGATAAAGCAAGGCCTGGTAATGTCCGCCCCTGACGATGTCTATGAACAAGGCCGGAGTCAGACAGGTGGACAGGCCGAGCGCCTCATACTTTTTCAAAAGCGGCAGCCGGGTGTCATCCAGCACATAGTGTAAAAAGGTGGCCGACTGGCCGCCCTGGCCATTGCCTTTATAGTACAACGGCACCTGCCACAAGTCCGCCAAAGGCAGCAACGGGCGGATGGCCCGCTCCACCCAGTCCAGATCCTTCTTCGGGTAGCCGATGAGCGGATGCCCGCCCGGAATCAACGGCCCGTTGATTTTACAATCATCGGGCTTTGAGTAGCTGCCGCCTTCAAAGCGGGCGCCCAGTTCCAGCAGCCTGTCCGCCACTTCCCATTGCCCGGACCGCATGGCGTGCATGAGGGGATTGTTCAGGCCCTCACATTCCAGTCCCTGCGGGCTGGCACCGTGCTGGAGCAGCAGATCCGTCATCTCCCGGCCCTGGCTCCGGGAGCTGTCCTGTCCCAGCTCATGGACGGCGAAGGACAGCAGGCTGAACCACTCATTGTAGCTCCGCTCCAGGTTCCAGCAGGGCAGGTCCGGGCAGGCACCACGCTCCAGCAGGACGCGCATTGCCGCAGGCCTGCGGCAGCGCACGGCCGCCTCCAGCAGCACATCCAGCACGCGGGTGGCAAGCTGGGAAATCTGCCTGGAGAAGCGCTCCTGGTCCGGAAAACCGCAGACCCGCAGCACCGAGCCGTCTGCGTGAAACTGCGGATGGTCCAGCACCGCCAGCAGGAGCTCCGTGCAGTCCGTGCGGATGGCATTGGCGCCTATTTCAGCGGCACACCGCGCATCCAGGTCAGCCGCTTGCAAGGCGGGGAGGATCTCCTCCGGCAGGCAGGGATGAGGCTCCGCCGGGAACATCCCCTCTCCGCTCTGCAGGCGGCCGGACAGGCCCGCCAGATAGCAGCCGCGCGCGGCGGGTGTGAGGGCATCTCCCAGCAGGTCCGGCAGGCGGCGCAGACCCAGCGCCCCGGCGGTCCAGGCCCGCGCCTCGTAAAGGGGCAGGATTTCAGCCAGATGAGCGGGAGTGAGCGCATCGGCACCTTCTTCGAGCTGCCAGAGCTCCGCCGCCCCTTCACCGCCCCGCCCGGCCTCCCCATAACGAAGGGCAAAGCCATAGTGCATCCAGTCCACCATCCCGGCAGGACGGCCGGTGCCGGTGGCCGCCAGGGCTTCGATGATGGTGGCGGGATCAGAAGCGGTACTGGAATGGCTCATAAGCCGGTCCATCCTAACGCAAATCAGGCAGGACAAAAGGGAAGAGTGACGGCAGCAATGGTGCCATCATATGCACCCCGGCATGGCTTATCCGGTCATTGCTCAAGGGGGCGTGGATTAAACTTTCGCTCAAGTTCAAGTTTCCCGGACATTGAACGCTTTTTGAAGGATAGTTCTGGCTTGAGCGAACATACTTCTCAAATCGAAGCCGTTGAAGCTGAGGTCCACCTGATCTCAAGGACACCCTTTTCCCTTGAAACAACGCCTGAAATCGACTTTCTTATTCCAGAACTGGAACCGCTCTATGCCGCAGGAAAAGACAGAATCTATGCCGCTCATGCCTCTTTCGGAGGTCCGAAAGGGCTTCTCAGAAGCGCGGCGGCTTCATTACTTGGTTCGCCGCAAACCAACCATGCAGGTGATTCTGGAGATCCGCGAGAGCAAGAAATTCGCGCAATCGGCGAGTTCGCCAGGAACACAGGGCTAATTCTGGATGCCAAAGGCGTGACGGGCCTTATTGAGAAAAACTTTCTCGACAGCGGCATGGAGCATCGGGTGGGAGTGCTCATTGATCGAGGTCTCGTCCTGAAGTCTTACGACCCTCGAGATTTTAATCCGCACACAGGGGATATATTTTATAAACCGACAGACTCATTGTTTGACTATCTGACGGATCATCTTCTCTCCAATTTTGTGTTTGGAGACGATGTTCATCTCGAAGGTTTTTACGAAGAAGAGGAGACTTGGTTCATTGTCATTTCGCAGCCGTTCATTGATGGCAGGCATATCCAAAAAGATGCCTTGGTAAAGGTGTTGGAGGATAAGGGACTCAGGGATTCAGGAAGCAATCAATTCAAGGTGGATGGTGGCGAAGCGGGCGACCTGACTGTAACGGACATTCACGAAGGCAATGTGCTTTTCGATACGGACGAGGCTGCTTACGTGATTGATGCTCATTTTAAATTTGAAAGCCGGGAGGCGCGCCTCATGGCTCTGATGGCGCTAGGCCTGTGGGAAGGATAATGCACCCTTCATGTCAAGCTTCCTGTTATTCCGAAGGGCAGCCCTGCGGGCTCCAGGAGAGAACTGAGTTCGGAGTTCCATGACGGGCAGGGATCTCAGCTGGAGCCCAATTGAGCGACTGTGGCAGACGGAGCTTGGAGTTCTTTCCTGACGCCTGTAGGTGGCTGCTGAAGAGGGTGTTTTGCAGCATTAACAATTCTGAACCCGCCAAAAAAACGGGATGACACCCGGAGGCATCATCCCGTTCGTGGATCAAAAGACCGGCTGCGGCGGATTAGCGCTTGGCCTTCTTGGCGGCTTTTTTAGCGGCCTTCTTGGCCGCCGGGGCAGCTTTCTTGGCCACGGGGGCGGCCTTTTTAGCAGGGGCGGCTTTCTTCGCTGCCACCTTCTTCACCGGGGCGGCCTTTTTGGCGGGAGCGGCTTTCTTCGCCGGGGCTGCTTTTTTGGCAGGAGCAGCCTTTTTCGCAGCGGCTTTCTTGGCAGGGGCGGCTTTCACGGGGGCGGCTTTTTTGGAGGCTTTCGGGGCCTTGGCCTTCATGATGCCGGTGATGCCGCCTTCGCGGGACAGGCGCTGATTCAGCAGCTCCTCACGGAAGGCGATGGCCTCGGCCAGCACTTCGTCGTGGGTTTCCTTCGTATAACGATACACTTTGGAGACGGTCTTGCCCTTTTCCGCACGGACGGACACGGCGATGAGGCGCGTGACCTTGTTCTTGGCGGTCTTGTATTTGCGGTAGGAGATGCCTACGTGGCCGCTCTTGTTTTTGGCATTCGTCGTGTGGGCGATGCGGCTCGCTTCGATCTCCGGCATCTCGCCCAGGAGCTGGTCGCGGTATTCGCGGGCTTTTTTCAGTGCGCCCTTGGTGCCGCCATACAGGCTGTCGGAAAAGTGCTTCGTGTGCAGGGAGCCGTTGCGGGAGATGCAGACCTGGAAACCATGCGTCTGTTTGGAGGCATCGTTACGGGTGTCGATGCGTTTGATGTTGCGTTCGGAAAGGGGATTGGAGCGGCGTCGCATAGAGAAGGATAAAATATCGTTGGGGGGAAGGGATGAAATTCAGCCTAACCCCCTCCGGCGCAAGACGAATTTGATTTTATTATTCACTTTCGGTTATTCCTTGGCCCTGGAATCCATCCAGATGGTGACCGGCCCGTCATTGATGAGGGCCACCTGCATGTCCGCGCCGAAGACGCCGCACTGCACCGGCACCTCCTGCCGCATGAGGGTAAGGAACTGCTCATACAGCGGGATGGCCACCTCCGGCCGCGCCGCTTTCGTAAAGCCGGGCCGGTTGCCTTTTTTCGTGCTCGAATGAAGTGTGAACTGGCTCACCACCAGCACCGCGCCGCCCACGTCCTTCACACTGAGGTTCATCTTGCCCTCCGCATCGCCAAAGATGCGCATCTGGGCGATCTTTCCCGCCAGCCATTCCGCATCCTCCGCCGTGTCCTCCTGCTCCACGCCCAGCAGCACCACCAGACCGTGTGAAATCGTGGCCACCACCTCCCCCGCGATGGTCACGGAGGCCTGCCTGGAACGTTGAATCAGCGCGCGCATGGAAAGATCAACGCCATTTGTGAACTGCGCTGCCCGGCATGCAAGGGAATCTGGCGGCGCCAAGGAGTGTGGGCATCCTGCCCTCCACCTGAGGCCGGGACGGCCTCACACCTTGTACGGGACCTTCATCTTCCCAGCCAGTGAAGGTCACGAACAAGGGAACGGCGGTCAGGCAGCTGCGGAATTTTAATCGGAAGATCCTCCTTGCAAACCCTCCTCACACCTCCTTGCATCATTCTCTGATAGGCCGCCCATCCTCTCCCGTTGATATCAGCGCATGAAACACGCGCTCCGGTTCCTTCCTCTCGGTGTTCTATTTTCGGTGGGCTGCATCGTGCCTGGCATAGCGGCAGCAAATCTGACGCTGGTTTCCAAAACCGTCGCACCGGCGCCGATCATTGTTTTTGCGGACGCGCCGCCACGCACGCGGGCGGCAGCGGTGGAGCTGGCGGAGGCGGTTCAAAAGATCAGCGGTGTGCTGCCACCGGTGCTGGATGGCAGCCCGCAGCCCTTGCCGGAGCGCGCCATCTGGGTGGGTTATCAACCGGTGCTGAAGACGCTGTTTCCGCAGACGGACTTCGAGTTTCAGCATCCGGAGGAAATCCTCATCACGGCCAATGAAAACCACCTGGTCATCGCCGGGCGGGACCGGTGGGATCCGGCCAAGATGGACGTGGTGACGAAGGAGGGAAAGATCACCGGCATGCAGCAGGAGTATGGCACGCTGAATGCGGTCTATACCTTTCTCCAGGAGCAGCTCGGCGTGCGCTGGTTTTGGCCGGGGGATCTGGGGGAGGACGTGGTCGCGCGGGAGACCATTGTCATCGCGCCCATGGAGAAGCGTTACCATCCGCAGATCCGCTCGCGGGAAGGCGTGTTTAATTTTTCATCGCTGGGGAACAAAGGCTATGGCCGCGCCCATGACTGGACGATGCGCCAGCGGCTGCAACTCGGCTCCCTTTCCATGGAGGGCGGGCATGGCTTTGGCGACTGGTGGGACCGCTACCATGAAAAACATCCGGAAATATTTGCCCTCCAGCCGGACGGCACCCGCAGCGGCTTCCCCACGCCGCGCAATGCCAAGCTGTGCATGACCAATCCCAAGGTGTGGGACCTCTGGCTGCAGGATGTCGCGGCGGATCTCGCCCAGGATCCCCACCTCACCGTCTTCAATGCCTCCCCCAATGACGGCTGGTCCAGCGGCCACTGCGTGTGTGAAAACTGCACCGCCTGGGATCATCCTGATGGCGAGCCGCGCCTGTTCCATTTCAAAAAATACGCCGAGGAGCGCCCCGCCACCAGCGACCGCGATGTCACCTTTGCCAACAAGCTGGGCGCACTGCTGAAGGAAAAGTATCCGGGCAAGGACTACCGGGTGCTCATGCTCAGCTATGGCCATTCCCGCCCCGCGCCCGTCAAGGCCCGCCCGGCGGACAATGTCATCATGTCCATCGTGGCGAATTTCTTTGGCCGCACCGGCCTGGTGGATCGCGGCTCCACCCGTGGCGATACCTACCGCCAGCAGTTCGAGGCCTGGGCCGGCATCGTGCCCGCCATGATGTGGCGGCCCAATACCGGCAGCCCCGCCGGATGGCAGCAGGGCCTGCCGGACCTGTCCACCCAGCAGACCATCCGCGACATCAAAGACGTGGCCGCCGCCAACTGCGTGGGCATTTTCATTGACGGCGTGTGGGAGCACTGGGCCACCCAGGGACCGCAGCTCTACGTCATGGCCCAGCTCGTCTGGAATCCCCAGGCCGATGCCGCCGCCCTCCTGGATGACTACTACACCCGCGCCTTCGGCCCCGCCTCCGCGCCCGTCCGCGAATACTTCGACGAGCTCGAAAAAGCCCGCATGGCCTTCACCGCCCAGGAGGGCGAAGCCACCGTCTTCCAGCTCCAGGACCTCTACACGCCGGAACTGCTCGCCGCCTCCCAGGCCCGCCTCACCCGCGCCGCCGCCGCCGTGCCAGCGGATTCCATTCACGCCCGTCGCGTCGCCTTTGTCCAGGCCGGCCTCACCTACACCCGCCTCCAGGCAGAAAACCTCCGCCTCATGGCAGGCTACTGGAAAAAGAAAGACCCCGCCATCGCCCGCCAGGTCAAAGCCAACTGGGAGGAGATCACCGCCGTCATCGCCGCGAACCCCTACGCCCTCAACGCCGGCCCCCTCCGCCCCGGCACCCCCCGCACCCTCGGCCTCCACCCCGACCACGGCCCCGCCAAGGTGAAGAAGACCAGCAAGAAGGTGAATGACCTGGATTTGAATTGAGGGGGGCTGATAAGTGGCGTTTGGGTATTGAGTTCGCGCTGGAAATTTCTACCACTATGTCACTTGAATGTTTGAACCAAAGTCCATCTTGTTCGTGACACAGTCATTCACCGAACCTTACACTCCATGGCTGAATGCACTGACTTCTCCTGCAACGTCTGCGGCTTCAAGGTCGAGTCCTGGAGCGATGGCAATCCGTACCTGATGGACGGATCGGGCGAGCGGCACTTCTTTTATCATCCAGGAGGTGACGGAGCGGCCCGCGAGTTTTATCTTCAGGAGACGAGTGGTTTTGAGGTGAACGAAAAGGACTACCTGGCTTTCTGGAACGAGCGAGGCGGTTGTGAGTCGAGCCTCATCTGCCTGCACTGTGGACGGCAGACGCGGCGGGATCCGGAACGTGACCCGATGAAGTGCACGGGCTGCCGGCGCAGCGAGCTGTTGGACACTCAGAAGCTGGAGGCCCGTACGTGTCCGAAGTGCAAGCAGGGAACTTTTCAGGGTGAGTGGGGAGCGATCTCCTGAGGCGGTGGCTTGATTCCACAAACGAGTTCGAATAAAAGCACCAGCAGCCATGCGAATCATCCTCACAGCGCTAGCTCTGCTCAGCAGTCTTGCCTTTGGCGGTGAGTGGGTCGTCACGGAGGGCGGTCTATCGCCTGACAAGAAGCTTGCGGTCGCGGTGTTTCCCCAGAAGACCGAGTTTATTGATGAGGCAGATGACACGGTTCTCCTGATTGATCAGACCACAGGACGCAGGATTGGTCCGCTTGAGGAGGTGTCTTCTTCAGGAGGCACGTGGGGCACCACCACCGAGAACGTTCACTGTGTCTGGTCTGCCGACTCTGCGATACTCATTGTGAACTTCCGCACCGGTCGTCTGATGAGCTCATCACAGATTTACCGGATTCGAGACCGGCGAGCCACTCCCTTGTCCCTGCCAGCCGCGACAACCCATCCAAAGGGCAAGAATTTGGAAGTTCTTCAGAGATCGGCAAACCCCGGCTCGGAGATCACCTTCGCTCAGGACGGTACCCTTTTGCAACGCGTTTGGGGCTATGTCCCCGATTGGAATCTCGACTACTCGAAGCATGGTTTGAGCGGCTTCGAGGGAGAGCTTCATTTCCACTACAGTTTCGATCAGAGCGGAGAGCTTCAGCTCCGAGACATTACCGTTCCAGCGCCATGAGCAGCTGCTATCCACAACCAAGATTTGAGTTTCATTTCAAGTGCACTGTGGAACCGGTTTGTTAAACCTCTCTGAGCGTGGGTGACCGCGCGACTCCCAGCCCCAACCGTCCTCGACTCTCCTCAATCCGATAGACACACCTCTTCCCACACGTTACAACGGCCCGTTACCGACCCGACCCAACCATGAAAACACGTTTCCTCATTCCTGCACTGGCCGCGCTGGCCTTCGCTGTTTCTGCTTCTGCTGCTGAGCCTGTCCAGGTCTTCAATGGCCAAGATCTCACGGGCTGGGAGGGGAACATGGACCTGTGGAGTGTGAAGGATGGGGCCATCACGGGCATCACGCCGCCGGACCCGGCGGACCCGACGAAGGGGATCATCAAGCACAACACGTTCCTGGTGTGGAAGGGCGGCACGGTGGGGGACTTTGAGCTGACCTTTAAATATCGCCTGGAGAAGGGCAATTCCGGGGTGCAGTATCGCAGCAAGGAGCTGGAGGCAGGCGCTTTCGGCCCGGTGCTGAGCGGTTACCAGGCGGACTTCGAAGCGGGGACGAAGTACAGCGGCATTCTTTATGAGGAAAAGGGCCGGGGCATCCTGGCGCTGCGCGGGGAGAAAACCATCATCAAACCGGCTCCGGAAGGGGCCAAGAAGCCGAAGCCGGTGGTGGAAAAGGCAGGCACGGTGGGCGATAGCGATGCCATCCAGGCGGCGATCAAAAGCGAGGACTGGAATGAGTATAAAATCGTCGCCAAGGGAAACCATGTGCAGCATTTCATCAATGGCATGCAGACCGTGGACGTGACGGATGAGGACGTGGCCAACGCGCCGAAGGAAGGGCTGCTGGGCCTGCAGATCCACCAGGGCCCGCCGATGATCGTCCAGTTCAAAGATTTCAACCTGGTGCCGCTGAAGTAGGCGTTGCCTGCGCGGCTGGCTGCCTTTATTCTCCGCCATGTCCCCCCGTCCTTTTTTGGTCAAAGCTGTCCTGCTGCTCCTGACGATGCTGGCCCTGAGCGCCACCACCGCCCAGGCTCAGAATGAGTACATCATCTGCTCCGGCGGCCCGGCCTTGCGGAAGTGGGAGGACCTGCGCCAGCCCTCCCAGCAGCATGACCGCTGGTGGGGAAACTTCGTCCGGCCGGCGCGGGTGCGCATGCAGGAGCTGCAGCGCACGCAGCCTAAGGGGACGATCATCACCTGGCTGGTGTATCGCGACAGCTACCTGCGCCGGGCAGGGGAGGACCGGGATCCGCTGACCAGCCATGTGGAGTCCGTGCAGCGCACCTATGGCATCAACCTCGTCTGGTTTCGCAGCCAGGATGAGCTGATTAACTACATCAACCGGGGCGGCGGGCAGGTCTCGCGCGGGCGCAACAAGATCTCCGGTTTTGAGTTTTACGGGCACTCGAACAAGCATTGCTTCCTGTTTGATTACAGCTCCGAGGTGTATGCGGCCTCCACCGTCTGGCTGCATGAAAACGACCTGTCCAAGCTGAGCCGCAGCGCCTTTGCCCGCGGGGCCTACTGCCATAGCTGGGGCTGCCACACGGGGGAGAGCATGAGCCGCGCCTGGAAAAAAGCCACCGGTGTGCCCATGATCGGCGCCATCGGCAAGACGGACTACTCCTTCATGCACCTGCGCGGCTGGAAGGTGGCCCTGGGCCAGGGCGGGAGATGGACGCAGTAGCGACCGGGCAGATATGCAGTGAAGAGGGAAAAGCCAAATTCGTTTTGCCCATTGCCCCGTTTCGTGGCAAGACTGCTTTTAGCAACCTGCGCATGAACTACGCCGATCTCCACCGCATCTACCACCAGCCGTTTTTTGACCTCATCAAGCAGGCGCGTGCCATCCATGAGGAGCACTGGACCAATAACGAAGTGCAGCTCTGCACGCTGCTGAGCATCAAGACCGGCGGCTGCAGTGAGGACTGCGGCTACTGCGCCCAGAGCGCCCGCTACAGCACCGGTGTGCAGGCGGAAAAGCTGATGGAAAAGGACCTGGTCATGGAGCGCGCGCGGGCCGCCCGGGCCAATGGCTCCACCCGCTTCTGCATGGGGGCCGCCTGGAAGGGCGTGCGCGTGGGCACGCAGAAATTCGACCAGGTGGTGGACATCGTGAAGGACGTCTCCACGCTCGGCATGGAGGTCTGCGTGACCCTGGGCCAGCTGGGCGCGGAAGAAGCCGCCATTTTAAAGGAAGCTGGCGTCACCGCCTATAACCATAACATTGACACCAGCCCGGAGCATTACCCGAACATCGTCAGCACCCACACCTATGACGACCGGCTGAGCACCATCCGCCACGCGCAGGATGCCGGCATGTCCGTCTGCTGCGGCGGCATCCTGGGCCTGGGCGAGACCATCGAGGACCGCCTGAAAATGCTGGAAGTGCTGAGCAACTTCAACCCGCATCCGGAGAGCGTGCCCATCAATGCCCTCATGCCAATGAAAGGCACGCCGATGAGCGAAAACGTCCAGGTGGACAGCTTCTCCCTGGTGCGCATGATCGCCGTGACCCGCATCGCCATCCCGCGCGCCAAGGTGCGCCTTAGCGCCGGCCGCACGAATCTCAGCCGCGAAGCCCAGGCCCTGGCCTTCTTCGCCGGTGCCAATTCCATCTTCTACGGCGACAAGCTCCTCACCGCCGCCAATCCTCGCGCCAATGAAGACCTGGCCCTGCTCGCCGAACTCGGCCTCAGCGCCCAGCAGCCCAATCCCGACATGAGCGCACCTGAGGCGGATGAAGTCCGCGAGCTGGCTCCTGCGTGCCAGGTGGGGTGCGGAGTGTGATTCTCAATAGGTGAGTGGCGGAACAAGGTGTGAGGGCGTCCCGCCCTCAGCTGAGGCCAGGATGGCCTCATTCCTTGAGGCGTCGCTTGCTCTCACTGCGTCCATTCAATCGAGTCAGGTGCACCGGACAACGGTTTTCCGCGAGGACGCAGAAAACAGCCCGCGAGACGCGGGCGCTCCAGGAGAATCCAAATCCCGTTTCCTGAAACTCTTCCCTCGCCTTTGAGCGGAAATTGTGACAGGTGGCGGGCCTCATGAACATCGCACTTTCTGAATTGGCCGCACTGTTGGAAGGCCAGCTTCTGTCCGGCAGCCCCGAGACCCGCATCACCGGTTTTGCCTCCCTGCGCGAAGCTCAGGAAGGCGACCTCAGCTTTTATTACGATGCCCGTTATAAGGAGAGGCTGATGGCCACCAAAGCCACCGCTGTGCTGGTGCCGGAGGGACTGGACAAGTGCCCGGATAAGGTGGCCTGCATTGCAGTGAAAAATCCGTCCCATGCTTTTGAAAAGGTGGTGGATACGTATGGCTACCAGGCGCTGCCTTTTGAGCCTGGTATTCACCCGTCCGCCGTCATCGCGGAGAGCGTCAAAGCCGACCTCACCAAGATCTCCGTGGGGGCCTGCGCGGTCATCGAAGCTGGCGCTGAAATTGGCGACGGGGCGGAAATTGGCGCGGGTTGTTATGTGGGCCGGGAGGCCGTCATCGGTGCCGGGTCCAAGCTGTTTGCCAATGTGACGGTTCAGGAAGCCTGTGAGCTGGGCGAGCGGGTGATCCTGCATTCCGGCGTGGTCATCGGCGGCGACGGATTTGGCTACGAATTTGACAAGGGCCGGCATCGCAAGGTGCGCCAGGCGGGCATTGTCCAGATTGACAACGATGTGGAGATCGGTGCCGGGACCATGGTGGACCGCGCACGCTTTGGCCGCACCTGGATCGGCGAAGGTACAAAAATTGACAACCTGGTACAGATCGGCCACAACGCCATCATTGGCAAGCATTGCATCATCGTCTCGGCCTGTGCCATCGCAGGCAGCGCGGTGATCGGAGACTATGTGGTCATGGCGGCCCAGTGCGGTGTGGCCGGTCATGTCAGCATCGGCTCCTTCGTCACCCTGGGCGCTCGCAGCGGCGTGACCAAAGACATCCCTTCAGGGAAGGACACCTACATGGGCTTTCCGGCCATGCCGGTCATGGATGAACGCCGCCGCTGGGCCAGTGTGAACCGCCTGCCGCAGCTCTCCGCCCGCGTGAAGGCGCTGGAAAAGGCCGCAGGTGGCGTAGCCGGCACTGCGGATGCGGAATAGGCTGCGTGCCCGGCTCTTCTATGAGGCCGTCGGTTTGGCGAGCACCTGCTCAAGCACACTGAGCAGCGTGGCGGTGCTGTAAGGCTTGTGCAGGTAATGATTGGCTCCCAGGGCGCTCACTTTGGCGGCATCGGTGGTGAAGCCGCTGGCGGCGATGATTTTCACCGCCGGATTGATCTTTTTCAGGATCTTGATGGTCTCCGTGCCGTCCATCACGGGCATCATCATATCGGTGAGCACCAGGTCAATCTCCTGCTGGTGCTCCGCGTAGTGGGCCACCGCCTCGCTGCCGTCCGCAGCGGCCAGGACGCGGTACCCGTAGGCCTGAAGGGTCTGCTGGGTGATGAAGCGCACGCTGTCCTCATCATCCGCCAAAAGAATGAGCTGGCCCTGGCCGCGGGGCCGGTCGGTGGAGAGGGCTGGTGCAGGCTGGCTTTTGGAGAGCGGCTCCGCAGGGAAGTGCGCATGAAACGAAGTACCATCGCCCGGTTTGCTGGACACGGTGATGAAGCCGCCATGGCTTTTCACAATGGCCATCACTGTGGACAGGCCCAGTCCGGTGCCTTTCCCGAAATCCTTGGTGGTAAAAAACGGGTCGAAGATCTTGTCTTTCACCTCTTCGGAGATGCCCGTGCCTGTATCGGTGATCTGGAAGACCAGGTAGGCGCCGCCCTTGATGCTGGCCCCTGCCAGCGCGGCGGTTTCCTCCAGGCTGACGGTGTGCGCCTGGAGCGTCAGTGTGCCGCCTTCAGGCATGGCATCCCGCGCGTTCAGGCACAGGTTCAGCAGCACCTGATGCACCTGGGTGGCATCCCCCATGAATCCGGGCAGATCTCCCGCCATCTCCGTGCGGAAGGCGATGTTTTTGGGGAAAGCTTCCTGGACGAAGTGGCTGATGTCCTGGATGACGGTGCGGGCATCCAGCTTGTGGCGCTCCCCGTCCATGCCGCGGGCAAAGGAGAGCACCTGCTGCACCATGCTGGCCCCGCGTTTGGCGCTGCCCTCGATGCTGGTAAGGATGCCAAGCAGGTGGGGGTCCTGCACAGATCTGCGAAGCAGGTCAATGGAGAGGAGGATGGGAAGCAGGACGTTGTTAAGGTCATGAGCAATGCCCCCAGCCAGGGTGCCGATGCTTTCGATGCGCTGTGAGCGCAGGAAATGGCTTTCCATCCGCTTCTTTTCCAGGATGTCCGTATTGATGCACATCACGGCCCGGGGCTGGCCTTCGGCATCGCGGACCAGCGTCCACCGGCTTTCCACCAGCACGTCGCTACCATCGCGGGCGCTTTGGGCCAGCTCACCCGTCCATTCGCCATTTTTTAAAACGGCTGCCGTGGCTTCTGCAAAACGAGGTGCGGCGGGCTTGAGCAGCTCGCTGGCAGATTTCCCCAGGGCTTCCTCAGATGACCATCCATAGAGGAGCTGCGCGCTGCGGTTCCAGTAGGTGATGCGGTGGTCCAGATCCTGGACCAGGATGGCATCACGGGCTTTGTCCAGCAGGGAGGCCTGGTCGCGGAATTTCTCCTCCAGCCGACGGCGCTCTTCCATTTCCTGCTGCAAGGCCGCCGTGCGCTCCTGGACGAGGCGGTCCAGATTTCCCAGCAGCATTCGGGACTCCTGGCCCAGCCGCCATTTCTCCGTCAGGGCATTGGCAAGCTGCAGGACCTCAATTGCATCGAAGGGTTTTTTCAGGATGAGCAGGCGGTCTCCGGGGGCGGTCAGCTGGTTCATCTCATCCCAGGAATAGTCCGAGTACGCGGTGCAGATGACGATCTGCAGGTGCGGATCGGCCTCCCAGATGCGGCGGGTCGTTTCAATGCCGTCCCATCCGGGCGGCATGCGGACATCCACAAAGGCCAGGGCATAAGGCTGGCCGGCGGCCAGGGACTGCCGCACTTTTTCCAGCCCCTCATCCCCCTGGCTGGCGCAGTCTATCTCAAACCAGGCACTTTCCCGTGCGCCGAAGAGCCTGGATTCAAAGGCGTCCAGCTCCGCATCCGCCGCCGCCGGGGCACCGAGGATCTTGCGGAAGTCGGCATGGATGGCCATGTTGTCATCAATGACGAGGATGCGCCGGTTGTGATGGACGAGCTGGGGGTGGGACATGGGGGTGGGTTAGAGAGGGAGGTCTTTCGACGAGGGGGGCAGTTCAAGGACAAAAGTGGCACCCTGACCTGGGCCTGCGCTGGTGGCAGTAAGCCTGCCGCCCAGCTCACGGGCGGCCAGGGCGCCGCTGTGCAGGCCGAAGCCGTGACCGTCTTTTTTGGTGGTGAAACCGTGCTGGAAAATGCGCGTCAGGTTTTCCGGCTCAATGCCGATGCCGTTGTCTGTCACGGCAATGTGGACGGCATCCTTTTCATCACGGGTCACGCGGATGATGACATGCTTCTCACCGGGCGCATGGGAGACGGCATACTTGGCATTGCCCAGCAGGTTCACCAGGATTTGCAGGACTTTGTGGCGGTCCGTCAGCACCGGCCTGTCATCCTGGATGTCGCGGATCAGGGTCAGCTCGTGGCGGGTGAAACCGGCGGCGTTGATGCGGATGGCGTCCTCGATGAGTTCGCTCATGGTGAGGCTCTCCAGCACGCCGCAGCCACGCGCGTAGCTCTGCTGCATGGAGACGATCTCCTTGATGTGCTCAATGTTTTTGCGCAGGGATTCCAGCTCTCCCAGGATGGCCTGCTGCGGTTCTTCGAGGTGGTTCACCAGCTTCAGCAGAAAGGCAGGCACCTCACGCCCCTGCGGGTCCTGGGTGAGAAAGGCGGGCAGGTCCGCTTCATGCTTGCGCAGCAGTTCCCCCAGGCTGCGCAGACTGCCGATGCGGAACTGCTGCACCCGGGTGGAGACCACCTCCGCCGAGACGCTGACGCTGTTCAGCACGTTGCCGACATTATGCAGGATGCTGGTGGCCACCTCCGCCATGCCTGCCTGGCGGGAGGTGGCGAAGAGACGCGCATTGGCCTCCGCGAGGCTGGCTTCCGAATGCTCACGCGCGGTGATGTCGCGGAAATTGACCACCAGTCCCACCTGCCGCCCGTCCACCTGCTGAGGCTTCACATAGCGCTCAAAGGTCTGGCCGGATTT
Source organism: Prosthecobacter sp. SYSU 5D2 (assembly GCF_039655865.1). Classification (NCBI taxonomy): domain Bacteria; kingdom Pseudomonadati; phylum Verrucomicrobiota; class Verrucomicrobiia; order Verrucomicrobiales; family Verrucomicrobiaceae; genus Prosthecobacter; species Prosthecobacter sp. SYSU 5D2. The sequence goes on along the minus strand of NZ_JBBYXL010000009.1, from coordinate 262,476 downwards.
CAGGCGGATGATGTCAAAAGCCTGCTTCTCATCCTGCACGCGTGCCCGCTGAATGAAGGCCTCTGGATCGGTTGTTTTGTCCGCCAGACAGGTCTGCAACTCCTCCATGGCAGGCTTTTCCAAAATCGTTTTTGGGACTTCCCACATGTCGGCAAACTGGCTGTTGTAACAGACGATCTCACCGGTGAACTGGAAGGCGATGATGCCGTCTGCGGTGGAATCCAGGGTGGCGTTCAGCAGGGAGAGGGAGCGCGCCAGTTCGCGGGTACGCTCCTGCACCCGGGTCTCCAGGTTGTCGCGGGCCATTTGCAGGGCAGAGTCCTGCTGCTGGATCTGGCTGAGCATTTCATTGAAGGCATCAATGAGACTGCCGAGTTCATCCTCGCTCTGTTTCACGGCCCGCACGGAATAGTCCTTTTCGGCGGCCACAGTGCTGGCCACTTCGGCCAGATGCGTGATGGGGCCGGAAATGATTTTTTGCAGGGAGGTGGAAAGGAAAAAGGCCAGCAGCAGTGCCCCGCAGATGACGATGAAAATGATGGTGGCTGAGCGTTGCAGCCGGTAGGTGATGGCGGTGAGATCCGCTGCGATGTAAACGGAGCCAATGGTCTCCCCGTCCAGGGTGATGTCCTGATGAGTGTCCAGCCGGTCATCGTGAAAGTGCTGGCCGGTGGGCTGGCTTTCATCAAAAGGGAAGTGGCCTTGCATGTCAGAGCGCAGGTATTCGGCGACGCGCTGTCTGTTTTCATCGTACACGCAGGCTGCCATGATGGTCGGGTTGGCCTTTAGCGTTTTCAGTGTCTGCGCAATGGATTCCGGATCATTGAAGGCCAGGCCGGAGGCGACGTTGTCATCAAAGGTGTCCGCGATGATTTCCAGGTCCCGGGCCATGGTCTCCCTGAAGGCATGCCGCTCATGCAGCAGAATGGCCGCGCAGGCCAGCAGCAGCGCGGCCGAGCTGATGACCATGATGAGGATCGTCAGCTTCCGCTTGATCGGCACATCATTCAAAAATGGAAGGACGGCCGGTTTCATGACTTGTCCTTGCGGGCGGTGATGGCGAGTTTAAGCAATTGCGGGCTGATCTTTAACCGCGCGCGTGCGCCTGCGTCGCGGTAGATCTCAAAGCGGATCTTGTCCTCCACCATGCGGAAATTGATGATGCCGCCCAGTTTGGCAAAGGAGGCGGATTCTCCCACCGTGAGAACGGAGGCCTCATGCAATGCGGACAAAGATGTCCCCAGGAGCGCCTCCTCCCCGGAGGCGACAAACAGCAGGTCCACCCCCGGAGCCTCGTTGACTGATTTCAGGTAACGGATCTGCAGCGGCAGGCCGCTCACCTTGCGGCCCCGTGCGATGTTCTCCAGCTCCGTGCCAAAGGGATTGCGGCCCAGAATGCCGATGACAAAGACCGGCTCCGGCCTGCCTGGACGCTGGGCGGGCCAGGTGATGAACTTGGTGAAGTTATACAGGAAAGCCGCCTTGATCTGATGCTCTTTCGTGACCGCCCCGGCTGCGGGCACCACACCTGCCGGCACCGCCAGCAGGGCCAGCCACGCCAGCACACGCCGCCTGTTGGCGGGAGCATTTACGGATGGCATCTGGCGGGGGGAAGACATGTCAGCTTAAAAGCGCCAGGTCACCTTTCCATAGATCCCGCGGGGCACCGTGGAGGTCAGGGTCACTGGCAGAGGCCGCTGCTCGACCTGATGATCCGAGAAGAGATTCTGACCGACAATGGAGACATCCAGCCGTTCCGTCACCCGGTAGAGCAGCCGTAGATCTGCAGTGGCATAGGCAGGCACCGTTTCAATCTGGTCCACATACCGCACCTGTACATCCAGGCTCAGACGCGGGGAGAAATCATAGGAGGAGCGCAGGACGGCCTGCTGCGTGGGAACGGACCTCTCCTGCACATCCGGCCTGGCAGCGGCCGCCCCATGAAAGTTGGCAAAAAGCAGCGAGTAACTGGCGCTCAGGCGCCAGGCATCCGTGGGAGTGACGGTGACAGAAATTTCCCCGCCGTAGGTTTCTGCGCTCATGACATTGTCAAAAGGCAGTTCCGCCGTGCCCACAGGCACGCCGGGAATGAGCCGGTTCACCCCATAAAGGCCGATGAGCTCGGAGTAATCATTATAAAAGGCGGAGGCATCAATGATGAGGCGCTCATGGGGCTGGATGCGGTAGCCCATCTCATAAGCCCACAGGACCTCCGCCCGGGGGTCTTCATTGCCCACCACCCGTGGCACATACAGCCCGCCTGGGCCGGCAAAGGGAGGGGCAAAGTCCACCACAAAGACATCCATGGCCTCCAGGGCTGAAGGCGTGCGCACGGCACGGGAAACGGCCGCCCACAGCGTCTGCTTCTCCGTCGGTTTGAAGAGCAGCCTCAGGTTCGGCTGAAATTCCAGCCCCGTGAAATCATTGTGTTCCAGCCGCGCCCCGATCGTGGCGGTGAGCCGGTCCGGCAGCATCTGCCACTCATCCTGCACAAACAGGCTGTACAGATTCCGGTCAAAGCTGCTTTCCCGGATGGCCACGTTCGGTGCAATGTCCTCCACAGAATTGCTCACAAAACGGTAGCCCACCCCCCAGGTGATGTCATGATGCAGACCCAGGCCGAAGATGTGCTGGAAGGCAAAGTCAAAGGTGTCTCCGCTGTAAAGCGCGCGCAGGGGGTCATTGCGGTGGATGCGGTCATAATAGACCTGAAGCTCCAGCCGGGACCGGGAGGATAGCTCCTTGTTCCAGCGGGCCAGGCTGTTGACGTTGTAGCCGTCCGAGGTGCCGTTATCCAGGTCCAGCACCGTGGCATCCGCCTGCCAGGTCAGGTGGGTGTCCGCATCGGCGTATTTGTCCAGCCGGAAGCCGCTGTGCCAGGAGCGCCAGCCGTCCTCGGCGGATTTGCCGTCCGCCAGCAGGTAGTCATCGCGGCTCTGTTCCGTGGCGAAAATGCGGTAGTAGAGGTCATCGCCGATCACTCCCCCATAGCGGCCTCCAGCCATCGTCCGCTGCACATTGCCGCCTCCCAGGTAGGCCAGACCGCCCTGCGTGTCGCGCGCACTGCGGCTGACGATGTTGATCACGCCGTTCATCGCATTGGCCCCCCAGATGGCCGCACCTGGTCCGCGGATGACCTCAATGCGCTCCAGGTCCTCCATCACCGGCTGCTGGAGATCCCAAAACACCCCGGCAAACATGGAGTTGTAAACCGCGCGCCCGTCCACCAGCACCAGCATCTTGTTGGCAAAGACCGTATTAAATCCGCGGGCCGAGACGGCGTACTGGCTCGCATTCACCGCTCCGACATTCATGCCGGGCACGAGCCGTAGCGCATCGGGCACGCTCGTCGCTCCGGACCGCTGCAGGTCATCGTGGGTCAGCACGGTGATGGCGGCCGGTGAGTCAAACTGCCGTGTCGTCCTTTTGGTCACCGAATTCACCGGTTCACTGAGCAACTGCTCAATGCTCAGATCCGCCAGGCTTTCAGCGATGCTCTGGCCCTGAGCCAGGCTGCTGCCAGTCAGGAAGAACATGAGCAGCAGCATCCGTCTGATGCCTGCGCGGTCTGAGAACAGGTGCGGAGGGTAATGGAGCCGGAGGGCTGAGATGAGAGGGGGGGGGATCAAAGCAGAGGAGGAAACTCGCAGTTGGGGGCAAAGAACAAACGCCGTGTGAGGCCGGGGATACCGGCCCTCCAGGGAGTATGGGCAGGGCAGTTAACTCCAGCCGCACGGGGGAATAACGGCTGATGATGATCTTGTAAAGCCTTGGTAATGAACTCCAAGACTCCTGGACTGAGAGGGATTGAAGATGACATTAGCGGGAGTGAAAAGGCATAACGCCTGTTTGAGGCCGAATTTGTGCATTTAAACTATCGTAAATCCCATCCGCGTAGAAGCTTTTCACAGTCGAAATCAGCATTGGAATCATGCCTTGCGCAGGACGGTGGCAGCCGCCACACTGAAAAGCCGCCACCCAACCGCCTCTTTTTCACCATGTCACGCTGCGTCCTGCTTGCTGTCGCATTCGCATTTATGCACTCATCTTTGCCCGTCGCCGCTTCTGTCACTTCCGAAGTCTGGGGTAAAACGGCCGCCGGTCAGGAGGTCCGGCTTTTCACCCTGACCAATGAAAAGGGCATGGAGGCCCGGATCATGAATTACGGGGGCATTCTTGTCTCATTGAAAGTGCCTGACAAAACAGGAGCCCTGGCAGATGTGGTGCTCGGTTTCGACAGCCTGGAGCCCTATCTGGGCAAGCATCCGCACTTCGGCTGCATCACCGGCCGTTATGCCAACCGCATCGGCGGCGCCTCCTTCGAAATTGACGGCACAACCTATGAAGTGACGGCCAATTCTGGAAAAAATCACATCCATGGCGGGCGGGAGGCTTTTGATAAAAAAGTCTGGCTGGCCCGCACCCTTGAGGAGCGCAATGCCGTGGAGCTGGCCTACACCAGTGCCGATGGCGAGGAAGGCTTCCCTGGAAAGCTGGATTGCACCGTCACTTACAGCCTGACGGCCGACAATGCCCTGCGCATCGAATACCGTGCCACCACTGACAAGCCCACCGTCGTGAATCTCACCAATCATAGCTATTTCAATCTGGCGGGGGAGGGCAGTGGCGACATCCTGGGCCATGAGCTGACCATCCCGGCGGAAAACTACACCCCGACGGACGATTCCCTGATCCCCACGGGCGAGATCGAAAGTGTGCTGGACACGCCCCTGGACTTCACCCGCCCACAGCTCATCGGCGCGCGCATCTCCGCTGCTTTCAAACCCCTGCTTCAGGGAAAAGGTTATGATCACAACTACGTGCTGGCCGGCAGTGGCGAAAAGCTGGCAGCCCGGGTCAAAGACCCCAAAAGCGGCCGCGTCATGGAAGTCCTGACCACCGACCCTGGCGTGCAGCTCTACACGGCCAACCACGTCAAAGGCGTCAAAGGCAAAGCCGGCCACGTTTATGAATCCCGCCATGGCTTCTGCCTGGAGACCCAAAAGTATCCGGACAGCCCCAACAAGCCCCAGTTTCCCAGTGCCGTCGTGCGTCCAGGGGAGCCTTACCTGCATATCACGACCTTCAAGTTTTCCGCTGAGTGACCGCCCCTGTTCCATTGCCCATCCTGTCCCGTCCTGCCGCCCCCCTCGCTTTTGTGCAGGAGCAGGACTTCGCCGCCCGCCAGTACAAAGGCCGCCGTGACAACCAGGAGGACTATTACGCCTTTGCGGATGCCTCCGAACTCAGTGACGAGCCTTTGAGCAGGCTGCTCCTGGTGGTGGGTGACGGCCTCGGCGCCCATGCCGGCGGCAGCGTGGCCAGCTATCTGGCGGTGAATGCCTTTGTGCGGGCTTTCCATGAGCAGCCCGGAGATGCCAGCTGGCGCCTGCGCACCGCCCTGGATACCGCCAATGAAACCCTCGGCTACATCACGGACCGCATGCCCTCCGTGGCTCCGCCCATGGGCACCACCATGCTGTCCGTGCTGGTCAGCCAGAAAGAGGTGCAGTGGATCAGCGTCGGCGATTCTCCGCTCTTCCTCTACCGGCGGGGTAACCTGACCCGCCTGAATGCGGACCACTCCCTCACCCCGCTGCTGGACGCCCAGGTGGCGGCCGGCACCATGACTGCTGAAGAAGCCGCCCACCACCCCGGCCGCCACACCCTGCAAAGCGCCGTCATGGGCCTTCCCATGACGTTGATTGATTTCGCCGCCGATCCCGTCAAGCTGCTGCGGGATGACATCATCATTGCTGCCAGCGACGGCATCTTCACCCTCACGGACAAGGCCCTGAAGGAACTGCTTCACTTCGGCCAGAACACCACGGCGGATAAAATCGCCGATGCGATCCTCTTTGCCATCCGGCGCATCAATTCCGACCGCCAGGACAACACCACCGTGGGGGTGGTGAAGATTCCTTGATCCCAAGCCGGGGCCTTCCCGGCTTCCACGGAGTCGTCACTTCGAAAAGTGACGCTTGGCAAACTTCAGGTACTGCTCCCAGTCGTAATCCGTCACGTCATGCTTGCCCGTGCGCACGTGATAGCCGATGGCATCGCCCACCGGCGTGTCAATCGCAGGCTGGGCGCTGACCCCATAACCTTGTTTGCCGTACAGCTCATACACAGGCTCCGCATTCAGCCCGGAAAGGAACTCCCCCTTCGGATCCGCCCACTCGTCCCCCACCGCACTGGCGATGTACACCGGGCGCGGGGCGGCCAGCGCGATGAGCATGTGCTGGTCCACCGGGCAGGCGGCAGCGTTGTCGCTGTAACTGGAGTAGGTTTTGGTGAACCAGTGCGGGAAGGACTTGGTGATGATGGCCGTCGTTTCACCAAAGTTCCGGCGCATGGTGGCCGCTCCGCCCTCGCCAGAGTTGTTGGAGATGACGATGCCGAAGCGGATGTCCTGCGCGCCTGCCCAAAGGGACGTTTTGCCCAGGCGTGAGTGGCCGATCACGGCCAGCTTTTTCGCATCAATGTCACCTTCCGTTTCCAGGTAGTCAGCGATGCGGCTCAGGCCCCAGGCCCAGGCACCGATCGCGCCCCAGTCGCCGTCTTTCCATTCGGTGTTTGCGCCGTCCTTGCTCAGCACTGCGCGCAGCCCGTCCTTCCAGCCTTCGGCCTGGTCCGGCTCAATGTCGCCGTAGTAATAGGTCGCCACGGCGAAGCCCTGGCCAATGATCATCTCCAGCGGCCAGCGGCTGCTTTCATTACCCCGGCTCTTTTCGGTGGCGCGGTTGTCCACGATGAACTTCTCTTTGTTAGGCCGCATCCAGCGGGTGGAAAGGGGCACATCCTTTTCCGTGCTCACCGCATGGTTGCCGCCAAAGCTCGGCCCCACAAAACAGGGGGCAGGGTGGCCAAGTCCGTTCGGCACGTACAGCATGACCTCCATGCCTTTCCAGCCGGGGTGGTCCGCCAGGGTGATCTGGATCAGCTTGCGCGTGGCCTTGCCGCCCAGGGCGTCTTTTTTGACCGCCAGGGTCTCAAATTTTACCTGGCCCCAGTCCGCCGGGGTGCGGCCATAGACATGGTCTTTGAAAAGCTCCAGCACTTCCGGCCGGCGCTTGCTCTTCCAGTCCTCGACCGTGGACACCTTCGTGCCGTCCGCCGTGACCATCAGCTCCGGCAGCGTGTAGGGCGCAATTTTTGTTTCGTCGTAGTTGGCTTTGCTTTTTTGGGCTTCCGCCCAGTCTTCGCCGGTCAGTAGCATAAGGGTCAATAGAAGGCTTTTGCGCATGGGGATAAGGAGAGATAGTGGCAGGAAAAGTGGCTCTTTGGCAATGAAACAATCGTCCCCAGGACCCGGTTTCCTGCATCCTTTTTGGCCGCTCTCCTGCATTTTCTGCCACGCAGATGACCGCCGTCTAACGAATACTTTGGCAACAACCACCCTTTAACGAAACCAACCTATGGCTGAGGAAGAAATCCCGGATGACAATCAACCCGTACCCGAGCCCGAAGAAACCCTGGATGAAAGCCAGGAAATGCAGATCAACCGCATGGCCGGCTGCGCGCGCCTGGGCAAGTGGCTGGTGTATGCCGCCCTGGTCATCCTGGCCCTGATCGCCATCTCCCGCTACATGAAGGGCGGATTTTGAGCAAATAAAGTTAGGTTTGCAGGATTTTCTCGACGTTCGCTTAGGCTGTTGGTATAACGCGTCCATGAGTGCATTTCAGGACGCTATGGGAATGGGGCAGGAGGGAGAATCAAACTCGCCTGCCGATGGGCCGCGAAAGAAAGGCTGGGTAATCTATGTGGTAGCGGCCATTGGGGTCGTCATTTTACTGGCTCTGTTTCTCAGGCCTTCTGCCAACGGTCTTTTCCTGCATCATCCCCCTGCTTTTAAAGTGAAGGTCGCAATGAAGGATGTCCAGGTGGCTTTGGGCCACTTCCGTATCGAGTATGGTTCATTTCCGATAAGCGGTCCGTATAAAGGCAAGGATGTCGAACTGCGGTCAGAGGGGCCGTTGCTGGCTGCTTTGATTGGGGAGGATTCAACGGTGAACATCCGCATGATTAGATTTCTGGATCCCTCACCGGCTCGTGATGGCAGGCAGAGTTTTATCAAGGAGGATGGCCAATGGCGTATGGTGGACCCCTGGGGCGAGATGTACTACATGGCCCTGGATGTGAACATGGACAACCGCATCGCCAACCCCGAGGCCAAACCGGGGAATCTGAGCGATAAGATCCCGGCGGCAGTTAACGCCTCAGTCATCATCTACTCCGCCGGTCCGGATCGCGATCCCAAGACCTGGGAAGACAATGTGCGTTCCTGGCGCTGAGAAGTTCGTAGATGGCTGGAGTCGGCCTTGGCTCGCGAAGCGTCTCGGAGTGCGGTGAAAGCGCAGAGCGCATCACCGCTTTTCACTGAAGCTGGCAGTTCTCGGGTCTCCGCATTAAGGTGAAGCCACCTGCCATCAAGGCTTCTCCACTTCCGCAAACCGCACCTCAATCTCCGGCACGGCCGCCGCCAGCCGCGCCCCCGTTTTCCGTCCCAGCACGCACATGGCGGTAGCCAGCGCATCGCTGGCAGTGCAATCCGGGGCGATGACGCTGCAAGCAATGTTATTGGTTAGACCAAGGCCCGTCTTCAAAGAAAGGATGTGCGAGTAACGCCTCCCCTCAATTTCCACGTGCTGATACAGATCCCCGGAGGTGGACACAGCGCGGTTGGCCAGGATAAGGGTGGTCAGCTCGTCTTCATCGCCCTGCCGGGTGAAAGTGCGAATCTTGATCTCCCAGCCTTTTTGCCCAGGAGGCGGATCGCCCACCGCCGTATCGCCTCCGGCCTGGACGACCGCGCGGGGCAGACCTTGCTGGCGCAGCAGGCGCAGGCATTCATCCGCTGCGTAGCCTTTGGCGATGCCGCCGAGATCCAGCAAGGTGCCGGGCTGGAGGGTGACCTGACGCGTGGCCGGCTCCAGGGTGATGCGCTGCCAGCCGGTGGCGGCGATGGCGGACTGGAGGCGGTCTGGCGGAGGCAGCTTTCCTTGTCGCCGGGTGCGCCGCCAGAGCTGGGAAAGGTGGCCGCAGGTGGGATCAAACGCGCCCTCCGTCAGCCGCGCCAGCTCCACGGCCCGGGTCAGCACATCCATCATCGGTACACTGACGGTGACGGGATAAACCGCATCCGGTGCGCACAGGCGCATCAGCTCGCTGGTGGGATCGTAATCGGTAAAGATCTGGTTCAGTTCGGCAATGCGGGCGAAGCAGGCATCGGCGGCTTTTTCAGCCTGGGCCTTGTCATCAGCATAACAAGAGATGCGGAAAGTGGTGGCCATGCCTGGGCCGCTGAAGTCAAAGCGCTCCTCAGCGACGGCGGAACATGAAAGCGCCCCGAATGCCAGGAGGCAGACGGGGCGCAGGAAGTTCATGAAGAACGTGCTGTTAGGCCACGAGGGTCTGATTGCGGTCAGGTCCGACGCCGAGGAGGCTGATTCGGGCACCGGTCAGTTCTTCGAGACGCTTCAGGTAGGCCTTGGCCAGATCCGGCAGGTCGGCGAAGTTTTTGATCTGGCTGAGGTCCTGTTTCCAGCCCTGGTGGGTTTCGTAAACAGGCACGCACTGCTCAATGTCCTCAATCGTGCTCGGCGGATAGTGGATGGTCTCACCGCGCAGGGTGTAGGCGGTGCAAATTTGAATGGTGTCCAGTCCGTCCAGGCCGTCCAGGTTGGTGATGGCCAGTTCATCGGCCCCGTTGATCATGACGGCATAGCGGACCAGCACGGCATCCAGCCAGCCGCAGCGGCGGGCGCGGCCGGTGGTGGCGCCGTATTCGCGGCCCATGTTGTGCAGCATGTCGCCGATATCTTCGTTCTCCGTGATGAAGGGACCGGAGCCGACGCGGGTGGTGTAGGCCTTGGCCACGGCCACCACTTTGTCGATCATGCGCGGAGGCACACCGGAGCCGGTGCAAGCGCCGCCGGAGGTGGTGTTGGAGCTGGTGACGAAGGGGTAGGTGCCGTGGTCAATGTCCAGATACGTGCCCTGGGCTCCTTCAAAGAGAAGGCTTTTGCCGGCGCGGATGGCCTCGTGGCAATAGACGGCGGTATTGGTGATGTGGGGGGCCAGGACCTTGGCGGCTTCCAGCACCTGGGCGATGGTTTCTTCCACGGGCACCTCGGCCACGCCGACGCTGCGGAAGGTCTCATTGTGCTGGAGGAGGCGGCTGCGCAGCTCTTTCTCAAGCTGCTCCGGGCGCGTTAAAAGGATGGCGCGCAGACCGCTGCGCTCCACTTTGTCTGCATACGCCGGGCCGATGCCACGGCCGGTGGTGCCGATCTTCTTGTCACCCAGCCGGGCCTCGCGGGCCTGGTCCAGGCCTTTGTGATAAGGCAGCACCAGGTGGGCGGTCTCGCTGATTTTAAGATTTTCCGGGGTGATCTTCACGCCCTGGCCGCGCAGCTTGGCCATCTCCTCAAGCAATCCCAGGATGTCCATGACCACGCCATTGCCGATGACGCACATCTTGTCCTCCCAGAGGATGCCGCTGGGGATGAGATGCAGGATGTATTTGGTGCCGTTGTTGATGACGGTGTGGCCGGCGTTGTTGCCGCCTGCGGCACGCACGACGACGTCTGTGTGTTCTGTGAGGTAATCAACAATCTTACCTTTTCCTTCATCGCCCCACTGGGCACCGACAACAATGGTATTGGACATTTACTTGAGCTTCTTGCGGCGCATGGAGGCCGCTTCCTTGTTTGGTTTTTTTGACAGGGGTCTGGCCGGCGGCGGGGGAGCCGCTGGAGGATCTCATCTATGACGCGACCGCCAGACCCGTTATTTTATGCACTCATCTGGCTGAAACTGAAAACGGCGTAACCGCAGACCAGCAGGGCCAGGATGCCCAGGCCGATGAGGGGGGCGTAACCGTGGCTTTTGCCTTTGGCCTTGGCTCCGAATCCGCTGCGGCGGCTGCGGTCCACCGGGGTGGCACCATAACCGCTGGAGGACATGGTGCGGGTGGGGGCGCTGTAGGCGGGGGCTTCTTCAAAGTCACCAATGAAGACGCAGTCCACATGACCCAGGGTAAAGGTGCCGCCGTGGCCCAGTTCCAGTTTTTCGACACGCTCGCCGCCGATTTTCGTGCCGTTGGTGGAGCCGAGGTCGGTGAAGACCCAGGCGTCTCCCTCGATGGCCACTTCGCCATGATGGCTGGACACGGAGTCGTGCGCGATGACAATCATGTTGTCATCGCTGCGGCCGAGCGACATGCGCTCTGCGGTGAGTTCGACTTCGCCAGTGGTGCCTTCGGGGGTTGTGTACTGAATTTTTGCCATAGCGTGAGAGGATTTAGCAGGCCAGCGGCTGGCTGGCAAGCCGCAATCCTAACCGGGTGTGCGGTGATTTTAGGCCGGGGCAGGGGTGGTGCGGGCGTGGCCGGGGTGCGGTTACGGCTCGCACAAGGGGGCAGACTGTGGCAGAGAGGAGGTTGTGATGCCCCCTTCCTTCCTTTTTGCCACCTGCCGTTTCGGCTCTGAACCTGCATTAAAACGGGAGGTGGCCATGCGGCATGGCGGGCTTTTGACCCCGGCATTCATGCGTCCGCAGCTCATCACCTGGAAGGTGCAGGGGGAGCTGCCGGCCGATTTCCGGTTTGGCGGTCTGTTCGCCCAGGTATCCGGCCGGTCGCTGGGAATGGCGGAGACAGTGGCGGAAGTCGTAGCCCTAGCCGCCGGCACCGGGGCGGCCCACCTGCACATTTTTCCCCGTGAGGTGCCGGAGGAGGGGGTGCCAGAGGAAACCTGGGCCCGTGTGGATGCCGCCGCTGCGGAGATCCAGGCACTGCTGCCGCTGAATGATCAAAAACCTCTCCGCCCGGCGGATTACGTCCTGGATGTCATCATCGGGGCGGAGGGAGAACCCATGCTCGTGGGCCTGCACCAGTATCAGCCGGGTGAATTTAAAACCCCAGGCGGTCTCTCCCGCGCCAGCCTGCCGCCGGAAGCCCCCTCCCGCGCCTGGCTGAAGATGGAGCAGTCCCTGTCCTGGCTGGGCGTGGAAAAGGAGTTGAAGGGCCTGGTCGTCCTGGAGCTGGGTTCAGCTCCAGGCGGGGCATCTCATTCCCTGCTGTCTCATGGAGCCACGGTCTATGGCGTGGATACCGTGGCCATGGATGAGCGGGTGCTGGCTCATCCGCAGTTTCATCACCTGCGTGTTTCCGCCGGGGATCTCCAGCCCGACATGCTGCCCGACCAGGTGGACGTGCTGGTTTCCGACATCAATCTGGAGCCGCGCATCATCTGCCAGTATGTGGAAAAGTTTGCCACCCGGCTGCCCCCCTTGGGAATGATCCTCACCTTGAAGATCAATTCCGCCAAAGTGGAGGCGGAGATGCCGGCCATCATCCAAAGGGTGCGCCAGTGGGCCCCCGGCCCCGTTTACGTCCGCCAGCTCTCCTCCAACCGCCGCGAGGTCACCCTCGTCTCCTGGGGCGACCGGTAACAGGGACCCCAAAAAAAGCCCCCGGCACCTGGCGGCAGCGGGGGCTGAGGGGGAATCCTGTTAAAAACGATATCAGCCGAAGAGCTGCGTGAGCGGCTTGCCTTTGTCCGCGATGGTAAAGGGGCGCTTCGTGGGGGAATACAGCACCGCATCCAGTGGCAGACCCAGGGCATAGCCGATGGTGGCGTTCAGGTCCGGGATGCCGGTGGAGCCTTCGATGACCTTGTCACCCCGCTCATCCGTAGCGCCGTAAACCTGGCCGCCGCGGATGCCACCGCCCGCCATCACGCAGCTGAAGCCTGCCGGGTGGTGGTCGCGGCCGTCGTTGCTGTTAATGTCTGGCGTGCGGCCGAATTCCGTCGCCAGCACAATCAGCGTCTCATTCAGCATGCCCCGCGCCTCCAGGTCGCCCAGCAGCGCGCTCATGGCGGAGTCCAGCTGGTCGCAGAGCTCAGGCACGCGGGTAAAGTTGGCATTGTGGGTGTCCCAGCCGCCCAGGCTCACTTCCACATGGCGCACGCCATGCTCGACAAGGCGGCGTGCCAGCAGACAGCCCTGGCCGAAGCGGTCACGGCCATACTTCTCACGCACGGCATCCGGCTCCGCATCCAGGTCAAAGGCTTTCAGCTCCTCGCTCTTCATCATCTTCACCGCGTCATCATACATGTCGCTGTAGGCACGCACGTTTTTGACATCGTAGGTGGAGGCAAATTTCTGGTCCAGCTTCTTGGCCAGGCTCAGCCGGCTGGCGAAGCGGTCCTCCGTGAACCAGTCCAGCGGCCGCACATTGTTGATGCCGCTCTCAGGGTCATTGATCATCAGCGGGGTAAAGCGGGATTCAAAAAAGCCCGCGCCCGGATGGCGGCTTTCATTGCCGATCATCACACTGCCTGGCAGCGTGGGGTTGCCACGGTCCTGGAATTTCTGCAACCACGCGCCCATGGAAGGGTGGCGGATGCTGCTCCGTGGCGTGTAGCTGGTGTGCATGAAGTAATTGCCCTGCTCATGCGCTCCCTGGGTGGAGTTCATCCCGCGCAGGATGGCCAGCTTGTTCGCGTGCCGTGCCAGCAGAGGCACGTTCTCGCTCAGGCGGATGCCGTCCACTCTGGTCTTGATGGTCTTGGTCAGGCCCATGACATCGCTGTCCGGCTTGGGATCAAAGGTGTCCAGATGGCTCATCCCGCCGTTCATGTACAAATAGATGACATTGCGCGCTGTCGGCACCTGCTTCTGCGGGCTGGCATTTGCTCCCGCCCCCAGGGCTTTTGAACCCAGTTGGCTGAGCGCCGAGACGCCGAGAAAAGTCTGTGCCGCGCCTGCGACGAACTGGCGGCGGCCAAAAGAGGTGGAGGTAGGATTCATTGAGGGCAGGGGGTTTTTAGAGATTACGTTCGCCGAAACGATGAGGGCAGGAGCGACCTTGCAGCATTTTTCGTTTCTACCGGACGTAGTCAGCGCCCCATAGCAGGATGCTCCATCACATGGGCTCAGGACTCCAGGCTGAAGAGACAAACGGCTGAAGCCGATGGCAGGAGGCTGGCCAAGACAGTCTGATTTTCCGAATGTCTGACATGGGGCATTCAATTCTTCGGATGATGACCGATCTTTTTTCCAGACTGAATTGCAAAAAGCAGCGGGGATAGACAGTGCGAAACGACGAATGCACCCTCCGCCAGATTACCTGTAAATCATGCAAAACGCCTCAAAATGAGGCTTTTATGATGATTTTTGGTAAAATAAGATGCTTGAAAATTTATATAAACCATATTTTTCATATGTTGAGAGTGTGGTTTCGAATCAATTCACCTTTTTGTTTTCTGGGAGCTTGGATTGTCTTCCTTTTACCATCCATTGCTCTGGCCAGCGGTATTGACCGCAATGGGCTCGGTGCCCGTAGCATGGGCATGGCCGGGGCCACGCTGGCGGATGAAACGGATGCCGTCACGACGGCGGCCATGAATCCGGCCGGGCTTGGGTTTTTGACGGAGTCGGATTTTTCGGTAGGCATCGCCGGGGCTTGGGCTCACGGAAGTTATGACAATGCCTGGGGGGACGACGGCAGGCTGACCGATACCTGGGGGCTGCTGCCGGAGCTGGTCTGGCGTCAGTCACTGGCGGACCGGCTGGGCATGAGCCTCAGCCTGCTGACGGATTCCACCCGCCTGGCGGACTGGTATTTCCGTGATCCGCCCGGCGGCGCCACCGGGGCCACCAGCTATGGCATGCGTCACCACCGCTCCTCCATCCTGAACATGCGCGCCGCGCTGGGCCTGGGCTGGAGGCTGACGGATCATTGGTCCGTGGGTGCCAATGTGGGCCTGGTTTATAACCGCAATGAGCTGACCACCCCATACACCTTCCAGTCAAACCCCGCTCTGGCGGGATTTAAAACACTGCTGGATCTGGAGACGGAAGGCTTTGGGGCCAATGGGGATCTGTCTCTGCAATGGAAGCCCATGGAGACTTTTGCCATGGCCTTCAGCTATCGGACTGCCACGCACATCCACACCCGTGGCACCGCCCGTGGAGACGTGACCCGCCAGCTGGCGGATGCGGGACTGACTGGTGTGCCGGGCGGATTTGAATACGACGCCAAAGTGGCCACCCGCCTGCCCCAAAAAGCCGCCATCGGATTTTCCTGGCAGGCGATGAAGAAACTCAATGTCGGCGCCCAGGCCGAGTGGGTGGACTGGAGCAGCGCCTACGATGTGCTGGAGGTGCGGCTGGACAAAGGCTCCAATGCGGCGGTGAATGCCACCACCGGCTCCAGGTCCCTGGAGGACAACATCCAGCTCAAATGGAAGGACAGCATCGTCCTCCGGCTGGGTTTTGAATACGAACTGACCGACTCCCTCTTTCTGCGCATGGGCTATGCCTACGGCAGCAATCCCATCCCGACAGAAACCCTGCTACCCATGACCGCAGCCATCTCCGAGCATACCCTCGGAGTGGGTCTGGGGTATAAGAGCGGGCGGTATGCCGTGGACCTGGCCTATCAGTATGACCTGCCCGCCTTCCAGCGCTCCAGCGCCACCTCCATCCGTGGCGGTGAGTATAAGGGCAGCCGTGTGAAACTGCAGTCCCACTGGATCGGCCTGACCACCAAGATCGCCTTTTGATCATGACACCGGCCGCGCCTCCATCCAGCTTTGCCAGTCTTTTGGAAAGGCTGTTTGGGCGTTGGGATTCCTATATACCGAAGGAGCTGAGCGAGACGCCGGAGTTGCTCCGTCGCAGCCGGCTGCAGATCCGCTTCGGCTGGATGGGCGGCCTGTTTGGCCTGGCTTATTCCCTGTTTTACGCCTTTGCCAGCCATTGGTGGGGAGTGGCCATCATTCTGGTTTGCAGCCTCGCCTTCGCCCTCATCCCGTCCATCCTGCGCCGCACCCGTGACCTCCGGCTGGCCGGGCATCTCTTCGCGCTGGTCCTGTTCTGCGGTTTCACCGGCCTGTGTGCCATTGAAGGCGGCCTTTACGGCCATGCCATCGCCTGGCTGGCCTCCATCCCGCTGTGCGTGCTGCTTTTGCTTGAGATCAAGGACGCCCTCATCTGGTCCGCCCTCTGTTTTGTCTCTGCCACCGTGTTTGGCCTGCTGGAAGTCGCGGGCGTCCATGTGCCGCATACCTACAGTCCCGAGTGGGAGGCCACCATCAGCTTCGCCGGGTATTGCGGGCTCATCTGCTTCATGACCCTCCTGGGCTGCATCTTCGAGCGCACCCGCCGCCGCGCTTTTCAGCAGATGGAGGCTGCCCTGGCCCAGCTCTCCAGCGCCAATGAGCGCCTGGTACGGCTGCATCAGGAGAAGGATGAGTTTCTCAACATCGCCGCGCACGACCTGAAAAACCCCCTTTGCGGCATCAGCGGTTATGCCGAGCTTCTCGGCTTCTACGCCAGCCCCACCCCGGCCCAGATCAGCGAGACCTCCACCGTCATCCAGAAACAGTGCAAACGGATGCTCGACATCATCGCCAACCTCCTGGACGTGCAGCGCATCGAGGAAGGCTCCATCCAGATGAAGATCATCAACTGCCCGGTGGAGCCGCTGATGGTCAAAATGACCTCCAGCTACCAGTTGCGTGCCGAGGCCAAAAACATCCGCCTGAACCTCCTTGTCAGGGCGGCCCGCGTCGTCGCCCTGGCGGATGAGCACGCCGTGGAGCAGATCCTGGACAACCTCATCTCCAACGCCATCAAATACTCCCCCCCTGGGACCACGGTGGACTGCGGCCTCGCGCTGGATGGCGGCACCGTCGCCATCTCTGTCGCCGATCAGGGCCCCGGTCTCAGCGAGGCGGATCAGGCCAACCTCTTCAAAAAATTCTCCAAGCTCACCCCGCGTCCCACCGGCGGGGAAAGCTCCAACGGTCTCGGTTTATGGATCGTCCACCGCATGGCCCAGTCCATGAATGGCAATGTGGAATGCCAGAGCCAGCTTGGCAAAGGAACCACTTTTACCCTCACCCTGCCGCAGGGCTCGGTGGAAGAACTGGCTCCCAAAATGCCCCGCCCTCTCACCCGTCCGCTGTTCAGTCCCGCAAACCCGCCCCCGCCGCCATGGAAACTGGTCGCAGGAAGTGCTGCGGGGTAAGTGTGACGGTGCAAACCGAAGAGAAGCGGTTTGAAACGGACTTGGATCATCATGGATATACTGCCATCCAACCTGGCCGAAGGAGGGTGTCCACCTCAAATATTGAGGGGCTGGCAGGAGTGCCCGCCTCACTTTAGGTGGCGGAAACCTTTCCTTTTTTCCCAAAGAACCTGCGCCAGGCCAGGGCGAAGCCGGTCCAGGTGAGGAGGGCGGCGGCGAAGGTACAGAGGGCGGCGACGGTCTGGCCCAGGAAACCGAAGAGCTCTCCGGTATGCAGGTAGCGGGAGTACATGCGCAGGCGGCGGCCCAGGTTTTGCTGGCTAAGGTCGTCGGGGTTTGGCAGCACTTTTTGTTGGGCCGTGTCCAGCAGCAGCATGGTGCGCAGGTGCACCTGGCCGCGACCGCCCCGGTCCACCATGACGGGGAAGGGGTCACCAGGTTTTGGGGGCAGGCGCAGGCTCAGGCTGGCCCAGCCGGGGACTTGGGCACGGGCTTCGGTGAGCAGGGGGGAGAGGCCGGCCAGGGAGGCGGACGGAGGCGTCCGCGCTCCGCTTTCATTGCGAGGTCCCGCTTGGGCCATGCTTCCTCCTGGGGGCGGTCCGCCCGGCCCTCCAGGACCACGGGTGCGGGGCGGCGGCGGTTCGTTGCCTGTGGCGCGGAAGAGCAGGGTATTGGCCCAGGAGAAAGACATGATCAGCCCGGTCAGGATGATGAACAGCATGGGGAAGGCGCTCCAGAACCCGAAGACGTTGTGCCAGTTCCAGTCGCGGGCGCGGCCTTTGAGCTTGCGGTTGAAGAGGAGCACGGCCCGCACATTCACCCAGCGCCAGTGCCGGGGCCACCAGAGGTAGATTCCGCTAACCAAAAGGATGCCAAAGATGAGCGTGCCGCTGCCGGTGATGAGCTTGCCCGCTTCCTTGGACAGGCCGGTGCCGGTGAGAAACCGGTGCCAGGAGGTGACATCGTGAAAAAAATCGTGCCAGGTGTGGTTGCCCTCTCCCAGAAACTCGCCGGTATAGGGGTTGGCATAAAAATGCCCTTCACGCCCAACCGAAAGTGTGACCGGTGCTCCGGGATCCGCCTTCCAGGTGAAGCCGGTCGGGCTCAGCCCGGGCTTGCCTTCCTGCACCCTGGCCACCAGGGTTTCGACGTCCAGATGCACTGCCTCCGCGGATGGCGGGGTGACGCGCAGGTCGCGGTTGATCCAGTCCATCAACTGGACCTCATAAGCGATCATCAGCCCGCTGACGGACATGGAAAGGATGACGAGACCCGCGAGGAGGCCGCTTATCAGGTGAGCCCAGAAGATGCTGCGGTGAAAAGTGAGATGCATGGGGAGGAAAATGACGAATGACGAATGATTTCGCGCGGGGTAAACGAAGGATGGGGAGTCGCGGGCTAATGAATAAGAGCGTAGATGAGGAGACTCGGTGACAGTCTGGCCAATGGCGGCATTTTCGTCATCCTGCATTCGTCATTCGTCATTCGTCATTCGTCATTCAAGCGGGTTTCACATCTCGGCCCACTGGCGCAGCAGATTGTGATACACGCCGGTGAGCTGGACGGTGGTTTTGTCTGCCGTTTCATTGCCGGCCAGTTCATGGCCCAGGCGCTGGATGGCCAGGTCCAGGTCAAAGAGCAGGGAGCGCTGGCCGTCATCGCGGATCATGCTTTGCAGCCAGAAGAAGGAGCAGATGCGTGCTCCGCGCGTGACGGGGGTGACGTGGTGCAGGCTGGTGGCCGGATACAGGACCATGTGGCCGGGCGGCAGCTTCACGCTTTTCACACCATAGGTGTCCTCGATGCACAGCTCGCCGCCGTCGTATTCCTCCGGCGCGGCAAAGAAAAGGGTGGCGCTGAGGTCGGTGCGGATGCGCACGGGGGCATTGGGAAACTGGCGGATGGCATTGTCCACATGGGTGCCAAAGGACTGCCCGCCGGCGTAGCGATTGAAGAGCGGGGGAAAGATGCGCAGGGGCAGCGCCGCTGCCATGAAGAGGGGGTTTTGCGAAAGGGCCCCCAGGATCATTTCCCCCAGTTCCCTGGCCGCAGGGCTGTTTTCCGGGAGCTGCATGTTGTCCTTGGCCTTGGCGGACTGGTAGCCGGCGGTGACTTTGCCATCCACCCAGTCGGCCGCATCCAGCAGCCGGCGGCCATGGGCGACTTGTTCAGGGGTGAGGACGTTTGGAATGGTGATGAGCATGAAATTTAAAAAGGGAAAACGCCGGAGGCGATGCGCGCACTGGCACATCATCGCCCCCGGCAGGTTTGCACGGCAGAAAGGGCTTAGAACTTATAGCTGGCCGTGATCGCGGCCGAGCGGCCCGGACCGGGGACAAAGTGGCCGCCGCCGACCCGGTCAATGTAGCGCTCGTCCGCGATGTTATAGACATTCAGCCGGATGTTGAACTTGTCATTGACCTGGTAGTTGAGCATGGCGTCGCAAGTCCAGTAGCCGGGGGCGGTGCGGGAGGTGGCGGAATTGCCATTCTGGCGGTCACCCACATACTGGGCACCAAAGCCCACCTGCACATTGTAAGGCAGGTTGTAGGTGGTCCAGATATTAAAGGAATGATCCGGGGTGTTCCCCAGGGACTGACCGATTTCAGCCGCGTTGCCGGACTCTTCCACCTCGCTGCGCATGTAGGCATAGCCGCCGAAGACGCTCCAGTTTTTGGTGATGTTCCCGGCCAGGCCGAATTCCACACCTTCCACCACCTGGTTGCCTGCCAGGACGGTATTGCCTGCCACATCCGTGGTGCGGGCATTGGTCTTCTCAGAGCGGAAGATGGCGGCATTGAAGGACAGTCGCTCGTCCAGGAAGTCCCACTTGGTGCCGAGCTCCATGTTGCGGTTTTCCTCAGGCTCCAGGCTTACCTGGGCGGCGTTCAGGCCAAGACCGGTGTTGGTGTCAATGGACGGGTTGAAGGATGTTCCATAGCCGAAGTAGATGCTGCCGTATTCCACGGGCTTCACCACGATGCCAGCCTTCCAGCTCAGCATGTCATCCCGGCGGGACTGGTCGCGGTTTGCACCCACGCCCCGCACATCCGCCTCAATGTGATCAAAGCGCAGACCGCCGTTCAATTCCACAAAACGGGTGATGTTGATCGTATCGAAGAGATAGAACGCAATGGTGTCCAGGTGGGATTCCGCAGGCGTCGGCAAGGTGGGGCGGCCAGTGTAGGCGTCATCATTGAAGTTCGGGTCCAGCACGTCGCCACGGGATCCGGCGTCGCCACGGGCAGCATTGGCATTGACCTGCCGTTCCATGGAGATCTCCATCCCGGCCACCAGGGCGTGCTTCAGGATGCCAGTTTCGAAGTTGGCATTCAGGTTGGTCTGGTTGGAGAAGATCTCCTGGGTCTGCTCGCGGGCCTGCATCTGGCGGTTGATGCGGCTCGTGTACTGGTTGCCCGGAGTGCCGCCATCCGTATCAAAGAAACGCGGAGCTGTGATGACGGATTCGCGGTGGGTGCGGCCGTAGCGCAGCACATTGCGCAGTTTCAGATTGTCTGAAAAGTCGTGCTCAATGATGCCCGTGATGATATCGCTCTGCACATCTTCGAAGTCGGTGTTCTCGCGGCCGTAAAAGCTGTCAAAGCTGACGGGTGGCGGTCCGTCAGCATACCTGCCGAGACCGGCTCCGCTGCCGACAAAAGTGCCATTGTTAGGCACCCAGGGAATGCCATAGTCCGGGATGTTGTTTTCCGTCAGGTGCTGATAGTTCAGGAACACGCGCGTGTCGGTGCCCAGACCAAAGGCCAGGGAGGCGGCGATGCCGTAGCGCTCCTGGTTGGCGATGTCACGGCCGGGAGTATCGGCGGAGTGGTAAAGGGCATTCACACGCAGGGCGGAATGCTCAGACAGGGGCATGTTATAGTCCGCCGTGCTGCGGTAGAGATTGTCAGAGCCAAAGGACTGCGAGACCACACCGCCCTGCTCCAGGTTGGCCATCTTGGTGGCAATGTTGATGGAGCCGCCGGTGGAGCCGCGTCCGTTGTTGGCGGAGGCCGGGCCTTTGGTCACTTCCACCTGTTCCGTGTTGAAGGGATCGCGGTTGTAGGAGCCGAGATCGCGGACGCCATCCTGATAAATGTCATTGCGGGAACCAAAGCCGCGGATGGTCAGGTTATCACCCGGCAGGCCGCCGCCGCCTTCACCCGCCTGCATGGAGATGCCAGGCGTGTTGCGCAGCACATCACGCAGGCTGAAAGCTCCGCGGTCTTCGATCACCGCTTTCGGGATCACCGTGATGGTCTGGGGCACATCACGCAGAGGCTCGGTGATTTTCGGAGACTGCAGGCGCTCGGGCTTGTAAACCTTTTCTGTTTCGGCGGAGACGACCACTTCAGGCAGTTCGGTGGCTTCGTCTGTGGAGGCATTCGCTGCGGGTGTTGCGGGTCCAGGAGCAGGGGCGGCGGTCTGGGCAGCCAGGGTGCCCACGAAGCCGAGGGTGGATGTCCAGGCAAATCCTTTGGGGAGGGATCGGATTGATGAGGTGTTGAATTTCATGGAGTCAGAGTCGTCTCTCGGGTGGAAACGGAAGTGAGTATCAGTCGCAATAGAGCGGTCTGCGATTAAGTCTCATGAGCATCATCGTCAAATGGGATTTTGAGATTTTGTCTCGGCAGGACAAATTTTGATCAGCAGCCCTTGCGACCGCTTCACTCGGCGCTGCCACGTCTGGCCCTGATTGCGCGGCTGCGTGCTGAACGGCTTCTTCCCGATACTTCTGTGCTGAGTGTCGCTGAAGGCGGGCGTGATGGCATGTCGGATGCTTGATCAAGAAACATCCCCCCGAAGCCTTTCATCAGGATAGCCTTGCGCCGTCGCTGAGAGTCCACGCCCAAATCCTTGGGGGGAGTCTTGTGCATGAAAAGTCCCTTCCTCCGCCAGTTTTATTCCGCCAGTTGCCTGATCCTGGCCAGCAGCACTTTGTTGACAGCCCAGACGGCCACCTGGCAGGACGCGGCTCCTGGAAACTGGGAGGAACCGGCTAACTGGAGCTGGACGGGCACCATTCCGCCGACCTCCCTGCCGGATACGGCAACGACGGTGCTCATCAACGCTGGCACGGCGGTGGTGCAGGACACTACCCAGTCGGCAGGCGTTCTGACCATGAACACCGCCCGGATAGAAATCACCAAAGGCAGCACGGGCGGTGTGCTTGGAGTATCGGGCACGTTTCACATTGGCAGCCTGGCAGCGCGCACCGGGTCCGTCCTGGTGGATGGCCTGGGCAGCATCCTCAACAAGACAGGCAATGCCCAGATGCACATTGGCAGCGCAGGCACGGGCAGCATGGTCGTCAGCAATGAGGGCCGGGTCAATGTCGTCGGCACCACGCATGTGGGGCTGGGCTCCAGCAGCGGTGCCACAGGCGTGGGCACCCTGACCGTCAATACGGCCGGTCGCTACGTCTCCTCCAGCACTTTCATCTTGGGTTATCGCGGCAATGGCACGCTGAATGTGGAATCCGCAGGGTATGTCAAGACCGGGAGCAGCTACATTGGTGGCTTCGGCCAGGATGCCAACCGGCGTGGCGGGACGGGAACAGTGAATGTGACGGGAGAGGGCAGCCGGTGGGAGGCGACCGTTCTCTATGTGGGCCATTCCGGCACCGGCACCATGAACATTGAGAACTCTGGCGTTGTGGCCAGCACCAGCACGGCAGCCATCGGCCATTTTAATGGCGGAGTCTCCTCTTCCGCTCCAGTGGGCACTGTTCCCACACCGCCCATCTATGGCACGGGAACGGTGAATATTCGCACCGGCGGTCTGTGGCAGAGCACGGCCAGCATCACCATCGGCGGCAACGGCGGCACAGGTACGATGAACCTTGCCAGCGCGGGCAGTGTCCTGGTCAATTCCGGCAATGGCACCATCACCCTGGGGGACCAAGGCAGCCTCAACATCGGCGCGGATCCGCTTCTGCCCGAAGCCTTTCCTGCCGCGCCGGGAATAGTGAATGCCGCCACCATCACCGGGGCCACGGACCGTGCGGTGACGCTGTTTCACACGGACATGACCGGTGCCTACCACCTCACTAAAACGGGTGCCGCTGCCGGGGCTCACGTTACTTTGGCTGGCAGCATGAAATTGAATGCCCTGG
Organism: Prosthecobacter sp. SYSU 5D2; assembly: GCF_039655865.1. Lineage (NCBI taxonomy): Bacteria > Pseudomonadati > Verrucomicrobiota > Verrucomicrobiia > Verrucomicrobiales > Verrucomicrobiaceae > Prosthecobacter > Prosthecobacter sp. SYSU 5D2. Next base: position 239,316 of record NZ_JBBYXL010000009.1, on the reverse strand, counting down.
CCGGCACGACGACTCTCATTGGGGCAAATACCTTGACCGGTGGCAGCAGCATCGGCGGTTATACCGGCACTGAGGCCCGCCTCATTCTCAGTCATGCCACCGCGCTCGGCAGCGGGCCTGTGCTTGTCCAGAACAATGGCACGCTGGAGGTCGCTGCGGGCGTGGCCACCACCACCCTCAGCAGCCTCACCCTGCAAGGCGGCAGCGCCCTGGCTTTTGATGCCCATCCTGTCGGTGGAACGGACGCGCCAAAATTTGAGATCAGCACCATGCTGTCCCTTGTCACCAATCCTGAGGAAAAGATCACCATTTACCTAAACAATGCCGCTGCTATCACTGACCCGGAATTGTATGACTGGGCCTTCCTCAAGACCACCGGTGGCATCACCGGTTATGACCCGGACCTCTTCGAAGTGATCTCCGACGTGCCTGATTTCTATGTCTTTGAGCGCGACGGGTTTCTGGTTCTCGGCATGGCTGTCATACCAGAACCAGGGCGTGCCGTCCTCTTGCTTGGCGGCCTGATGGGTTTGGGGTCTCGTCGCCGCCGATGATGGTTAGGCCGCAGGCGGATGCAGAGGCCATCGCACACACCACTGCACACGGAGAAGAGGAATGTCGGTACTTCTGTGATATGGTGGGGTTCACAGGGAAACAAATGGCATGGCCGGTGCTTATCCAATCTTGCCCCCCCCGACAATGTTATCACGAAGTCCCGCCTGCTGGTTGGGCTCCTGCATGGTGTTGCAATACCAAAGGGGGGGAAACATTGCTCATGAAGTTGATTCCCTTTTCCCTCAAATGCCTCTTGGGTCTCCTTATCGCCACAGGTCTGGGACAAGTGGCTCAATGCCAGACTGCCACCTGGAATAACACCGGCACCGGGGCCTGGCAGGAGCCCACCAACTGGACCTGGAGCGGGGCGACCCCTTACCCATCCCTCCCCACGACAACGACACCGGTATTATTGAATAACGGCGGTACCATCACGGTGCAGGACACCTCCCAGTCTGCCGCTGCCTTCAGCATCAACAGTGGTACGCTGGAAGTCACCAAAGCCTCCTCCGGCGGTATGCTCACAGTTACCGGCACCTTTTACATCGCTGACGCTGCAGGCTCAACCGGCTCCGTCCTGCTGGACGGCGCTGGCAGCGTGATCAATAAAACCACCAGCGGCCAGACCATGATCGCTGCCCGGGGGAATGGCAGCCTGACCGTCAGCAACGGGGGCAAATTCACCACCACCATCACCACCCACGTCGGCCGGTATGCCGGCTCAAACGGCCTGCTCAATGTGAAAAGCGGCGGCGAGATGGCCGTCGGGACCCTGCTCATGGGCTATCAGGGGGCCGCGACGGTACTGGTGGAAAACGGCGGTCTCGTGAAGACTGCGGGCGCCTACGTCGCCGGTTACGGCCAGGATCTTAATCGCAACGCAGGCACTGCCAATGTCACCGTCACCGGCACGGGCAGCAAGTGGACGGCGACGAGCTTTTATGTCGGTCATTCCGGCGTGGGCAGCCTGGTCGTCAACGATTCCGGCGTGGTGGAAAACAGCAGCACGGCATACATCGGTTTTTATAACGGCGCTGAGGGGGCATCCCCCGCGCCGATTTATGGCACCGGTACGGCCACCATTGAGACGGGCGGCGCATGGCGCAGCACCGGAGCTCTGTCCATCGGCACGGGTGGCAGCACCGGCACGTTGAACGTGGCCACCGCCGGTCTCATGCAGGTGGGGGCTGCCGGAGCAGGCACCATCACCCTGGGCGCTGGCGGCGCGGTGAACATCGGTGCGGATCCACTGCTGGCAGATGCCGTGCCTGCCGCACCCGGCATCATCTCTGCGGCCACCCTCACCAGCACCGCTGCCGGCCGTGCGCTCACACTTTTTCACTCGGATGTCAGTGGCGGTTATTACCTGACTAAAACCGGGGCCGCCGCCGGTGCCCACGTGGCTTTGGCCGGTGGCTTGGCATTGAATGCCCTGGCCGGAACCACCACCCTTGTCGCTGGCAATACCTTCACCGGGGGCAGCAGCATTGGCGGTTATACCGGTACCGAAGCACGTCTCATCATCAATCACGAGGGCGCTTTGGGCAGCGGCCCTGTGGTGGTGAAAAACAACGGCGTCCTTGAAGTGGCCGGTTCACTGGCCCCCATCACCCTGCAAGGCCTCACGCTGGAAGCCGGCAGCGCCCTGGCCTTTGATGCCCATCCCTCCGGCGGCTCCTCAGACCTGGTGTTTACCCTTGAAAACAACCTCTCATTGGTGGCCGGAGAGACAGAGAAAATCACCATCCATGTCGGCAATGCTGCGGCCATCACCGACCCTGAGCTTTACGACTGGGCCTTTTTGGAAGTCGGTGGCGACATCACCGGGGACGTCGCCAGCCTCTTTGAGGTCGTCTCAGACCTGCCAGGCATGTATGTGTTTCAACGGGATGGATTCCTGGTGCTCGGCGCGGCGGTCATTCCAGAACCAGGGCGTGCCGTCCTCCTGCTGGCAGGCTTCATGGGGCTGGGGTTGCGCCGTCGCAGTGCCCGCGTGCCCTGGCATTGAAATGTGCACGGTCAGCTAAATCAATTCGTCTCAGTCCCCGGGCAGTGCATAGTCGGCCCCCATCGTGCCCAGACTGTTCCTTTTAACCCTCTTCTGCCTGCCGCTGCTCAGTTCCTGTGTGGCGGTCGGTTTTCAGAGCGTCTCCAAATCACCGCCGCCGGTGCGCACGCCTGCCTTTGCGGCGGAGCTCGCCCAGGTGGTCAAAACTCCGTGGACGGACGGCAATGCCATCCGCACATTGGAAAATGGTGGTAACTACTTTCCCGCCATGCTCCGGGCCATGGGCCAGGCGCAGAAGACCATCACTTTTGAATCCTATGTCTGCGTGGACAGCGAGCCTACGCAGAAGTTCACCCAGATGTTTGTGGAGCGTGCCCGTGCCGGTGTGCAGGTGCATGTCATCCTGGATGCCTTTGGCTGCTCCAAGTATGGCGATGCGCATCTGCAGGCCATGCGCGATGCCGGCGTGCAGCTTCATCTTTACCGGCCCATGAACCTCTTCATGCCCTGGCGCTTCCTCCATCGCACGCATCGCCGTGTGCTGGTGGCCGATGGAAAAATTGGTTTCATGGGCGGCGCGGGCTGGGCCTATTGCTGGGATGGCCATGCCGAAAACGTCCACCGCTGGCGGGATACCCAGTATGAGCTGCGCGGCCCCGTCGTGGCCCAGCTTCAGGATCATTTTAATGACAACTGGCAGGAGCTCACCGGCCACAGGCTGACCGGCCCGGACTATTATCCGCCGCTCCCCACCGCCGGAAAACTGAAAGCCCAGATGGCCATGGGTTCCCCTGAAAAACTGGGCGATACCCTCGGCAGCAGCTACCTCCTGGCCTTCCGCGCCGCGCAGGATTCCATCATCATCGCTCATGCCTACTTCATCCCCAACCGCCCGCTGCGGGTGGCGCTGCTGGAGGCCATGAAACGCGGCGTCAAAGTGCAGATCATCATTCCAGGGAAGCACATTGATTTTCCCGCCTCACGCTCCGTCAATACCCGCTACCTGCGCACCCTGGTGGCGGCCGGTGCGGAGCTGTATGAATTCCAGCCCACCATGACCCATGGCAAGCTCGTCGTGGTGGACGGCCACCTCAGCATCGCCGGGTCCACCAACCTGGACCAGCGCTCCTTTTTCATCAATGACGAGAACAACCTCAATGTCCTGGACGATGCCTTCAGCGCCCGCCAGCTCGATATGATCCGACGTGACCGCGAACAGAGCAAACGCCTGCACCGGCCGGATCTGAACTTGTCGTTAGGCCGCTGGTTCCAGGGCGCCTTCTGCCGCCTCTTCGAGTACCAGATGTAGGATCAGGCTCATATTATAAAACCATGCCAAAGGATGGCATGGCTCCTCGGGAGTGGCTTGAGATTAATTAGACACACACGATCATCCCTCTTCGGACGATCTTGATGTATCTTGGAGTCAATGGATACTTACATCTTAAGCCTTGCCATCATCGGGTTCATCGGCCTGGCCGTGTCATGGGTGCCGACGCTGGCGCAGTTTTTGAAGATATCCTATTCTATCGTTTTTTTGCTTTTCGGCGTCGTGGTTTACAGCCTGACGGACATCTTTCCGTGGCCCAGCCCGCTTCGTAATGAAAGCTTCACGGTTCATCTCTCCGAGCTGATCGTCATTATCGCCCTGATGGGCACGGGTTTGAAAATTGACCGGGGGTTTAACTTTCGTAACTGGAATGTGCCCTTCCGGCTCATCTCCGTTGCCATGCTGCTGAGCATCGGCAGCCTTGCCTTTTTGGGTTACTGGTGGGCTGGCCTGCCTTTGGCTTCGGCCCTCCTGCTTGCAGCCTCACTGGCTCCTACAGATCCCGTCCTTGCCGCCGATGTACAAGTGGATGAGCCGAACAAAGGAACGGAAGACCCAACGCGTTTTTCCTTAACAGCAGAGGCCGGGCTCAATGATGGCATGGCATTCCCTTTCGTCTGGATGGCGGTGGCCATGGCTGCCGCCGCACAGACCGGTGATCCATGGTTTGGCAAATGGTTGGTGTATGATTTGTTATACCGTGTCGCGGCAGGAGTCGCGATGGGCTATGGGACGGGCAAGGCGGTGATTTATCTGTTCTTCCATTTGCCGGCGCATCACAAGCTTTTGAAAGTGCGGGAAGGCATGGTCGCCGTATCCGCCACTTTGCTGGTGTATGGCCTCACCGAACTGGCTCAGGGTTATGGATTCATCGCCGTATTTATTGCCGCGATCACCATTCGTAATCACGAGCTGAAACATCAATATCACTCGACCCTGCACACCTTCATTGATCAGGTCGAAAGAATCCTGCTCTCGGTCATCCTTGTCCTTTTCGGTGGCAGCCTCGCCACCGGCATCCTGGCTCCGCTGACCTGGGAAATGGCGCTGCTTGGCCTGGGTTTTGTGTTTGTCTTGCGCCCGCTCTCCGGCTTCATTTCGCTTATCGGCACAGGCATGAATCTCCCACACAAATTCGCCGTCAGTTTTTTCGGCATCCGCGGGGTCGGCTCATTCTTCTACCTTTCCTTTGGCCTCAAAGAAGCCGAGTTTGAAAACGCGCCGCAACTCTGGGCGCTCACCGCTTTCATCGTGCTCGTCTCCATCATCGTTCACGGCAGCACGGCCCCCGTCATCATTCAGCGGGTGCGTCAGCCAAAGGTGGTTTCATCCGGTGGGTAGCAGGTTCAACCCACGGCCGGACCGCTGATCTTTTTCCCTGCCTCACTCAGGGATTGTAGTGTCTGGATGAGCCGGTCCAGGCGGCCTGGTGTGTAACCTGCCAGATTTTCCTGCCGGATCTGCGCGGCAGCCTGGGCCAGTGCTTCCTGGGCCGCCTGCCGCATGCGGTCAGACATTTCTCCCTCTGCCGCACTGTCATGCATAAACTCCGCCAGGAAATGCGGCTGGAAGGCCCGGTAAATGCGGCAGCCAAAGTGAAAAACCGCTTCCCGCAGCGCCCGGTGCTTTTCAGCATTCCCGGTTAGGCTCATCACCTCCTCCACCGCATCCGTCGCCTCCAGGATCCAGGCCTCCGCCTCGTCCGCATTCACCGGCGGTGTCTCCAGCAGGTGGGCCAGGGCCTGGCACAGCACATAACGGGCCTTGATCCCTGTCTCTGCCGCGATGCCGCCCGCTGCCTCCTCGCTGCGGCTGTGTTTGACTGCTTGGCGTGCCGCCTCCGCCGCCTCCCGCCACGGGGCAGGGGAGAGGCGCAGCAGCGCGTTCGCCCGGTTCATCCAGGCTGCCGCCTGCACCTGCTGATAGTCCTGGCGCGGATTCTCCGCCTGCCCTTTCATGACTTGCAGCGCGGTGTCAAAGCAGCGCAGCGCTTTTTCCGCCGCCGTCTCATCCTCCTTCGCCTGCTCCGTGATGCCCCGGTTGATCCACGCCACCGTCAGCCGCCAGCGGATCATCGGATGCCCGTCCAGTGGCAGCCGGTGCACATGGGCGATGGCGATGTCATAGCACCGCAGTGCCTCCTCCAGCCGCTCCGGGCCGCCCAGCCTCGTCAGCGCATCTCCCCGGTTCATCCAGCCTGCAGTCAGGCCCCAGCGGAAAACGGGGTCCTCATTCAGCGGCAGGGTTTCCCGCAAAGCGATCGCCTCCTCAAAACTCACCTGCGCCTCCAGCAGTGAATCGCGGTCACCCTTTTCCAGCAATTGAATGCCGTGCTGCATCCATTTTTTGGCCTGAGCATTGATTTCATCAGGGGATGGTGGGGAGGGAGAAAGCATGGAAGGCCTAAAATAACGCAAATTCTGTGAGATCGCGTCGCAATAGCTCCTTGACGTTGTCTGATCAATCGTCATTATCGCAAACGTATCTCAATCTCCCCCCCAGCGTTATGTCACAAATGGCCCTCATCGGATCTCCAGCTCTGAGCCTTCCCCGCCAGGAAACCAGTGCCGTGTCCGCCCGTGCCAGCACCACCTGGAGATTCTGCCCCAGGGAAGACAGCCTCTGCGGCGTCGCCTGGCTCGTTGCCATTGCGGGTTCGTTTTTGCTCATCGGTCTCATTGGCATGCTGCGGTTTGAAGTGCCCATGGTCATCACCCTTTCCGGTGCCGCCGGCATGGGTGCCAGCGAGGTGGCCAGCCAGGACACGACGATGGCAGAGCTGCAGGCCATGGAAGAAGCACCGGAAGTGGTCAGCAATGAAATGGAGACCCCGGAGATCCTCGAGGTGCCGGAGATCGTCGAGGTCACGCCCGAGATGCTGGACCTGCCGGAGCTGACGGAAGCCCTCATCACCGAGGACCTTTTCACCGTCCAGGCCGCGCCAGTTATCGAGACGGTGCTGAAGGTGGTGGATCCTGCGAAGCCCAAGCCTAAACCCCAGCCCACCGTGGCCAAGGCCGCTCCCCGCAGGGCCACCAGCACGGTCGCAGCCCCAGGTGGCACCCAGGGCAGCGGTGGCGGCGGCGGTGGCAATGGAGCCGTGGGCTCCGGTGGCAAAGGCAAATTCCCCGCACCTCCCTATCCTTCCTTCGCCCGCTCGCGCGGTATCAAAGGCTCAGTCACCCTCACCATCCGCGTCAGCCCCTCCGGATCGGTGGACAGCGTCAGCGTCTCCAGCGGCACCGGCTTTTCGGAGCTGGACAACTACGCCGCCTCCTGGGTGCGCAACAACTGGCGCTTCCCCACCGGCACCGTCCGCAGCTTCCGCCTGCCCATTGCCTTTAAACTGCGCTGACCCGGTTCTCATTCAGTTGCCGCCCCAAGCCGGCCAGCCAGACTGAATACCGAATACTGACGACTGAAAACTGATTACCGGATACTGATAACTCCTCCCCCATGCCCCCGCTCCCCCTCGCCAACGCCGTCATCAAACTCATCCACGATGGCGGCCCCATCATGTATCCCATCCTGGTGGTGGCAGCCTTTGCCGTCTGCGTCCTGGTGGAGCGTGTGTTCTGGTGGCTGCGTTTCAGCGCCCGTTGCAGCGCCCGCCAGCGAGAGCAGGTGTATGCCGCGCTGGAGGCCGGGGACCAGGCCAAGGCCATCTCCCTCTCTGAAAAAACCACCGATCCTGTCGTGCGCATGATCCATCACGGCCTCAAGCACCAGCACAGCTCCATGCAGGGCGCGCTGGAGGTGGCCGCCGGGCATGAGCTGCAGAATGCAGGCCGCTTCCTCGGGGCCATGGATACCATCGTCACCCTCGGCCCGCTCCTCGGCCTTCTCGGCACCGTCACCGGCATCATGGGCTCCTTCTCCTCCATCGGGGATTCCGAGCTCGCCGTGGAAAAGGTCACCGGCGGCATCGGCGAGGCGCTCATCGCCACCGCTGCCGGCCTGCTCATCGCCATCGCCACCCTGGTGCCCATGAACTACTTCCACAGCCGTCTGGCCAAGCTCCAGTTCGACCTCGAAGCCGCTGCGAACAACGTCCTCATCCTGGCCGCCCAGCACGGCTTTGACCAGGTGAGCGCCAAAAAGCATTGATGGTTAGACCACCTCCTCACGGCCTGTGAAAATCCATTCCCCCATCGCCCACAAGAAGACCCGGCTGGAGATCATCCCGCTCATTGACGTCATGTTCTTCCTGCTGGCCTCCTTCATGATGGTCAGCCTCACCATGACCAAGCAGCAGACCATCAAGGTCAACTTGCCCGTCGCTGCCGCCAGCCAGCCCGACTTCAAGCCGGACATGGTCAACATAGGCGTCAATGCTGCCGGTGACGTCTTCCTGGACACCGCGCCCGTCTCCCTGCCAGACCTGGAGGCCCGGCTCAGCGAGCGCTTCAAAAAAGACCCGGACACCCCTGTTTACATCAGCGGCGATTCCGCCACCCCGTTTTCGGAAATGGTCAAGGCCCTGGATGCCGTCCGCCGCATGGGCTTCAATAAAGTCGCCTTCAACGTCAAGCCCACCGCCGGGGGTGCAGGCCCCGCCCCGGCTCCGGCCGCCTCCTCTGCGCCAGCACCCGCACCTGCTCCCTCTCCCGCCCCCCAGCAATAAACAATGAAGGCCTTTCTGTTTACCCTGCTCGCCTTCATCGTCCTTGGTCTCTGCGGCATCTGTGCCGTCCAGTGGCAGCGCGAGTTCGTGCTCAATGCGCGCATTGATGAGATCACCGCCCAGCTCATCGCCGAGAACAAGCTGCGCATCGAGTTTGAGGAAAAGGCCATGCGCTATGAGCAGGAGATCGCCCGCATCACCACCCTGCGTGCCGAGACCGAAGCCGCCCTGCTGGATGCCACCGAGGAAGTCCAGCTCCGCACCCAGGACCAGAGCGGGCGCGGCTTCAGCCTCGCCTATTGGATGAACGAAGCCAACGTCTCCAAGGCCGAGCTCACCGCCTACAAAGAGCTGGCCGGCAAAGGCAGCGAGGCCATCCAGGACCGCAATACCGAAGTTAGCGCCCAAAACGCCGCCATCGAAAAAGCCAACGCCGCCCTCAAGCAGCTCGCCACCGAGCGCGACTCCGCCATCACCAAGCTCAACGCCCAGATCCAGGCCTACAACGAGCTCGTGGAAAAGTATAACAAGCTCGCCAAAGAACGCTGAGCGGCCCGGAAGGCAGTGAAGTAAGGCGCAAGGTTGACAAGGGAGACCCTTCCGGTCTTTAAACTCCCTGTTTGAATCTTCAAACCACGCGCCGGATCATGAACACGCTCCTCTCGTCCGTCAAACTCAGCCTCCGTCCTGCGGCCGCCGTTGGGGTCGTATTAGCGCTGCTGCCTGGCCCGGTGATCCATGCGGCAGATGAACTGAAGGCTCTCCGGCCCGGTACCGAGCTCTTTGTGGACGACTCCCAAATCGCCCGGCAGTCAGGCACCACCCGCCGCATTCATGCCGCAGACAAATGGCCTGAGCCCGTCCTGGTGGCGGACCAGCCTTGGGAGGGCGGAGATGCCGTGCGCATTTACGGCACCACTCTCCATGACGAAAAAACTGGCGAGTTCCGCATGTGGTACAGCCAGCTTTATGCCACCTCACGCGACGGCATCCATTGGACCAAACCCAAGATGGACCTCTTTCCCTCCAATGGGCTGCCGACCAACCGGGTGCTGCCCAAGGGCGGTGGCGCGGTCATCTTCGATCCCACGGACCCCGACCCCGCCAAACGCTACAAGGCCCTGGCCAATGAAACCATCAAGGTCGGTGGATTCTCCGGTTACCACTCGCCCGATGGCATCCACTGGACGCGCTACGGCGAGAAGCCGGTCATCACTGTGGGCTCGGAGCTTGGCCATCTCATGCACGATCCGGCCACCGGAAAATACTTCGCCTACATCCGCCCCTTCTCCCCCAAATACTTCCCCGCCTCCAACCGCCAGAAACGCCTCGGCGGCGTCGTCACCAGCGACGACTTCATTCATTGGTCCGAGATGAAAGTGGTGCTGGAGCCGGATGAAATGGACGACGCCTGGGTCACCCGCCCGGAGCAGCGCACGGAGTTCTATGCCATGAACGGCTTCGCCTATGGAAACTCCTACCTTGGCATCGTGCCTCTGTTTCGCATCACGGACATCCTGGAGACCAAGAAGCCCGGCCAGTCCAAATACGACGGCCCCATGGAGGGCCAGCTCATCACCAGCCGGGACGGTCTGCAATGGCAGCGCCTGGCGGACCGCAGCCCCGTCATTCCCTCCGGCACCACTTACGACCGCTCCGTCATGAACGTCGCCATCGCGCCCATCGTGGTGAAGGACGAAGTCTGGCATTATTACACCGCCATCAATGCCACCCACGGCGCACCGCGCCCACCCAAGCGCATCACCATCGCCCTGGCCCGATGGCGGCTGGACGGCTGGGTCTCCCTGGATGCCGGCACCGAAGAAGCCATGGTCGAAACCCTCCCCATTGCCGATCCTGGTAGGGACGCACTTCCCCGCACCGGCATCCTGGAGATCAATGCCAACGCCGCCAAAGGCCGCCTCGTGGTGGAAGTGCTGGACTCAAACGGCCACCCGCTTTCCGGTTATACCGCCGCCGACTGCCAGCCCCTCACCGCCGACCAGGTCCGCCACACCGTCCGCTGGACCCGGCACGAAACCCTGCCCAAGAGCAGGCCCTTCAAACTCCGCTTCCGTTTCCAGGACGCCAGCCTGTTCAGTTATACCCTGCGATGACAGCGAACTCGAAGTGACAGGGCTGCACAATTGCTGGCCGCCTATCGCAGGCTGGGGCTGATTCCGCCAGTGAGCGGTCAGCCGGATTTGTTTTTGATTTTAAAATTTTATGGTTAAGCCCGATCTCTGGCCCGGTTGGGACGGGTATAGGCATAATTATTTGAAATCATAAAAAGTCCTATTTATTGGCACTTTCCGTGCTTTTCGCACGGCATGCTCTCACCCATCCAGGAGTATCTACAGGTGCTTCATGCTCGCTATGCGTCCGTCATGGACGGTCATCTCGCCGATTATATTCCGGAGCTGGCCAAGGCGGACCCCCGGCTTTTTGGCATCTGTATCGCCACCCGTGACGGTCATGTTTATGAGGTGGGGGATACACGTCACAGTTTCACCATCCAGTCCGTGTCCAAGGCTTTGGCCTATGGCCTGGCATTGCAGGACCGGGGGGAGAAGCACATCCTGTCGCGCATTGGCGTCGAGCCTTCGGGGGAAGCCTTCAACGCGATCAGCCTGAAGGAAGGCAGCGGAGTGCCGTTTAACCCGATGATCAATGCCGGTGCCATCGCCACTTGCGGTCAGGTTTTGCCGGAGGATGGCAAATCACGCATTGACCGGATCTTGGATTACCTGAGCGCCTTTGCCGGGCGCCAGCTGGATATTGATGAGTCCATTTACAGAAGTGAAAGCGAGACCGGACACCGGAACCGGGCCATTGGCTGGCTTTTGAGGAATTTTGGCATCCTGGATGAAGATCCGCATGAGATCTTGGAGACTTATTTTAAGCAGTGCTCCATACGCGTAACCTGCCGGGATCTGGCACTGATGGGGGCGACACTGGCCAACCAGGGGGTGCAACCCGTGACCCGAAAGCGGGTGATCCCGGCAGAGTATGTGGACAATGTGCTGGGGGTCATGGCCACCTGCGGCATGTATGACTGGTCTGGCGAATGGGTGTATCGTGTGGGGCTGCCGGCCAAGAGCGGCGTGGGCGGGGGTATCCTGGCAGTGCTGCCCGGGCAGTTGGGCATTGGTGTGTTTTCACCGCCGCTTGACACCCAGGGGAACAGCTTGCGTGGAATCAAAGTCTGCATGGACCTTTCCCAAGAGCTGGCTCTGCACATGCTGAATCCGGCGGCGACTCCGCGGACGGCGGTGCGCCAGGCCTATCATGGTGGGGAGGTGGTCGCGCGTCGCCGCCTGCCACCTGCGGCACGGGAATCGTTGCGCCGTCATGGTTCACGCATCCAGATCCTGGCACTGCAGGGAGGGCTTATTTTTACCACACTGGAGCCTGTGTTGAGGAAAGCTCAGCAACTGGCTGACGCGGGCTGTTTACAGCTCATTTTGGACCTGCGCGCGGTCGTCAGTGTGGATGCCGTCAGTCTGCGTTTGATAGGGGAGCTGCGGTCGCAACTCATCAAACAGGGGGTCCGGATGGTCATCTGCCATCCGGGTAAATTTGAGGCACGGCTGCCAGATGCAGGATTCACCCCCAGCATGCTGTTTGCCACAGAAGATGCTGCACTGGAGGCGTGCGAGGATGCTTTGCTCCTGGAGGTGACGGGAGCCTCCTGGCGGCCGGCGGGGAACATTCCTCTGGAGCAGTGCGCGTTGTTTCGCAGTTGCACGGCAGAGGATCTGGAACTTATGCGCACGGAACTGACCCGCCGGCGTTACGAGGCCGGGCAGGCGCTCATCACGGCCGGGGAGATGGCGGATGAAATGCTGGTGCTTCTGGAAGGCAGCGTGGAAGTGCAGATCCGCACAGAAAACCAGAACAGAAAGCGTGTGGACGTGCTGACCGCTGGCATGACGGTCGGTGAGATGGCCTTCCTGGATGCGTCACCTCGCTCAGCGGATGTCATCGCCCTCGGCTTCGTGAACTGCCTCGTCATTCCTCGTGCATGGTTTGCCGCCCTCAATGAAACGCGACCGGCTTTAAAAATCTCCCTTCTTTACGAGATCACTCGGGAAATCTCCGCCCGCCTGCGTCAAGCCAACGTGGAGGTCAGTGCACTGCAGCGGGAATGAGATGGTAGGGAAGAGGCAGTGACAGCCTCTGCCCAAACGGTCACTTCTTCTTCGCAGCTTTCTTGGCAGCTTTTTTTGCCGCCTTCTTGGCAGGAGCTTTTTTGGCAGCCACTTTTTTGACGGCGGCCTTTTTCACCTTCGGCTTTTTCACGCGGGGCACCGGCTCGCCCACAGGCGCTGTGTCCTGCCAGTCCAGCTTGGGGGCATCTCCCCACAGCTCTTCCAGGGCATAGTATTCACGCTTCTCGGGGGAGAGGACATGCACCAGCACGTTAGGGTAGTTCAAAATCAGCCACTGGCTCTCATACGTGCCTTCGCTGATGATCGGGCGCTGGTCGTGCCGGTCGCGAAGTTCGTCCACGATGTTGTCGCGGACGGCGCGGAGCTGGGGGTTGGAACTGGCCGTGGCGACGACAAAAAAGTCCGTCACCGGGGACAGGCCGCGCAGGTCCAGCAGCAGGATGTTTTCAGCCTTCTTTTCGTCGGCATACTTGGCGCACAGGCGCGCGATCTCGATAGATTCCATGGTTGTATTTAAAGCAACGGACTCTGAACTCCACTTTTGCACAGAAAGCAAGTCCGCAAGGTAGGCAGCACCTTGGCAGAACAGTCCTAAATGCCTTCTCCGCCGCTTGCACCCCCGCCCCTCCTCCCTGATATACACAGCCGCACCTGGCTTTTGCGGCAAACTGAACACTGTAAACTGAACACCGAACAATGACCCGTTTCCGCCCCTGCATTGATCTCCACGACGGCCAGGTGAAGCAGATTGTCGGCTCCAGCCTTAGCGATTCCGGCAGCGGTTTAAAAACCAACTTTGTCAGCGACCGCGATCCTGCCTGGTATGCCCGTCAATATCAGGCAGATGGCCTCACCGGCGGCCACGTCATCCTCCTGGGGCCTGGCAATGAAGCCGCTGCCAAATCCGCCCTGGGGGCGTATCCGGGCGGTCTCCAGGTCGGCGGCGGCATCCGCCCCTGCAATGCAGCAGAATACCTGGAAGCCGGGGCCAGCCACGTCATCGTCACCAGCTACCTGTTTGAAACGGACGGCACGTTTTCAGAAACGCGGCTGCAAAAAATGGTCGCGGCTGCGGGCAGGGACCGCCTTGTCATTGACCTGAGCTGCAAAGCCACCGCCGATGGCTGGACTGTCGCCATGAACCGCTGGCAGACGCTCACGGATCTGCATGTCACGCCTGAAACGCTGAAACACCTGGCCGGCTGCTGCGCGGAGTTCCTCATCCACGCCGTGGATGTGGAGGGCAAATGCGAAGGCATGGACGAGGATCTCGTGGTCTTTTTAGGGGACCACAGCCCCATTCCCATGACCTATGCCGGCGGCATCCGCCATCTGGGCGATCTGGCCCGCCTGGACGAGCTCAGCCTGGGGAAAGTGGACGGCACCATCGGCAGCGCCCTGGACATGTTTGGCGGCAGCGGTGCCCGGTATGAGGACTGTGTTGCCTTCAACCGCAGATAATCATTAAATTTGCCAGCAAGGCGCGTACATGTTCACCTCTCCCCTCCATTCATGAAAATCATCCGTTACTCAGATTCTGCCGGTCAAACTTCCTATGCCGCCCAACAGCCGGACGGCTCCGCCCTGGTCATTGAAGGCGACCTCTTTGGCGAATATCGCGTGACGGAAACCGTGGCTGATGTGGCCACACTGCTGGCCCCGGTGCAGCCCGTGTCCATCCTGTGCATCGGCCTGAACTACAAATTCCACGCAGAAGAAACCGGCTCCGCCCTGCCCGAGCATCCCATCCTTTTCATGAAGACTCCCGGCTCCCTGCAGCATCCGGGCGGCCCCATCGAGCTGCCGCGCACCCTGCGCAGCGACCAGGTGGACTATGAGTGCGAGCTGGCTGTTGTCATTGGCAAGACCGCCAAAAACGTCAGCAAAGAAAACGCGCTGGACTATGTCCTGGGCTACACCTGCGCCAATGACGTGAGCGCCCGCGACTGGCAGAAAAACGGCGGTGGTGGCCAGTGGTGCCGTGGCAAAACCTTTGACACCTTTTGCCCGCTGGGGCCTGTGCTGGTCACGAAGGATGAAATCCCGAATCCTAACGCACTCGGCATCAAAACGATTCTGAATGGCGAGGCCGTGCAGGACTGGAACACCAACGACATGATCTTTGACGTGCGCACCGTCATCGCCTTCCTCAGCGCCAGCACCACCCTGCTGCCCGGCACCGTCATCCTCACCGGCACCCCTCAGGGCGTCGGCATGGCCCGCAACCCCCAGCTCTGGCTGAAGGCTGGCGACAGCGTCACCATTGAGATCGAAGGCATCGGCTCCCTCACCAACCCCGTGGTGGAAGAAAGTTAGGCCGCAAATCTTCGGATGGGAAAGATTCTCCTGAGCTGCGACAGCGTCCAGGAGAGCGGTGGCAGAGAGGCAAGGGCAACCTTGCCTCGGCGACGCCATTTTTCGCTAGGCCAGGTGAGGCCGCTTGGAAGATTGGCGCGCCTCGAAAGGCCCTGGCCGAACGATGCCATTCGGTCACACACTACGTTAGGCTGCAAACCGCCTTCAAAGAACAGAGGTGTCGCGTTTGAGCGCTTGCCACCGCCCTCTGGGACGCTCTTCGCGTGATGCGGGGGGAGGGCCGCACATGCCTCACGGTGCTCCGCGGAGGAAGGCGAGGAGGTCGGCCATCTGTTCCTGGGTGATGGCGGCTTCCAGGCCGGGGGGCATGAGGCTTTTGTCGGTGCTGACCATCTTCTTAATTTGACTGCGCTGGATGGTTTCGCTCAGGCCTCCCATCATTTTGAGGGTCACGTTGTCGGCGGATTCGGCGACGATGAGGCCGCTGAGCAGGCGCCCGTCGTTGGTCTCCACCGTATAGGCGCACCAGCGGGCCTCCACCATGCGGTTGGGGTCCAGGATGTCGGACAGCAGCGCCTCCGGCGGCTTAGCCTTCACATCGGAAAGGGGCGGGCCGACTTCGACGCCCAGGTCGCCGTGTTTGTGGCAGGTGATGCAGACCATGGAAAAGACCTGCTGGCCTTTGGCGGCATTGCCTTTCAGATGCAGGCTGTCCATGTAGCTGGTGATGACCGCCGCGCGGTCCTCGCTGGCCTGGCCGAAGAGCTTCACGGCCAGGTCGCGCATTTCACCGGTGCCGCGCTGGTAGCGCCAGCGGGTTTCCACATCCACCAGGGCAGGGGAGAACTCGCCCTGGTCCATGCGCTTGAACAAGGCCAGCGCCGTTTTGGCATTGGAGGTGAGCAGCGTCACCAGATCCCGCCGGATGGTGGGGCCGGCTGTGGGCAGCAGGTCATAGACCAAAGGGGAGGCCTTGTCCGCGCCATACTTCTTCAGCACGGCCAGGGCGGCGGTTTGCAGCTCTGTCGGCTGGCCGTCTTTCAGCAGCGTGCGCAGGACGGGCTCGGCCTTTTCCCAGGGGCGCTGGGCCAGCAAGGGCATGACGGCCAGGCGCTGGTCCAGGGGCGCTTTGACATCGCTCATGACCTCATCCACGAGGGTGAGCAAGGCGCTGATTTCCGTGGCTGCGGCCTCGGACCCGGCGGGCGGTTTGGCGACAAAGGCGGCCAGGGTTTTGGCACCCAGCTTGCCGCCGGATTTGGGCAGGCCTTCCGCCAGGCCTTGCAGCAGGGCCGGTTTCCACCAGGTCAGCTTGCCGGCCTGTTCCTGCACGCCTTTGAGGGCCAGGGCAAAGTCATCTGGGTGCCCTGCTGCCGCTGCTGCACTGGCCAGGGAGCGCAGGGTCTCCATGCGCTGGGCGGAATAGGTCTGCGTGACTTTTCCCTGGCGGATCACCGCGTCCAGAACTGCCCCGGCGGAGTGCGTGCTGGCGCTAAGGACGGCCCGCGTCATCCAGGCGTCTTCCGGCGATTCGCTGATGGCGGTCGCGCGTGCTTGGATGACGGCGGCGTCTGCGGCGGCGTCCGCATCTGGCTTGTTGAGCACGTCAAAGAAGGTCTTGCGGCTGGCGTCCACGACGGTTTCGCCGCCGCCGGCTGCGCCTTGTTCCGCCAGCAGACGCTGCGCGGTCTCCCGCTGCCAGGCGTTTTCGTGCTTCAGCCAGGCTTTCAGTTCCCCGGCATCCTTGGGCGCAGGCTCCACTTTGGCCACCTTCTGGCCCTTCTTCACGATACGCCAGATGCGGCCTTCGTTTTCGCCCTGGCGCATGTCGTTGTTCTTCACAAACTCCTCCGGGAAGAAGCGGGCGTGGTCAATCCAGCGGCGGTAGATGTCACAGATGTACATCGCGCCGTCCGGGCCGGTGGTCATGTTCACCGGGCGGCACCATTCATCGCTGCTGCGGAAAAACTCCGTGCGGTCACCCACACGCGTGGCTTTCAGGGAGGCGCCCTTGGGCTCCACTTTGTATCGTGTCACGAGCTGTCCGGTCGGATCCGGCACGAAGACGTTGTTCTTCAGCTCCGGCATCAATGGCCCACGATACACTCCCAGACCGCTGCAAGCGGTGTTTGTCCCCGCATGCGCATCTGCGGTGGTGTGCGTGATCATGAGCGGATACACTCGCGTCTCCGCACCTGCCGGGGCGATGTCCTCATGCCCCTGGCCGATGCCGGCATACGGGTTCCGCATCACGGCCTCATACGGCATGACGGCGAACATCAGCGGGTTGCGGTTGGAGCAGAAGAAATGCCGCCCGTAGTCATCAAACGCGCCGCCATACTGGCCGTAGCCGCTCGTTGGCTCGATCTTGCCCGTCTTCGGATCCCAGCGGAAATTGAAGCGGGTGACATTCGCCGGATCGCTGCCTACCACGGGATAGATCTCCTTGGAGTCCAGGCCGTTGTTGAAATACACTTTGTTATCCGGACCCCAGCGCGGCGCGCTGACCTGGAGCTGGCTGTGGCGCGGATTGAAGCCCTTGATCAGAGGCTCATTGATGTCCGCCTTGCCGTCGCCGTCGGTGTCCTTCAGGAAAAGAATCTGCGTGCGGGTGGTGGCGATGAGCCCGCCGTTGTAGGGCAGCAGCCCCTGCACATGGTCCACGTGGTCGGCAAAGGTCACGGCCTTGTCCATGCGGCCGTCGCCGTCCTCATCGGTGAGAAGCTGGATGCGGGACAGGGCCGGTTCGCCCGGCTCAGGCCCCAGCGGATAGTCGCGCATGTCCGCCACGTACAGTCGGCCTTCCGCATCCCAGGTCACTTCCACCGGGTCCATGACGAGCGGTTCAGCGGCCACCAGTTGCGCCTCATAGTCGCCATCCAGCTGGATTTTTTTCAAGGACTCCTCCGGGGAGAGGGCGGCTGTCTGGCCGTCCCGCACGCTGACATCGCTGCCGCCGCTGGCCTGGATGGGGTTCCATTTTTCAGTGAACTGGCCTAACGGATGAAGTTCATAACGGCGCACGATCATCTGCGCGCCCTCCGTCTGGATGCAGATGCGGCCCTCGGCGGGCTTGCAGTCAAAGGCCTCGTTCACCAGCAGGCCGTTGACGAAGTATTGCAGCGTGTCGCCTTTGGCGATGACTTCCAGGCGGTTCCACTCACCCACTGGGGAATCCGGGTCGTTTTTGCCGCGGAAGTTGATCTTGTCCACCCAGTCCTCATCGCGTTTTTCCCAGTTGATGCGGCCTTTCGTCACCACCTGCCGGGGGGCGCCCTTCTTCCAGCGCTTCTCTTTGTCTCGGTCCAGCTCGATCTCCGCCGTGACACTGGTGACCAGCTCCGTGCCGTCGGCCAGCTTGGGGGAAAGTACCAAAATGTCCCCAATGCCGCCTTCGATGATCTGTGCCTCAATGCTCGCCATCCAGGTGTCGCCATAAGCTCCATGCGGGCCGTAGGCGTGGACCAGGATGCCATTGTCCCGGGTACGGTCCTCGCGTTTGCCCCAGGTCTTTGGGCCCCATTTGAATTCCACCACCAGGTGGTAGTCCTTGTAGCTTTCCTTGGTGACCATGTAGCCGTAGCCCCGCCCGCTGATGTTCAGCAGGCCGTCGTTGAGCTGGAAGACCTCCTTGGCCGGATCATGGAAATCAGCCTTCGGGTTGATGTGGTATTCCACCTCACCGGCCTTCATCAGCTCCAGCACATCAATTTTTTGGGTGACTGGCTCAGCCCCAATAAGGGCGGAACCGAGAGCAAGAAAGCAGAGGGAGGTGAGGCGCAGCATGATGGGGGAGAAGACGTTAAGTAATAACGAATCCTTTCCCCCTTGTCGCTCCGCCAGATTGACACCGGTGCTGGTGTTTTTGTGATGCCAAGCCCGATGGGCAGCTTTTACGCCCCCAGGCTCGCCCGCACCGCCTCCACCATCCGGGTCTGCACCTTTTGCACGCCTGCCATCAGCGTTTTCACCTTTTCACGGGCTTGGGCCAGATCCGCGTGGATGGGCTGCAGCCGCGTCCACAGTTCATCCGCACTTGTTTCATCCACCTCAAAGTTCCAGTCACCTGCGCCGATGTCATGATACATCTGTCCCTTCACCGTATCCGTCGGCTGGCGGATGTAGAAGGCCGGCGTGCCGTTGGTCAGCGCGATGATGGGGGAGTGGCATTCGCAGCTCACCACTGCCATCGCCTTCGCATAGATGGAGGCCGCCTCATCCGGCTGCCAGTAGCTGTTCCGCCACACCACCTTCGCCTTCACATCCTCCGGCAGCGGATCCACCAGCTCCTCTTTCGCCAGCGCCACTTCGTAGGACATCTCCGGGCAGGCCAGCACCTTCTGCCCCGTCTCCCGCACCCAGCGGATGATCAGGCCCCGCAGCTTCTCGTGGTCCGCCTTGCGTGTGCGTTCATTGACCGCCGACTTCGCCGCAGAGCCCTTCGTTTCCGCCGCCCGGGTCGCCGCTTCCGATGGCGTGTAGCGCAGCCTCGGGATCACGCAGATGAAGCGGTCCGCCTCCAGCCCCTGCTCCTGCAAATAGGCCGCCGCCCGCGCATCATCGCGCAGGTGCAGCGCAAAGGTGCTGTCCGGTCCAAAGGCCAGCGGGCTGGCCACTCCCTGCCGCTCAAAATAAAGCTGCGACAGGCTGTCTCGGCAGAAGACAAAAGAGGCCCCGTTCAGCAGCGTGCGCGTGCCGGAGCGCAGATGATCCTTCGGCAGCGCCTCGATCGCCGCCCGCAGTTGCTTCAGCGTCCCGCCTTCTGGAAAGCTGCCATTGATGCCGGAGAGCGGATCGTTCGTGATGCCAAATAGCCCATACGGCTTTCCGCCCGCCGCCCGCCACGCAGGCAGGTATTCACCGCCTTTGAATCCCGGTGCGGAGCCATGCAGCATGAAGTCCGCCTCCTTCCACGCCGCCCTCAGCTCCGGCGTCGTCAGCTCCCCTTTGCTCTTGATTTCCCCCTCCACGATTCGCAGACGCGGGAAGTTTTTTTCCAGGCTCGCCTTCGCCTCCGGGCTGATGCCGCGCGGCCACAAAGTCATCTCCGCTTCCGGCCACAGCGTCTCAAACATCCGCAGTGCCCCTGGCGAGTGCGCAATGTCTCCGATGTTGCCATTCTGATACGTCCCCGGCCTCAGCAGGATGCGCGGCGGACGGCCCTTCGTGTCAGCAAAAACAGGACAGGCCAGCGCAGCAGCACCCGTGGTAAAAAATTGGCGGCGGTTCATCCAACGATGCTGCCTCATTCCCCGGCCCGCTCAACATCAATGTACATCGCATTCATCTTCGGCGCATCGTGGATGTAAAGAAGCCGCCCGGGTGAGATCTCGCGGATGCTGGTGTAATTGAAACCCACCCGGTCTGAGATGACATGGTGGGAAGGCCAGGTCTTGCCGCCATCCAGGCTGAACATCAGGCAGGACGCAGGCCGGCCATAGCTGCATGCAAGCACGCCATTACTCATCAGCACGAGATCCGGCAGCACCTTGCCCACCTCTAGCGAGACCGGTTCATCCCAGGTCTTGCCGCCATCATGAGAAAACATCTGCTTCATCCGCGAGTCCCGGTCGCCACGGATGACCGCTGTCATTTTCGTATCCGAAAGCCGTACCACCGCAGGCTCGCCGCCGGGGCCGATGGTGGAGAAATAGTTCCACGTCAGGCCGTTGTCCGTGGACCGCATCAGGTGGGACATGCGTTCAGTTTTTTTGCGGCCATCGGCCATGGGTACCGCCTTGCGTGTCCACAGGACCATCGTCACACCGCCATCCGCATCATTCCAGATGTGACGCTCGCAGATGGTCTGATCTCCCTTTGTCTCATTGGCGTATTGTTTCGGCAAATGGATCCGGTTGTCGTGCATGGTGAACTGCGTGGCATCGGCGTTCAGATGCACGGTTTTGCCCTGCACGCTGCCATCCGCCTGCAACCAGGTCCAGCGGGACACGGCCAGGATGCTGCCATCCGGCCGGCGCAGCACGGGCAGGGGAGTGGTGTCTAGCTGGTCCAGCCCTGGAATGGGTGCCCAGGTCTTGCCGGCATCCGTGGATTTCAGCAGCCCATACGGTTCATAAAAAGCATCCGGCCCCTGGGCCACGCTCATCAGCAGCAGGCCTTGGCCCATGTCATACAAATAAGGCCGCGTCTGCCGCACCTCCTGACGTGTCAAGTCCCAGGGCTCGCTGACGGTGATCTTGACAGGCGCAGCCTTCGGCTTTGCTGACGCCTTGCGAATACCCAGCCTGACTGACTTCCAATGCGCCTCCCCCGTCGCGGTTTTCGCACTGGATCCAAACTGGATAAAAGGCTCCGAGCTGTCCGCCTTTTTCCAGAACGCATTCTGCCCCTCCACCTTCAGTTCACCATCCACCCACATGCTCATGTGCGTGCCGTGGATGACCAGCCGGTAAGTATGAAAACGGTTCGTCGTATCCATGGGGATGAAGCGGTCCGTAAAGCTTGTGGCTTGTGCAGGAAAGAGCACCAGTCCTTCCTGATGCACGCCATCGCTCACCTGCACCATCACCGGTGCCCCATCGCGCCAGGGCCAGAGCGAAGTGGAAGGTTTGTTCCTTTGTGATCCCGTGGCCGCACCCGCTTTGACCGTTGCTTCCACAATGATCTCATTACCCGGCGCAGCCTTCCACGGCGCACGATAATAACCGAACTCAGCAGAATCATCCGTCAGCAAAAGCCCATCCTCTTGAAGACTTGCCTTCGGCTGCCCAATGACCCTCCAAGGGGCCTCAGGTACAGCTTTGCCATCGTATTGTACCAGCCACTCAATACCGTCGTTGTCATCGGCCGCCTGGAGCGCGCAGGCCAGCAATGGGATCAAACAAAGGATGCGGATCATGCTTATAAAAGGAATGAGTTTAAACGTTTCAGGGTTTGAAATCAGGAGCTTTCCAGATGGCCACACCCATGTGATAGCGCTCATGGTTTACAGCCGATGCGGAATAAAAAGCCGTCACGATGCGCCCATCCGCACGCTGCACACTGCTGGGATAACCGCAGTCCGATGACAGGCTGTGTGCCAGCCGGACGGGGGTGCTCCAGGTGCGGCCTTCATCCGTGCTGAATTTGGCCAGGACGCCAAACTCCCCTGGTGATCGATTGCCATAGGACAGCAAAATTCGGCCATCCGCCAGGCGCAGCAGATGCGCGTTCAGCTCGCGGTTTGCGGTGATGGGCTCACCTCCCTGCCAGCTCTCACCGTCATCATCCGAACGGAAAAGCACCACGTGGGCGGCCGCATTGTTTCGCGCAGCCGCCAGCCAGCGTTTCCCGCCCAGATGGAAGATCGAGGTCTCATTGTGATCCTGGCCGATCACCGCGCCACGCTTCCACGTCCTGCCCTCGTCCCTGCTGGCAAAGTGCCAGACCTGCCGCGCATTCCGGTCTTCCAGGCCGCGAGCATAACAAGAAGTGTGTAACCGTCCATCCTCCCCCGGCAGGATGGGGCCAAACGGCACAAAGTGCGTCCACCCTGGCTCAGCCTCGGGAAAGGCGCGGATCACCTCCCAGGTGCTTCCGCTGTCGGCGGACCTCGTCACCCAGCAGGGCAGCACCGTCTTGGGCGCGCCATTCTTCAGCGTCCAGCCCGAGCACAGCACCACCAGGTCGCCATTTGTCGCCTTGCCTGCCGCCACATTCATGCGCACTGTGCCAGGCGCATTCGGGGCCGGTTGCGCACGCTTTTCCCACATCGCCCCGTCGCGGCTGGTCCAGCAGTCAATGTCACCTTCCATTCGCGCATGGCTGGGCTGGTTATGGATGATGGCCGCAATACTGCCATCCTTCAGCAACGTCAAATTTGGCCACGCACAGACATTGTCCACCGCCACGTAACGGACGATGTCCTCAGGCTCCGTCGCCACTTCACCCCGGATGGAACCGGCGTTGAATACCCCAGTGAAAAAGAGCCATGTCAGGAGGTGCAGTTTCATGATCGAAAAGGTAAATTCATGGAAGGAAAACACTCAAGAAGCAGTCTTCGCCGGTTTCACCATCAGCATCAGCACCCCGCAGATGAGCAGCCCTACGGCGGCCGATTGAAACAAGGTGTCCACACCCACCTGGGCATCCCGCATCGCGCCTCCGGCATAAATAGTTAGGCCGCCGATGATGCAGGCGAACATGTTCAGCACCCCATACCCCGTGGCCCGGTAGCGCGGGTCTGAGACCTGGCACAGGACCGGCATCAGGTTCGAATCCGAAAACGACCGCATCATGCCGTAGATGGACAGGCCCGCGATGGCGATGGCCAGCGTGCTAGTGCCTGCCACGAGGAATATCGCCGGCGCACCGATAAACATGCCGATGGCAGGCACCAGGATGCGCGCACGCGGATTCGTCCGCGTCCAGCGGTCAGCCCAGGCTCCGCCCACCAGCTTGCCCAGCAGCATTGCGCCCGCCAGAAAGGCCGTGGCAGAGATGCCCGCCGCGCCTTGCTGCAGGTCGAAGTTCTCTTTGAAATATGTCGGCATCCAGCCCATCACCGCCCAGCCTGCCAGACCGAAAAGGCTCCAGTAAACCACCAGCAGAATGAACGAGCCCCGGCTGAAGAGGCTCACCAGCGCCTCGCCCAGCCGCGCTTTGGGGACCAAAACTGGCAGCCCCGCCGTGTCCACGGCCGCCTTCTCCTGCGGTGCCTCACGCAGAAGCCAGAGGAGCACGATGGCATAACCGATGCCGAAAATCCCAAACACCTCAAACGCAAAGCTCCACCCCTGTTTCTCCGCCAGCCAGCCGCCCACGCCGCCCAGGCCTGTGCCCACGCTCAGGCCCGTCATGTGAATGCCCGTGGCCAGCGACCGCGTACTGCCGCGATGATAATCTGCGATCAAAGCCAGCGCCGCAGGCAGATACGCCGCCTCGCTCACCCCCATCAGCGCACGCACCACGATGAGCTGCTCAAACGTCTTCGCATAACCCGTCAGCCATGTCAGCAGCGACCACACAAACAGGCTGATGATGATCAGTCGGCAGCGGTTGAAGCGGTCCGCCAAAAAACCCGCCAACGGGCTCAGCAGCCCATACACCCACAGGAAAACCGATGTCAAAAGACCGAACTGCGCATCCGTCATCGGGATCACCTCCGTCAGTGAATCCCGCATCGTCGTGATCATGATGCGGTCCAGATAGTTCAGGACCGCCACCACCCACAGCACCGCCACCACAAGCCACGCACGGTTCATTTCACCTCCTCCCAGTCGTATTCCAGCCGCACGATGTCAGGCCCTGGCTGCGCTCCCCTTTTGTAATTGATCACATTGAACCGCATCCGGCCCTCGCGCTCCTGCCAGTACGGCTGCGCATAGTATCCGTCCGCCACCGGCTCAGCCTCCGCATTGTCCAGCAGCACATGCCGCGTGATGCCCAGCGTCTCCGCATCCAGCTTGAACAGGCTCAGTTTCATCGGCCCCTTGTCCGTCCAGTTGCGCCCCAGCAGATAAAAGCCGCCGTCTTTGATGAAGAGCCTGGGCCGCCCGACATAGGACTGGATAAAGTCATGCTCCGCCGTCAGGTCCACCCGCTTCTTCAGCTTAAATTCATCATCCATCCGCAGCAGCCACTGCCGGTTGTCATAGCCACGCGCCGTCACCAAAAAATCCTCCCCGTCGCGAATAAACGCACTCTCATTGATGGGCGCGCCGTCAAGCTCACGCGTGATGCTGCGCACAAACTTCCACGTGCCGCCATCATCCTCCGTGCGGATCACATCCACCGATCCCGGCTGGCTGCCGCGTTTAAAAACCAGCTCACCGCCCGTCAGATTGGCAAAGGTCATCACCAGCATCCACGTCGTCTTGCCCTGGGTGATCGCATCAAAGGCATACCCATACTCCACCCCGTCCACCACCCCCAGCCGCTCCACTTTCCCAAAGCTGCGCCCGCCATCCGTGGACCGGATAAAGCGCAGCCCCGTGCGTGTCGGTGCCTCCTTGCGCTGCGCATCAATGTAATTGGTGATGTCCCCATTGGCAAAGCGCACCCACTCACCCATCTGCATGATCTCGCCGTCAATCTTCGCCAGCGTGCGGCGCGCCTTCACCGCCCCGCTGCTGCGCTGGATCCACAGTCCCTCCAGCACCGCGCCCGGATCCGCCGCATGGGACCGCCCCTGTTTAAAGGAAATCAGCACTTCCTCACCCAGGTCCAGCACCGCCGGAAACGCCAGGTAAGGCAGCTCCGGTGTGTCTGCCGAGGCCGCAAGCACATGCACCTCCTTGCTCGCCGGGATCACCGCCTCCGCTGCCCGCAGGGCAGGGGACCCTGTCAGAAGGACAGTCATCAAAAAAATCGAATGTGTTGTTAGTCTCATAAATAGTTAGGCGTAGGCGCGCACTTCCACCAGCCGCGCATGGTCAATCCCGTTCGTCGCGTGAATCGTGATGCGTAAAGCCATGACATCGTCCACCGGTTCAAAGCCATGCACCCGGCGGCGTTGGTAATTGTCACGGAAGGTGCCGATCTCCACAAACCCCTTCGCCGTTTGCAGGCTGATGGCATAGTTCTTCACCGTCTCCGGCTGCGGGCGGCCCCAGCACATCTTTTGGGTATAGCCATCCGCCTGCGACAGCGTCAGCAGCCGGTGCAGGCCCGTGTCAAAAATCAGGCTCACCTCGCTCAGCCGCACACCCGTTTCCCACTGGATCTCCAGCCACGCAGGCAGCCCTTCAGCAGGGTCGCTCATCCATCGGTGCAGCCCTGGAACCGCCCGCCCAGGCGGTGCGCAGGTCACTGCGCCACCAACGGTCTCACCACTCAGCACCTCATCCCAAAGATTGCCCGCTGCCTCTTTTGATGTCTCTGGTGACCCATGAACCGACCTCGTTTGGCTGCTGCGGATTTCCTCCGGCCCGGACCCGGCTTGCGAACTGGACGCCACGATGCCGGATGCCTGGCGCACCAGGTCCCCATCATCCTCATTCACCGCCCCGAGCAGAAAACAATCCTCCCTCAAAAGCCGCTGCCGGATCGCTCGCATCAGTTCCGGATGTTGCACAATGTTCGCCGCATCCACCCCCTCACGCAGCGCCATCGCCGCTGCCGTCCCCACGCCCTGGCCCACCACCGCGCATGTTGCCATCACCCGCGTGGAGGCAAAGGCAATGTGCGTGGCGGAAAGATTCCGCCCCGCAAACATCAGATTACGCGGCCCGGCGGAGATGCACGAACTCAAAGGAATGTCATACAGCCAGGGCAGGTGATGCTGCGTACACGGCGGCAGCTCCGGCGCATCTACGCCTTCCGGCGGATGCGTGTCAATCGGCCAGCCTCCATACGCAATCGCATCCTCAAATGGGCGCGATTCTATCAGATCTCTTTCACTCAGCACATGCTGGCCGATAAACCGTCTGCTCTCCCTTTTGCCCGGCAGAAAACCAATCCACTCCAGCGCCCAATGAGAGGCATCCACCGACGAGTGATTTTTCACAAAGTCCCACACTCCCAGGGTGATCGCCAGCAGCTCATCACGGATGCGTTCATTGTCCTTCAGCGTATCCAGGCACCCGCCCCATTCGATCCACCAGTAACCATACTCCAGCCCTAGGTCCGATCCATCTTTACCAAAAGGCCGCAGCTTAAAATCCTCCGCCTTCATCCGTCTCGCCCACGGCGGAGCCGTGAAGGGCATCGGCTGCGCATGTCGCCTGGCCTGGAACAGAATCGTCGAGCCCAGTGTCTTCTTGTCCGCCACTTCCTGCGCCAGCGATTCACCATAGTCCGCCTGCCCCTCGCGCCCCTGCATATAAGGCGCACCCGCCTCCACGCCCAGTCGCCCATCCCCCGTGCAGTCCACAAAAGTGCGCGCCCGGATGATGAGCCGCTCCTCCGTCAAAGGCCGCTCTGCATGCACCTCACGGATCAGTCCGCCTTCCACTACTGCCCTCACCACCGTCGTATTCAGATGCAACTCAATGTTAGGCTCACGCCTGCATTTGTCATACAGCAGCAGGTCCATCATCGCTGATGACCGTTGCGGATTTTGCACCGCCAGGTCCAGCCGCAGTTCCTCAATGATGCCACCCTCTCGCAGCTCCGCCTCCAGCGCCGTGCCGCCACCCAGCCCCGTCGCCCCCACAATGTGCATCCGCACCTCGCTGGAGGCATTGCCGCCCAGCACGGACCGGTCCTGGCACAGGATCACCCGCGCCCCCAGCCGCGCCGCCGCCAGCGCGCAGCAAACACCAGAAATGCCCCCTCCTGCCACCAGGAGATCACATTTCAAAAGCTGTTCCGTGACGTGCGACATGATGGTTTTTATTTCTCGATTCCCACCGCCGCCCGCGCCGCCTTCATGCCATGGAAAACACAACGGTAGTCACTGATGACATTGAAAAACTCAAAGCCCATCGCCCGGTAGTCCGCCACCTGCTCCGGCGCACAGGGGATGCCTGCCACCTTGCCGTGCCGTTTGCAGGCATCGGCCACTATTTGCAAAATCGCCCGCACCTCCGGGTCGCCCGTCTGGCCAAATTTGCCCAGGCCCAGCGTCAGGTCCGCAGGCCCAACAAAAAGGATGTCCACGCCCGGCATCGCCGCGATCTCATCCACATGCACCAGCACCTCCGGTTCCTCGATCTGCACCACCAAAAAGTTCCCTTCGTTCGCCGTTGCCAGATACTCCGCTGCCGGGATACGCCCAAAGTCCGCCTCCGCATGGATGCCGTCAAAACCCCGCACCCCTAGCGGCGGAAAATTCATTGCCTGTACCACCGCCCGCACCTCATCCGGATGCCTCACTCGCGGCAGCATGATGCCGCGCGCTCCGCATTCGATCAGGTGCAGCACATCCGTGTAGTTCGACGGCTTCACCCGGATCAGTGCATCCGCCCCGCCCAGCCTGCACGCCTGGATAATCGAATACACCATCGCAGCATCCATGCGTTTGTGCTCCATGCAGATCCACACCGCATCGTATCCGGATGAGGCGATCATCTCCACCAGTTCAGGGTCAGTATAGCAGGCCTTCGCACAGACCACCGTCTGGCCTTTGGCTAATTTTTGCAGGACAAGGGAAGGGGACATAAGAGTTGTTCAGGGAGCCTTCAGGCGTGAGATTAAATAAGATTGTATCGTCCGATGCACGGCGTTTTCAGCACCCGGATAAAACATCTCGCATTCCACCGATTCTGCCCGGCAGCGCTCCTGCAGCTTCACGCCAAAATTAGCGCTATGGGTGGGATCCTTGTCCGGCTGCCCCATCGCCGGAGGCGTTCGGTAATACAGATACACCGGCGGATCATCCGCGCTCACCAGCGCATACGGTGAATAGCGCTGGATCCACGGCATCAGACTTTCCCGCGCCGCCAGGAACTGGGCAAACCGCGTGTCTCTTGTCGTCAGATCCGCCGGGTCCGGCATAAATCCAAACGCATGGCCGCCATACCTGCTGTTAGGCGTCCATTCCTGCATCTGCTGCGGGTCCAGCGTCGTCTGGGCCAGATGCGCCGCCACGCAAAACAGCCGCGTGGATTCGCGCGCCACCGGGTCGCTGCTGGCCGCATCCGCCAGGTCATCCTGAAAGGCCAGCCACAGGCTCGTGCAGGCCCCGGCGGAGCTCCCGCAGGCCGCGATGCGCGTTTTGTCAATGTTCCACTCCGCCGCCTGGCTGCGCACGAATTGCAAAGCCCGCGCCGCATCTTCCATCGGCCACTGAACCGGTGGATTCACTCCGGCCATCAGCGCCTCCGTCACAAACCGGTATTCGATGGACACCACCGAGATGCCCTCCGCCAGCACCTCTTCCAGAAACGTGCCCAAAGTGCTCAGCCGGTGTCCCGCCACCCAGCCGCCGCCATGAATGAAAAAGATCAGCGGTGCAGGTCCCTCCGTCTTCGCCTGCCAGAAATGCAGCACCTGCTTCGGATGCGTGCCATAGGCCACATCCGCGCGCGTCGGCATCACCGGCGGCACCGCGTCATCCACTGGCTTTGGCGCCGCCCCCGCCAGGACCGCATCCGTCAGCAAGGCCAGGCACAGCACGGCTGCTGCTAGAACGTTCATGGCGGGTGGGGTGAACATGGGCGTCTGCGATTGGTTTCGCATGCATCATGCGCTTGCACAGGCGTCCGGGGCAATGTTAGCCTGCTGGTTCCCTGTGGAAACCACCGTCATGAAAGCCCGCCCCACCTTCCAGACTCCGCTTCCCCAGCGCATCTCCCTGGTCACCCAGACCGTCAGCGCTCTTCGCAAAGGCATCCGCACCGGCTTGTGGACCGGCCATCTCCCTGCCGAGCGCGACCTCGCCCAAGCCCTCCAGGTCGGCCGCAAAACCCTCCGCGCCGCCCTCAAGGAACTGGAGGCCGAAGACCTCGTCGAAGTCTCCGTCCGCTCCCGCCGCCGCATCTTGAAGCCCCTGTCCAAACGGCCCCGCCTGGCCCAGCGCCACACCGTCGGCCTGCTCATGGCCACCCCCTTTCAGTCCCTCCATACCCGGCGGATGATCCTCCTTCACTCACTTCGTGAAAGCCTCACCCGTGCCGGATTCGAGAGCGATCTGCACGTCAGCCCGCGCTGCTTCTCCGCCCATCCCGCCCGCGCATTGGAAAAGCTCATCGCCAGCCATCCCGGCACCGTCTGGCTCATCTTCGGTTCGCGCGAGCCCATGCAGCGCTGGTTCATTGAGAACAAAATTCCCTGCCTCATCATCGGCTCCTGCCGCGCCGGTCTGCCCCTCCCGTCCCTGGATGTGGATCACCGTGCCGCCTGCCGCCATGCCGGTGCCCTGCTCCTGCGCAAAGGCCACCGCAACCTCGCTCTCGCCCTTCCCCTGGACTCCTTCGATGGCGATGCCGACAGCGAGCTCGGCCTGCGCGAATCCCTCACACCCAGCCCCGGCATCCATCTCCACGTCCTCCGCCATGACGGCAGCAATGCCCACCTCTGCCGCCTGCTCGATGCCGCCCTCGCCTCCGCACATCCGCCCACCTCCATCATCGTCGCCCGCGCCATTCATGCCTTCACCGTCACCATGCACCTCCTCCGTCGCGGTCTGAGAATTCCTCATGACATCGCCGTCATCTCCCGCGATGACGATCCCTTCTTCGCCGCCACCGTCCCCGCCGTCACCCGTTACAGCATCAGCATCCCGGACTACGTCCGCCGCGTCTCCACCGCCGCCCGCCAGCTCGCCGAAACCGGCACCCTCCCCCCCAAAACTACCCGCCTCGTCCCCGCCTTCGTCGCCGGCGAGACGGTGTAGGCTTCGCCAAATATTGGCTATAAATGGCTATAATTGGATAAAATGGATATCCAATGTTGCCATAAGTCTCCGCAGCACGGCAGAGGTGCAGCCGTGATGACGCCTTTTGATGGACGCTACTCCCCCTTCAGCTCCGCCAGCATCTCCAGCAGATGATCCGTCAAAATGACCGACGTATCTTCCTGCACGCGGCAGGTGCCGATCCACGTCTCATAACCGCCTAACGAATGTTGCTCCAGTGTCGGCAGATACCCGTGCCGCCCGTTGGCCAACCCCACCACCATGGTCTGTGGGAAAGGGCTGCGCTTTTTCAAATCCAGGCCGATCTCCACAAACACCTCAAATGGGATCGCGCACACCGCAAAGTTCCCGATCCGCAGCGCCTGGATCTGCACGGTCACGGTTTCCTCCGGGCGCTCGGCGGCGCTGACTGTGCTGCGTGCATAGTTCTGCGCCAGCCGTGGCATCTGGGCGATGGCATCTTTGTCCTTCACCGCCAGCACTGCCTTCGCCTCCGCCACTTCCTGGGAGGATGGTTTCCGATATTTCAAAGTCACCTCCCGTTGCACCATGCCCAGCCGCACATCGTTCTCATGTTTGTTTATCTTCCGCCAGGCATTCCATGCCGTGTCCGCCGCCTTCTGCGCCACGATGCGGATCTGCTCAAACGGCTCACGCGGAGGCCTTGTCACGCCAAAAGGGATGTTGTTGATGTCTCCCGATGTTCCGTTGGACATCATCGCCACGAAGTCATCATTTCCCTTGATGCGCGAAGGCATCAGACGCGCAAATTCGCCAAAGTAATCCGCCGACATCTGGCCCTCCGGCACACCGCCCACGTAGTGCAGCGAGTAGTTCGCATAAAGCGCCACCGGCTTCCGCTTCGCATCCTGGATGGACAGGATCGTGATGTCCGGGTCCGTCGGTCCGGCGGGCCGCTCGATCACGTCCGGGCTCGTCCCCGGATTCGTCTTCACCCGGTCAAACCGGCCAAACGGATTCTTCGGCATCTTGTCCTCCTTTACATACCACCGCCGGTTAAACACCTCCTCCGCCAGCGGCGCCGCCGCCGCGCCCATCGCCGCCGGTTTCAGCGCGCCATGTGCCTGCGCGATGGAATCCGCCACACCCGCGACAAATTTTTCATAATATTTCGCACTGGCTTCGCTGCGTGTGTTCAAGGACGGCCCCGTGTGCGTATGCGTGGAGCTGATCATCATGTTAGCCATTGGGATGCCGGTCTTTTCCGAAGCGCGTTTTTTCGCCTCGTCCAGCACCTCCGGTCCCGCTCCGAGCTGATCCACCACCACCATCGCCACAGTCGTCTCCCCATCCGCCATCACCAGCGCCCGCGAGTGAAACGGATCATGCGCCTTCTCCGCCATCTTCGCGCTGAAGCCGCCCGGCATGTTCATCGGGAAATGCTCCGGCGTGATGTCCACCGCCGCCGCACCCGCCCTAAACACCGGCTTCGGTTTCTCCGCCGCCATCAGGGCCACACACAGGCCCAGAAAACACACACAGGATAACAGACGCCGTTGGTTGGACTTCATGCCCACTACCTACGCCGCCATGGACCCCGCTCTCACAACAGATGCGTGGCTACGGAAAAAACGGAAACAGAATCCGGATCTCCTCAGGCGTCGGTTTGCGCCCGTATTCGCAGATTTCAAAAGCCTCGGCATACTTCACCTCCGCCCCCTTTTCCGGCCCATACCACTTCAGCAGCCCCTCACGGAAGCGCTTGGCCTCCCCGCTCTGCCTCTGTGTCCACCGGTCCCTCAGCCAGGCCTTCCGCCCCGCCTCATCCGCCTCACTTGGCACCCGCTGCACATGCTCCTCGCTGCCGCCCGCGCCGCCTTCATAGTGCTGGGAGGGCATCTCATGGATGGCCGCCAGCTTTTGGTCAAACACATCATCCACTGATACCACAATGTCCCCCTGGAAGGGATACGGCTTCTGAAAACCATCGCTCGAATACAAAAACACCGGGTTCTTTTTCAGCGGAGGTACATCGCTGCAAATATACGGCACCGTCACCATGAACGCCGCATCCTGCACCAGGATGCCCACATACCGGTGGTCCGGATGGTAGTCCCACGGCCGGTGCGAGATCACAATGTCCGCCCGGTATTCCCGGATGATGCGGATGATCTTCTGCCGGTTCTCCAGGGTCGGCATCAGCTCCCCGTCATGGATGTCCAGCACCTGCGTCTCCGCGCCCACGATGGCATCCGCCTTCTTCACCTCCGCCAGCCGCCGCTGCGCCAGCGGCCCCCCGGCCGACTGCCAGTGGCCGATGTCGCCGTTCGTCACGGACACCAGCTTCACGTGGTGCCCCAGCTTCGCCCACTTTGCCGCCGTTCCGCCCGCCTTGTATTGGGCATCATCCGGGTGCGCCCCAAACACCACAATGCGCAGCTTCCCATCATTCTCCACCGCCCCCGCCTCCATAGGAAAAAGCAGATTCACAGACAGGCACAACATCACGCAATGCAGCAGGGCAGGTCGTTTCATAGATTATCACGATCATACCGCAAAGCCCACCCTGGAGTCAGCATCAAAAGACACTCATATAAAATAAACAGGAATCAAAAAATAATGAAAAACATCCAAAAAAATCCTGTCAAAAGAACTCCCCCTTACCCAGCCATATCGAAAAGTGATCTCACGCCAGAATCCCCCGCACCACCTGCCCACCCTGCACCCCCGTGAGCCGGATGCTGCGCCCGCCTTGCGTCACCGCCAGGTTATCAGGGTCCAGGCCTAACAAATGAAGCATCGTGGCATGCATGTCGCGGAAGTGCACCTTCCCCTCCGCGCACTCGGCCCCGGTTTCATTCGTGCTTCCGTGCACATGGCCGCCCTTCACGCCGCCACCCGCCATCCAGAAGGTAAAGGCCCGCGCATTGTGGCCGGTTTTGTCGTTGTCCTTGCCCGGCGTCAGCCCAGGGCGGCCAAACTCGCCGCCCCACACCACCAGGGTCTCCTCCAGCAGGCCGCGCTGGTCCAGATCCTCCAGCAGTGCCGCGATGGGTGCATCTATGGAGCAGCAGTTGGCATGCAGATCCCGGCGGTGGTCTGTGTGCTGGTCCCAGCTTCCATGGTTCAGCTCGATGAACCGCACCCCCGCCTCGCAAAAGCGCCGCGCCAGCAGGCACTGCCGGCCAAAGTCCGACGCTTTGCAGGTGCCCACCGCATAGTTTTTTCCCACTCCGTAGCGCTCCAGCGTGGCCGCAGACTCCTGGCGGATGTCCAGCAAGCCGGGAGCCGCCGCCTGCATGCGAAAGCCCAGCTCCATCGTCTGGATCACGCCCTCCAGCCGCTCATCCTCCCGGCGCATCGCCAGGTGGTCCCGGTTCATCGCCTGGATCAGATCAAGCTGCCGCCGCTTCACGGCCAGAGGCAGGTGCCCTCCCTCAATGTCGCTGATCGTCGCCATAGACATGTTCTCCCCGTTCACGCCGATGGGCGTTCCACCATAGATCGGCGGCAGGCAGGCGCTGGAGTATTCGGCTGGTTTGGAAGTGTTCAGGCTGATGAAACCGGGCAGGTTCTGGTTTTCCGTGCCCAGTCCGTAGGCCACCCAGGAGCCCATGCTCGGGCAGGGCCGCAGGCGGTCGCCCGTGTGCAGTTGCAGCATGGACTGCGCATGGATGCCCGTGTCCGCGTGCATGGCATTCAGCACACACAGCTTGTCCGCATGGCGGGCCACATTGGGCAGCAGTTCGGAGATCCACAGGCCGCTCTCCCCATGCCGCTGAAAATTCACCACCGAGCCCGCGTGCGGTTTTTTACCCACCTGCGGTTTGTAGTCGAACGTGTCCAGTTGCGCCGGTCCGCCGCCCATGTTCAGAAAGATCACCCGCTTCGCCCGTGCCTGCACCTTGGGCGGGCGTGGGATCAGATCCGCCGTTCCTCCACCGCCCGAGGCTGCCGCCAGGCCGGACATGGCCACATAACCAAACCCGCACGAGGCCGTGCGCAGCATATCACGTCGGGAGAGTCGGTGAGGGACGGAGTGCATGATCGTGTGGAAAGCCGCAGGCCGGTTGTCCCCACAATACGCCTGCCCTAACCAAAAACTTTCCCAACAACGAACGTGACCTGCCAAGCATCAAGGAGCGGGACTTGCCAAGTCCCCTCTTCAAGCCCGCCCCTCACCTCCTCGTCCTCGCACCCTTCTGGATCTCCCTCAGCCGATTCGACATCTTTTCCACGATGGCGGTTTCTTCGGCGGCGAGGTTGCGGGTTTCGGCGAGGTCCGTATCCAGGCGATAGAGCTGCCCCTCTGGCTCACCTTTTTTCGGCAGCACTTTTTTGGGGTTGGTGAAGCCGCCTGAGCCACGGCTTTCCACATACTTCCAGGCACCCTCGCGCAGGGCAAAGACTCCCTGGAGGGAATGATGCACGGCAAAGGCCCGGCCGCCGCCGTTACCTTTCAGCACTGGAAGGAAGCTGAAGCTGTCCTCGGCGGCATTGTCAGGCATGGCCGTGCCGGTGATCTCGGCCAGGGTGGCAAAGACATCGTTCAGCTCCACCAGAGCATCGCTCACGGCCGGTTTCACCTGGGCAGGCCAGCGGACGATGAAGGGCACGCGGTGGCCGCCTTCCCAGATGTCCGCCTTGGTCCCGCGCAGACCCGCATTGCTCCGGTGCCCGCGCTCCTCATTGTAGGCGGCGCGGGGAGTCGGCTGGTAGCGGGCGTCGTCTTTCTCCTGCGGGTCCCATTGATGCCAAAGGCCGCCGTTGTCACTGGTGAAGACGATGAGCGTATTGTCCGCCTGGCCGCTGCGTTCCAGCGCGGCCATGACCGCACCGGCGGTGGCGTCTGTCTGGGCCGTGTAGTCCGCATAGATGCCGGCACCGGTCTTGCCATTCCACTCGGCATCCGGCACCACGGGCAGGTGCGGGGAGGGCAGCGGCAGGTATAAAAAGAAGGGCTCCTTTTTCCCTGCGCGACTCTCCACATAGGCGGCGGCGCGGCGGGTAAATTCCGGCAGGACCTTCTCCAGCACAAAGGTGGCGGACCGCACGCCGGAGGAGGTGGTGAGGGCGGGCTCCTTGATGGATGGCTGCACCTCCAGCGGCAGCTCCACCACGCGCCGACCTTCCAGATAAACGTAGGGCGACATGTCCAGCGAGGCGCTGATGCCGAACCAGGAGTCAAACCCATGGTCCACCGGGCCGCCCACGGTTTCCTGGGTGAAGTCCACCTCCTCACCGCCGCGATGGATGCCTTTTCCCTCCGTGAGCCGGTCCGGCATGGGCGTGCCGTCTTTCCGCGTCCAGGTCATGCCCAGGTGCCATTTGCCGATGCAGGCGGTGGCGTAACCCTGCTTTTTCAAAAAGGAGGCCAGCGTTTCCCGGCCCGGTTCGATGAGCGGCGGGTCGAAGCCGTCCAGGACGCCCTTTTTCAGCGTGGTGCGCCAGCTATAGCGGCCGGTCAGCAGACCGTAGCGGGTGGGTGTGCAGACGGAGGAAGGCGTGTGCGCATCCGTAAAGCGCACACCCTCCGCCGCCATGCGGTCCAGGTGCGGCGTCGGGATCTTGCTCTCCGGCTGGTAACAGCGCGCATCGCCCCAGCCCATGTCATCCGCCAGGATCACAATCACATTCGGCCTGGCAGGCGCTGCCGCGGCTGGAGCAGGCCCTTGGGCAGGGCAGGGAAGTAGCCCGGTGAAAAGCAGCAGGCAGGCAGCCGCCGAACCAAACGACCGCTGTCCTGGGTAAGATAAATCAAAGCTCATCATCGCCGCCATGGAACGGCCCCTTGTCGCATGTCTATCGCGGCCTTTGAAAAAGCAGCCCTCGCTGGCGCTGCTGTCCAAGCTCATCCACGCCTTTAAAAGGTGTGAATGAAGAGGCCGGAGCGCAGCTTCGGCTCAAACCAGGTGCTCTTCGGCGGCATGATCTGCGACGCGTCCGAGATGGCCATGAGCTGGTCCACCGTCACAGGATACATGCTGAAAGCCACGGCGTGCTGGCCGCCATCCACCAGCTTTTCCAGCTCCTCGGTGCCGCGGATGCCGCCGATGAAATCAATGCGCTTGCTGGTGCGCGGGTCTTCGATGCCCAGCAGCGGGCTGAGCAGGCGGTCCTGCAGGATGCTGACATCCAGCTGGTCAATGGGGCTGGCTTCCGCCTCCGCCTTCCACTCCAGGCCATACCACTGGCCACCCAGGTACATGCTGCAATGGCCAGGGGCCGCAGGTGTCTTCACCTCCGTGGGGATCACGGTAAAGACTTTGCCCACTTCGGCCAGAAACTCCGCCTCATCGCGCCCGTTCAGGTCCTTCACCGCCCGGTTATAGGGCAGGATGTTCAGCTCATTGCCGGGGAAAAGCACGCAAAGGAACCAGTTGTACTCCTCCGTCCCGTTGTGCTCAGGATTGGAGGCCTTGCGGTGTTTGCTGACGCGGAAGGCGCTGGCCGCCCGGTGATGTCCGTCCGCCACATAGGCCGCTGGCACATGGTGGGAAAACAGCTTCTCAATGTCCGCACTCGGCCCCACCGGCAGCCGCCACACCTGGTGCCGCACGCCGTCCGGAGCCGTGAAATCATGCGTCGGATCATTCTGCAGGCGGAAATCATTGACGATCATGTCAATGGCCGGCACGCCCTGGTAGGTCAGGAAGATGGGGCCCGTGTTGGCACTCAGCGTATCCACCAGGCGGGTGCGGTCATCCTCCTTGTCCTGGCGGGTTTTTTCGTGCTTCTTGATCACGTCATTCTCGTAATCCTCCGTGTGGCACACACCCACCAGGCCCGTCTGGCTGTGCTCTCCCACCGTCTGGCGGTACAGGTACAAAATCTTCGCCGTCTCCCGGACCAGCGCACCTTCGGCCTGGAGCTTTTCAAAGTTCTCCCGCGCCTTCACATACACCTCCGGCGCATAGGGGTCCACCTCTGCGGGCAGGTCAATCTCCGCCCGGTCCACATGCAGCAGGCTCAGCGGCTTGTCATGCGCCAGCGCATAGGCCTCCTCCCGGTTCACGACGTCATAGGGCACGGCGGCCACATCGGCCGCGTGTTCAGGGGCAGGGACAAGACCTTGGAAGGAACGAAAGCGCATGGCCTCCACCCTTGGCATGCCCAGCCCCGGCGTCAAGCGACGCGCTCGGTGAAAATGGACCGCCCGCGAGATGCGGCGTGCCGTTCCCCGCGTCCCGCCGGGGACCGTTATAGCCTCTCATCAACACGTTTGAATGAAAAAAAGGAGGGTCAGCCTAAAAAGACGATTTTGGAGGAGGTGGCAGCCCTCCTGTTTCATGGATTTTTGCTGACCAGTTGGGTGACCTGACCAGCTTGCAAGCCTCGACAAGGTCCATCTCTTTATAATTCATAGTCTCATATTTAATGTGTCCATCGGGGTGATCGCCTGGGCGGAAATGAAAAAACGGAACCGCTTCCGAACCATATAAAACAGGTGAAAGGACCACAATAAACTCACCTCCTTCTTTCGGATACAGAGAGGCGAGCCCTGTTATGTCCATTGCTTCAGGCCACTGACTCATGTCAGTTCCAGATATCTTCAACCATCCTTCTATCCTGCCGCCCAACAATGATCCGGGATCAGTAAGGTACAATGGAATGAGATCTGAAATTTTATCAGGATACTCTCCATTGTTTTCTTTTTTGTAATCAACTACAGCTTGTGAAATCTGAAATACTATTAATTTTCCTCTTTTTTTCGCTATTGCATCCAGGTCTCCAATCCAATTTTTGGGCAGCGCTTGGATAAGGTAAATTAACGCAACGCAGATTAAAAACAAAACAATGGCGATGACGGATTTAACTTTTTGAATTTTAGTCATCATATGGGTCAACTATGTTATTGAGCGCCTCTGGAAAATGGAGCGCACGCGTCCCCGCAGCCGCCTTTTTTCTCCGAGGTGGCTTTCCCAAAGGTGGCCAGGTGGCGGGCGGCAAAGTCAATGAAGGCACTCACGCGGGCGGGGAGGACGCACTGACCGGCATAGACCCCGTGGACCGGGAGGTCCCGCGCTTTCAGGCCGGGAAGCGCCCGCACCAGGGCACCGGAAGGGCTTGCCAGCCTGTAATGGTTTTGAGCGCATTTTCCTGCATTTTGGCGCATTTTACCTGTCTTAAGAACAATCGCTGACGAAATAAGCATCTCGTTGTAAGCAGTTTATTTTCAGCCGATTAGGTGAGTTTTCGGCTGGTGCGCTCGCCAGGAATCGAACCTGGATATGCGGCTTCGGAGACCACCATTCTATCCGTTGAACTACGAGCGCGTTCAGGGTTGAACCTTATCAATCGCATGGTCCGGGGAGCGGAGCAAGTGAGTTTTATGGGGGATGACGAAGGCGCAGGGCGTACGCCTGAAGAAGACTGAGGATTTGGTCCTGCTCCGGTGTCTTTTTTAATGATGAGGCAAGAGGCCGGAGCTTGAAAAACCCGCAGGGTGCATCCCCGGCCATGGTTGGAGCCCATCCTCGCGACAGGGCAAAAACCGGGCCGCTTTTCTCAATCCGGGCATGAGTTCGCTGTTGCCGCCGGGGGGCCGTGCCCGCTAGAATGAAGCGATGAACCGATTTTCACGCCGCCAGTTTCTTGCCAGCAGTGCCGCTGTGCTGGGTTTTCCCACCATTGTGCCGAGCAGTGTGTTCGGGAAAGAGGGGCGGCCAGCGCCTTCGGAAAGAATCACGGTGGGCTGCATCGGCTGGGGTACCATCGCCGGGGACTGGACGCCTTCGTTTTTAAACAATGAGAAGTGCCAGCTCATCGCCGTGGCGGACCCGATGAAGGAATACGGCCACTACGGCTATGACGGCAAGGAAACGGGCGGGCGCGAGGCGGGGCGCAAGATCATTGACCAGCACTATTCCCAGGCGGCCAAGAAGAACGTCAAGACCTGCACGGCGTATGAGGACTTCCGCGAGATGATGGAGCAGGAGGACCTGGATGCGGTGCAGGTGTCCACCCCGGACCACTGGCACGCCTACATGGCGGTGTATGCGGCGCGCAAGGGCAAGCATGTGTACGGGCAGAAGCCGCTGGCCCTGAATGTGGCCGAAGGGCGGCTGATCGCCGATGAGGTGGCCAAGGCGGGCGTGACCTGGCAGACGGGCAGCCAGCAGCGCAGCGACATCTATTTCCGCATGGCCTGCGAGCTGGTGCGCAACAACCGCATCGGCAAGCTGAAGCGGGTGCGGGTGGGCCTGCCGGGCGGCCATTCCAACTGGAACGGCATGGCGGACCTGACCGATGTGGCGCCGCTGCCGGAGGATTTTAACTATGACCTCTGGCTGGGCCCGGCGGAGCAGATGGACTACCGCCCGGCCCTGCTGCCGCTGAACTGGCGGCATAACTTCAACTTCAGCGGCGGCATGATCACGGACTTTGGCGCGCATCACATTGACATCGCCCAGTGGGGCATGGGCACGGAGCACACGGGCCCGCTGGAGCTGCGCAACGTCTCCGGTACCCTGGACAAGGACGCCCTGTACAACACCGCCACCGCCTTTGCCTTTGAGTGCGTTTATGAAAACGGTGTGATCATGCAGGTGGCCAGCCCGGACCACAAGCTGATGCCAGAGGTGGCCGAGACGGTCCAAACGGCACCCGGCAAAAAGCCCTTCGACCATGTGGGCGTGATGTTTGAAGGAGACGCTGGCAAGTGGATCTACGTGAACCGGGGCAAGATCTCCGCCAGCGATCCGGCCATCCTGCGGGAGAAGATCGGCCCGGAGGAAATCCGCCTTTATGAGAGCAAGGACCACACGGACAACTTCCTGAGCTGCATCTATGACGGCAAGCCGACCGCGACACCCGCCGAGATCGGCCACCGCAGCATCACCATCGCCCATCTGGCCAACATCGCCCTGCGCACCGGCAGCACGGGCCTGAAATGGAATCCGCAGACGGAGCAGATCGAAGGCAATGAAGCCGCCGCCAAACTGCTCTCCAAAGAATGGAGGAAACCGTGGGTCCTTTGATGGCCAACGGCGATGAAGCGACCATGAAACCTGGATCCATGCAGTTTTTGATGCGGTGGATGCTGATCACCGCGCTGGCCCTGCCTGCGCTGCTTTCTGCGCAGACACTGCAGTTTGATCCGTCGAAAATTCTCACCCAGCCAGCCACCCAAAACGCAGCTCCAGAGCTTCCCGCTGAGGTCATCAGCCAGGGCTACCTGTACCTGGAGCCTAACCAGATGCGCTTCGAGGTGCTGTTTGATGCCACCACGGTGCTGGCCTGGGCGAAGATGCCCGCAGCCATCTCCCTGAATGCCGATGAGCAAAAGGCCCTGGCCGATGCCCTGGAGGCCAAGGCGGCCGACTGGTGCCGGGCGGGCGTGGGCAAGCCTGCGGAGGGAAACTTCCTGGGGGCCTCCATCATCAAGGGCAAGCCCGGGGCCACCCTGCCGCTGGAGGAAGGCGACAGCCTGCCCACTCGTGAGGCCATGGTCGGCCTGATGTGGGAATTTCCGCTGCCGCCTTTGCCGGACGAAATCACCCTCCAATGGACAGGCTACATCCAGGGCCAGAAGCGACTGCCCATCCGCGTCTTTTTCGGCGTGAAGAGCGACGTCATCGAAGCCGATGCCGCCTCAAAACAAGTCCGGTGGCGGGTCAAAGGCCGTCTGCCCATGCCCGCCCCCCTGGCCGCCGTGCCCAAGATTGAAACCCTGCCGCCCTGGCGTGTTCCCATGGCCAGCGTGATCTGGTTTTGCGGCGGCCTCGTCATCTTTCTGCTGGTGCGAAGAAAAAGCCACCGGCTCCCCGGCGGTGCCGTTTCATTCCTGGGTGCCTGGTTCATCGGGGCGCTGCTCACCTGGCCACTCTTTGTCGTCACCGTCCCCCGGGGAAGCTCGGTCCCTGAAGTGAGCGACAACACGCAGGCCGAAGCCATTCTCGCACCCCTGCTGCGCAATGTTTACCGCGCCTTTGACTACCGGACCGAATCCGACATTTATGACACCCTGGCCCGCAGCGTGGACGGGGAGCTGCTGCGCAAACTGTACCTGGAAACGCTCCAGGCGCTGACCCTGGAGGGCCGCGAAGGCACCCGGGTGACCATCAGCGAATTCAGCGTGGAGATCATGGCGGTGAAGCCCGCCTCGACCGGCCAGGGTTTCATCACCGACTGCCAGTGGACCGCCCTGGGCACCGTCGGCCACTGGGGCCACGCCCACACCCGCGTGAACCGCTACACCGCCACCGTCACCGTCGCCCCCGTGGAATCCGAATGGAAAGTGGTGGCCCTGGAGGTGCAGGAGGCGAGGCGGATTTGAGCGACTGCGCTTTAAGTTGAGAGAGTTCCGATTCAAAGTATAATGCCGTGTTATGACAGCAATCCTTGAGATTGATTTCCCTGCGACCTTGCTGTTGCACGCCCCCGATACTGCCAGCTTGCAGCGCCGGAGCCGGTTTTTACTGGCATTGAAGTATTTTGAGTTAGGGGAGCTGTCTTCAGGCCAGGCAGGCAAGATGTGCGGCATGTCGCGGGCAGCCTTTTTGCTGGAAGCTGCCCATAACGGAGTTCCGGCCACAGACCTGGGCGGTGAAGAACTGGAACAGGAGTTTGCAGATGGGTAATTATTACGGTCAGCCAGTGGTCTGCAACACTGGGCCGGTTTTAGGCCTGACACGCGCCGGACTTGGCCAGTTGTTGCGTGAAGTTTTTACTGAGGTGGTCTTGCCTCAGGCAGTCGTGGACGAGTTGAATGCCAAAGAGGCGGGTGATGCCCAAGAAATTGCACGTATCATTCAAAGCTGCCGGGTTGCTTCGCCAGTCACGGTGGATCCTTTACTAATTACTGAACTGGACGCAGGGGAAGCCGCAGTCATCCAGACAGCACGGAATGAAGGTATTCCACGCGTTCTGATTGATGAAAGAAAGGCCAGACGAATTGCTTCCAACGTTTACGGTTTGGAAGTGCGTGGAACCTGCGGATTTCTCCTGGAAGCCAAGAAACGTAAACTGATCCAAACTGTCAGGCGTCCATTGATGGACATGCTGGAGGCGGGGTATTTTATTGGGCCATTGCTGATAAAAGAATGTCTGTTCAGGGCGGGAGAATAAATTCTTATCTGGATTTCGGGAACTCTCTTCCATCTTCCTGACCACTCCCCTTTTGACAAAACGCCCAGGCGGGGCAATCTGACGTCCCGCCGAGCCCGGCGGGGCGTAAGTCTCTGAAAACCCGCGCGCCCTTTTGAAAAACGTCCTCTTTGTCTGTACCGGTAACACCTGCCGCAGCCCCCTGGCTGAGGTGCTGTTCCGTGATCTGGTGAAGGAGCGGTCCGATTACAAGATCGGCAGCGCCGGCGTGGGCGCTTATTCCGGCCAGCCGGCCAGCCGCTACAGCGTGACGCTGGCCAAGGAAAAAGGGCTGGATCTCAGCGGCCACAAAAGCCGGGCGGTGACCGTGGACCTCGTGGACGAGGCCACCCACATCTTCGCCATGAGCCGCAACCATGTGGCGGCCATCCTCTCGGATTACCCGGACGCGGATGATAAAATCTACCTCATCTCCGAGTTCGCCGCCGATGACAGCCTGCGCGGCCGGGACCTGAGCGACCCTTTTGGAGGCGACCTTTCCGAGTACCGCCAGACCCTGGAGCACCTGACCCGGATGCTGCCCTGCGTGCTGGCCTACATCGAGCAAACCTGGAAAGCGGAGGCCGGCCGAGGTCCCGCGCAGGGAGATTAGTCAGTGGGAACATGCTCTGCCGTGATGCTGCTCCCTCTTGATCCGTCTTCCTGCCGCACCCCGCCGCATCATTCGTTTTTTGCATCTTTGCATTCGATCTTTTCATTTTCCATTTCACTTCCCCTTCGCCAATCATCTCCATGAGCACCTCCACCGCCCCAGACCTGCCGCAAACCCTCGCCATCGGTTCCGACCATGGCGGCGTGGTGCTGAAGCAGGCGGTCGTCGCCCATCTCAAAAGCAACGGTTATACCGTCCAGGACTTCGGCACCCATTCGGGTGATTCCGTGGACTACCCGGACTATGCGGAGCTCGTCTCCCAGAGCGTCCTCTCTGGCGATGCCGATGCCGGCATCCTCGTCTGCACGACGGGCATCGGCATGAGCATCGCCGCCAACCGTCATCCCGGCATCCAGGCCAGCCTGGTCAGCGATGCCGAAACCGCCGCCATCACCCGCGAGCACAACGACTCCAACGTCCTGTGCCTCGCCGCCAAAACCACTTCCGAAGCCACCACCAAGGACATCCTCAACGCCTGGTTGAAGACGCCCTTCGCCGGTGGCCGTCACGGACGCAGAGTCGCCAAAATGAACACCCAGCCACAACTCCATCCCCTCACCATCCTGGAATCCGCAGACCCCGCCGTCGCCGAAATCGTGCGTGGCGAGCAGCACCGCCAGCAGAACAACATCGAGCTGATCGCCAGCGAGAACTTCACCAGCAAGGCCGTCATGGCCGCGCAGGGCTCCTGCCTGACCAACAAGTATGCCGAAGGTTATCCCGGCAAGCGCTGGTACGGTGGCTGTGAAGAAGTGGACAAGGTGGAGCAGCTCGCCATTGACCGCGTCTGCAAGCTCTTCGGTGCCAAATTTGCCAACGTGCAGCCGCACTCCGGCTCCCAGGCCAATGCCGCCGTTTACTTCAGCGTGCTGCAGCCGGGTGACAAGGTGCTGGGCATGAACCTGGCCCACGGCGGCCACTTGACTCACGGCAACCCTGCCAATTTCTCCGGCCGCTTCTACAACTTCTGCCAGTATGGCGTCCGCCAGGACAACGAGCTCATTGATTACGATGAACTCGCCGAAGTCGCCAAGCGCGAGCAGCCCAAAATGATCACCGCCGGTGCCTCCGCGTATCCGCGCATCATTGACTTCAAGAAGATGAGCGAGATCGCCAAAAGCGTCGGCGCTTATCTCTTCGTGGACATGGCCCACATCGCCGGTCTCGTCGCCGGTGGCCAGCACCCGAACCCGATGGAATACGCGGACTTCGTCACCAGCACCACGCACAAATCCCTGCGCGGACCGCGTGGTGGCATCGTGCTGACCAACAACGAAGACCTCATCAAGAAGATCAACAGCCAGGTCTTCCCCGGCGTCCAGGGTGGCCCGCTCATGCACGTCATCGCCGCCAAGGCCGTGTGCTTTGGCGAGTGCCTGAAGCCTGAGTTTGCCGACTACACGAAGCAGATCGTCAAGAACGCCCAAGCCCTGGCCGCCCGCATGTCAGAGCTCGGCTACCGCATCGTCAGCGGCGGCACGGACAATCATCTCATGCTGGTGGACCTGCGTCCGCGCGGCTTGAACGGCAAGGTCGCCAGCGAAACGCTGGACCACGCCGGCATCACCGTGAACAAAAACGGCATCCCGTTTGATACCGAGAAGATCACCCTCGGCGGCGGCATCCGCATCGGCACGCCTGCCGTCACCACGCGTGGCATGAAAGAGGCCGAGATGGTGCAGATCGCCAACTGGATTGACAAAGCGCTGACCAACAAGGACAACGCCGAAGTCCTCGCCTCCATCCGCGCCGAGATCGCCACCGTGAACGAGCGCTTCCCGCTGCCTTAAACGAGGCAAACCCTAATCACCAATGAGCAGCCGGGACGGAAACGTCCCGGCTGTTTCTTTATCAGGCCATGCCTCAATATCACAAAAGCATCACCACCGGTGCGATTCGGGCGGAGAGGGCCAGGGAGAAGGAACGTTTATACCGGGTTCCTCATTCATACACACCATGCGCCTGACCTCACTTTGCCTCCTGGCATTCACTTCCGCCCTCTTTTCTGC
This sequence comes from Prosthecobacter sp. SYSU 5D2, assembly GCF_039655865.1. Lineage (NCBI taxonomy): Bacteria > Pseudomonadati > Verrucomicrobiota > Verrucomicrobiia > Verrucomicrobiales > Verrucomicrobiaceae > Prosthecobacter > Prosthecobacter sp. SYSU 5D2. The sequence goes on along the minus strand of NZ_JBBYXL010000009.1, from coordinate 194,343 downwards.
TGAACCGGTCAAAGAGAAGATCAACGTCCTGGACCTCATGAAGGCCGGTGAGGTGGAATACCACATTAATCCGAAACAGGATTTCGCAGACCCGGCCAGCGAGGTCTTTCAGCTCAAGGACGGCCAGCTCAACATCAGTGGTCGCGGTTATGGCTACATGGTCACCAAAGAGGGATACAAGGACTACCATCTCGTGGTGGATTTCAAATGGGGCCCGAACACCTGGGGCAAGCGCGCGGATCGCACCCGTGACAACGGCATCCTCGTTCACGCCTACGGCCCGCATGGCGCCTACTCAGATACCTGGATGGCCAGCATCGAGGCGCAGATCATCGAAGGCGGCATTGGCGATATTTTGGTCCTGTCACCCAAGCTGCCCGACGGCACGGAACTCATCACCAGCGTGACGGCGGAGTATGAACTGGACCGCGACAAGGAGAAACGCTGGAAGAAGGGCGCACCCCGCCAGGTGGTGACCAAAGGCCGCATCAACTGGGAAAAGCGCGATGAGGACTGGGCCGACAAAATCAACTTCCGTGGCAAGCACGATACCGATGCGCCCATCGGCGATTGGAACCGCCTGGAAGTCATTGCCAAAGGCGACACGCTGCAATACTTCGTCAACGGCCAGCTCGTCAATGAAGCCTTTGAGTGCAAGCCTGCCGAAGGCCGCATCTGCATCCAGACGGAAGGCGCAGAGATGATTGTCCGCCGTTATGAACTTCATCCGTTAGGCCAGTTCACTGAAAAATGGACCGGCAAATGAAGCCAGCCAGTCTGTCCTGACAGGCAGGCTCCATACATTTTAATCCAGCCCGGCCATTACCGGAGAGACATCCTCATGAAAACGACGCTCCTCCTGGCCGCGCTCGGCCTGGTTCTCAGTGCCCTTCCGTCTGCGGCGCAAGCTCCCATCCAGTCCCTGGATGAACTGCGCACGTTGCGCAAGGAGGCCGCCGGACGGCAACGGCGGATCATCTTTAACAATGATGGCAATGAGCCGGTGTATCTCTGCACCAGCACCGCGCCGGAGGAACTGCTGCGGCATCGCACCGCAGCCCTGGCGGGTTCCCAGGTGGACAGCCTTTTCTATTGCACCTGGAGCTCAGGCTTCGGCCTGTTCACCCATGGGACGAAGGTTGGGCAGGTGTTTTCCACCAAGGAGGCGTTGTTTTCCAAAAACATGACGCCGGAGCTGCTGGCCGCCGGCACGGACCCGCTGCGCGTGATGGTGGACTTTGGCCACCAAAACAGCATGGAGGTCTTCTGGTCCTTCCGGCTCAATGACACACATGACGGCAGCCGCACCGAATATGGCCCGGTGATGTTCCGGGCTAACAAGCTCAAAACAGAGCACCCTGAATGGCTCATCAGCACACCTGATGTTAGGCCGAAATTTGGGGCCTGGTCCGCCGTGGACTTCACCCGCGACGAGATCCGTGACCTGGCCTTCCGTTACGTGGAGGAGGTCTGCCAAAACTACGATGTGGACGGTGTCGAGCTGGACTTCTTCCGCCATCCGGTCTTCTTCAAACGCGCGGCCATGACCGGCACGGAATGCAACGATGCCGAGCGCGCGCTCATGACCGGACTCATGCAGCGCATCCGCACCATGACCGAGAAAGAGGGCCTGAAGCGTGGCCGCCCCATCCTGGTGGCCATGCGCCTGCCGGACTCCGTGGAATTTTGCCGTGCGGTGGGGCTGGATCTGGAAAAGTGGCTCGCTGACGGTCTGATGGACCTGTTCATTCCCAGCGGCTACTTTCAGCTCAATGACTGGAGCTACAGCGTGGATCTGGGCCGCAAGCACGGGGTGAAAGTGTATCCCTCCTTTGATGAATCCCGCATCAGAGACCCGGATTCCCAAAAGTTGCGGCGCGCGGTGGGAACGTATCGCGGACGGGCGCTGAATGCCTGGCAGGCCGGTGCCGATGGCATTTATCTGTTCAATTCCTTCAACCCCAACAGCCCGCTGTGGCGGGAGCTTGGCTCGCGTGAGATGCTGCAAAAGCTCGACCAGGATTACTTTGCCAGCGTTCGCGGACTCGGCGCGGCAGCAGGCGGTACGTATCCCCATGCGGACTTCATGCGCATCCCCGATCTGAATCCTGCGCGACCGCTTCCCCTAACCAAAGATGCTTCCGCCAAGGTCCGCTTCAGGGTTGGTGATGACTACGCCGCCAAGCCCCAGGGCAGCCAGCCGAAGGTCCGGCTGCGGGTGCAATTCAAAAAGCCCGTCGAGGCTGCGGATGCTGCCGTTACTCTGAACGGTACACCTTTGTCCTCGGCCAAAGTCAACGACCGGTGGCTGGAATATGACGTGCAGGCTAAGGATCTCAAACCAGGGGCCAATGAGGTGGAAGTGCGCCTCTTAAAAGCGCAGAGTTCACAGGCTCTGACGGATCTTCATTGCACCGTCAGGCAGCCTTGACAACGCTGGGCAGGATGTCGTGTTAATATAACACCGACTTCACCGTTTTATGCCGGAGGATCTGGCGGGCCAGGCCCGTTTGCATCCAGGCGGCGGGCATTTGCCTCCGCCCCACCTGCTTGCCAACCATGAAAAAACTCATCGCACTTCTGTCCCTGGGAGCTTTGCATCCCGGCCTGGCCTTGGATTCCAAACACTGGCCGCTGGAGACTGCGGACCCAGGGTCAATGACGCTGCATGGCAAGGTCAAAACCGCACCTGGAGCGGTGGAGAAAAGCCTGGTGCTGGACGGCCGGCCGGTGATTGAACTGAAGGACACGATGAAGCTGAATCCAGGGGAACACGGCTTCACTTTTTCCGTCTGGTTCAATCCCTATCACCTGAACCGCGGCCAGCAGGTCATCGCGGCGAAAAACCGCTATTCTTCCGATGAACGTCAATGGAGCCTCACCGTCGAGGCGGACGGCACGCTGCGTGCCTATCTGCATCAGGGGGGCTGGAAGACCATCAGCACCCAGGAGAAGCTGAAGGCGGGGCACTGGCATCAGGTGACGCTGACGGTGCATAAATCCAAGGCCCTGCTTTACCTGAACGGACAGCCGGTGGGTGAGACCTCTTTGACCAGACCGCTGATGGCTAACACTGCGCCCATCACGCTCGGCGGGGTGAATGACCTGGGATCGCTGCGGCAGCAGTTTATGGGAGCTTTGGATGAGGTACGATACACTCCCACCGCCCTGACTCCGGCTGAAGTGGCCAGCCGCTATCAGCCAGCTTCCGCCACCCATGACATTCCCCAGCCTCTGGCCGCCAAAACGCCGCTCTGGGATGAAAAGCAGACGCTGGGAAAAAGCCTGGAACTGCCGCTGGCCCCAGGCACGCGCTTCTCCGTCATCAAGCCGTATGAGTTTACCAAAGACGGTTATCGCTTCCTTCACGGCGTGGGGCTGGCCTTTCACAAGGGCAAGCTATACGCCTCCTTTGGTCACAACAAAGGCGCTGAAAACACGGATACGGAAGAGGCCCGCTATTGCGTGAGCGAGGACCTGGGCCGGACCTGGAGCCCCGTGGCCACCATGGACCGTGGTGAGCCTGGGACCGGCATCAGCCACGGCTCTTTCCTCTCCCACCAGGGCCAGCTCTGGGCCTTCATGGGTGCTTACACCGGCTTCATGAAGGACATCCATACCCGCGCTTATGTGCTGGATGAAACCACCCAGACCTGGCAGGCGAAGGGCACCGTCATTGAGGGTGGCTTCTGGCCGATGCAGGAGCCTTTAAAAATGGCGGACGGCAACTGGATCATGGCCGGCATCCGGGTGGCCAAATACCTGAAGCCGCCGGCCAATCCCGCCGCCGTGGCCATCAGCCATGGCGATGATCTTACGAAGTGGGACCTCGTCGTCATCCCGGCACCGGACGGCCTGGACATGTGGGGTGAATCCACCGTTTTTGTCAGCGGCAAACGCATCACCAATGTCTCTCGCTACGGTGGCGAGCGGAAGGCGCTCATCGCCATCAGTGAGGACTATGGCCGGACCTGGACAGAATCCCTGCCTTCCAATCTGCCCATGATCACTAGCAAACCCTATGCAGGCACACTCAGCACCGGTCAGCATTATCTGGTATGCACGACATCTGCCGATGTCTCGATGCGCTCCCCTCTGACGATTGCGCTGACGCGGCCCGGTGAAAACGTTTTCAGCCGGGTGCTGGTGATCCGCCATGCCGAATTCCCCGAAGGCCCCGGCGAATCCCACCCCAAAGCCGCCCTTTCTTATCCTTACGCTGTCGAGCACGAGGGACACCTCTACGTTGGTTATTCCAATACCGGCGGCAAAGTGGGCCGGGTGGGAGAAGGCCGTGAACTGGCCAACAACAACAGCGCTGAGCTGGCGGTCATACCGCTGGAGGCGCTGAAGGTCGAGGCGGGGGATTAAACCTGATGCGGGCCTCCGAACCCAGAAATCCAGCATCCAGGAGAAGCATTTATCGAATGGTCACAGGCATGCCTTTCTGCACCAGCGTGTAAAACGTCGCCGCGTCCCAGTTGGAAAGCCGGATGCACCCATGGCTGCCTGCACGGCCGATCGTCTCCGGAAAGGCGGTGCCGTGGATGCCCACGCCGGGGCGGTTCAGGCCTGCCCACAGCAGACCCACCGGGCTGTTAGGTCCAGGGGGCAGATTGTAAAAGGTCTCGGTCCGCTCGCCCCTTTTCAGCACGCCTTCATCATAGCGATACCACGGCCACGGTACAGCATTGGTGATCTTCCATTCCCCCTTCGGTGCCGGGTGTTCCTCAGACCCCGGCGTCAGAGGAAAGGCCGCCAGCAACCGTGACTCCTCCATCACCCGCAGCATGCGAAAACGCGTATCCACGATCACGTGCCGGGTCGCTGCCACAGAGGCGGGCGGTTTGGCATAACCCGAAGGGAAACGGTCCACGCGGAGCGGCCGCCGGACATTCGGCACCCGGATCACCTCGCCCGGTGTCAGCGCATCCAGAGACCGGCCCGCATTGAGCTCCGCGATGAAGGCCACCGTGGTGTGAAACCGTTCCGCCAGCAGCTCCCCCAGCCCCACATAGGGCAGGCTCTTTTGCGCCGCCTGCTCCGCCGGCTCCACCGCCATCGTCCCCAGCCGCTTCAGGTCCTCCGCCGTTACCGCATACCCCGTGTAGGGCACGATGTGGCCCACCTCCGGCACCGCACTCGGCGGCAATCCCTGCGACTCCTGGTAAAGGGCCAGCGCCTTGCGGGTGAACTCCCCCAGATGCCCATCCACCACGCCGGGACCAAAGTTCTCCCCATCCAGAAAGATCTGCAACTGCACCGCCTGCGTGCGTGACACCTCATCCGCCCCAGCGTCTGCCGCCTCCGCGACCGTCACCGGACGGGTGGCGCAACTGGTGAGCCCAAACAGGCTGCTGGCAAAGAGGACTGCCAGGGACAAACGGATTCGGCGACGCGCCGAAGAGGGTTTCATAGAAGTGCGAGGACTGGGGCGCCGTTTTATTGCATCGTATCGGCGCTTTGATGGGAAATAGCGGTCTCGTCTGATGCCTGGCATTGGGCGCGCTGAGAACCCAGATCAACCACAGATGACACGGATGGACACAGATAGGGACGAAGAAAGGAAGGAAACCCGTTTCTGAACATCTGTGCTCTCTGTGGCATCGGTGGTTCACATTCAGCTACCCTGAACTCCACACTGGTTTAGCCAGACGCCTTTTACCGGTTGGTGGAACCAAGCTTCAAACTCCAAAAACAGATGATTCTAAACGTGTAGAATGGTGCGCGGTGCAGGGTTCGAACCTGCGACCCTTGCCGTGTGAAGGCAATGCTCTACCACTGAGCTAACCGCGCGATTGGGTGGACGAGGAGTTAAGCCTCTTGTGGAAGGTTTGCCAGTTCTTTTTTTGGGAAATGATGGAATCTGAAGATGCGCGGGGGGATTTCCGTTTATGGTGGTCTTATGCTTTCTCTGACCCACTTTGCACGGATCGTTTCTCTGCTGATGCTGACTTCTGCGGCTGCGCTGGCGCAGGCTCCTGAGCCTGAAAAGGTGGTGGGGGAGAAGAAGGCGGAGGCGAAGGATGCCAAGGCGGAGGCTGATGCCAAAGACGACAAGAAGGCCCCGGAGGCCAAAGGCGGCAAGGACGAGAAGGGGAGCAAGCCGGAGGCGGCGGAGGTCAAAAAGGTGACGGAGCACAGCCTCATGATTGACGGCCAGAAGGTGGACTACACGGCGACGGCGGGGATGCTGAGCCTGAAGGACGGGGAGGGGAAGGTGACGGCGGACATTTTTTATGTGGCGTATGCGAAGAAGGGGGTGACGGAGATGGCGAAACGGCCGCTGACGTTTTCTTTCAACGGCGGACCGGGGTCGTCCTCAGTCTGGATGCACCTGGGGCTGCTGGGGCCGAAGCGGGTGAAGCTGCGGGACGATGGCTTTGCGGTGCCGCCACCGTATGAACTGGTGGAAAATGAATACTCGCTGCTGGATGAGACGGACCTGGTTTTCATTGACCCGGTGAGCACGGGCTACAGCCGGGCGGCCAAGCCGGAGGACGCGAAGAATTTCTTCGGCGTGAAGGAGGATGCGGCGAGCATTGGCGAATTTATCCGCCTCTACATCACCAAGGAATCACGGTGGCTGTCGCCGAAATTTTTGATTGGCGAAAGCTATGGGACGACTCGCGCGGCGGCCCTGAGCGGGGAGCTGCTGCGGACGCATAAGATGAACCTGAACGGCATCATGCTGGTGTCCACGGTGCTGAACTTCCAGACCATCTGGGGAGCGGAGGGGAATGACCTGCCGTATGTTTTATACCTGCCCAGCTTCACAGCGACGGCGTGGTATCACCAAAAGCTGGGGAAGGCGCTGCAGGGCAGGCCACTGGCGGAGGTGCTGAAGGAGGCGGAGGCCTTTACCAGCGGGGAGTATAACCAGGCGCTGCTGATGGGCGCGGCGCTGGACCCGGAGCAGCGGGCGAAGGTGGTGAAGCAGATGGCGCGGCTGACGGGCCTGAGCGAGAGCTTTGTGGAGGCGTCCGATCTGCGGGTGTCCTTGAGCCGGTTCAATGCGGAGCTGCTGCGTGAAAAACGGCTGGTAGTGGGCCGGTTCGACAGCCGCTATACGAGCTACATGCGCGATGCGCTGAACAACCACGCGGAGCGGGATCCGAGCGCGGACGCGGTCTTCAGCGCGTTTACCTCCACCTTTAACCACTATGTGCGCAACGATCTGAAATTTGAGGAGGACCGGCCTTATAACATCCTGACGAGCGTGGGGAAGTGGAACTGGAATGCGGAGAACGAGTTTGCCAATGTGTCCGAAATTTTGGCGGAGAGCATGACGGCCAACCCTTATCTGAAGGTGCATGTTTCCAACGGCTATTATGACATGGCGACTCCGTACTACGCTTCCCGTTATACCTTTTCGCATCTGAACATCCACCCGGAGCTGATGAAAAACATCACGGAGGATGACTACACGGCCGGGCACATGATGTACCTGAACCTGCCGGACCTGAAGAAGCAGAAGGAGGACCTGGCGAAGTTTGTGCGGATGGCCTCGGGGCAGTGAGGGGGGAGTCCAAGGTGTGAGGCCATCCTGGCCTCAGCTTGTAGGAGTTCCTTGGGCTGGGGCGCAGGGGATGCTCAATAGCACGTCGCAGAACGGTTTCCCGCGGGACGCAGGAAACAGCACGCGGGGACGCGTGCGCTCCATGGCGGCGCAACGGTTCTACACCAGACGTACGGGGACGCCCTGGCTGTCGAGGAAGGTCTTGACGTCGCGGACGGTGTATTCACCGAAGTGAAAGATGCTGGCGGCGAGGACGGCATCGGCTTTGCCAGCGCTGAGGACATCGGCCATGTGCTGGATGTTGCCGGCGCCGCCGCTGGCGATGACGGGGATGGTGACGGCCTCGCTGACGGCGCGGGTGAGGGCGATGTCGTAGCCGGCTTTGGTGCCGTCGGAATCCATGCTGGTGAGCAGGATCTCCCCCGCGCCCCGGCGGCAGACTTCAGCTGCCCATTCCACGGCATCTAGCTCGGTGGGGTAACGGCCGCCGTGGGTATAGACGGTCCAGGAGCCGTGCTCGTTGCGCTTGGCATCAATGGCGACGACGAGGCACTGGCAGCCGAAGGCCTCGGCAGCGGCATCTATGACGTCGGGGGTTTTGACGGCGGCGGTGTTGATGCCGACTTTATCCGCGCCGGCGAGGAGCATTTCCCGCATATCGGCGACGGTGCGGATGCCGCCACCGACGGTGAGGGGCATGAAGCAGGACTCCGCCGTGCGGGCGACGACGTCCACCATGGTCTTGCGCTCCTCATGGCTGGCGGTGATGTCCAGAAAGACGAGCTCGTCAGCGCCCTGGGCGTTGTAGATTTTGGCGCATTCCACGGGGTCCCCGGCATCGCGGAGCTGCAGGAACTGGGTGCCTTTGACCACACGGCCTTCTTTGACGTCGAGACAGGGAATGATGCGCTTGGTGAGCATGGGGGACGCGCAACGTAAAGGCGGGAGGGGCGGCGGTCAACTGGCTGGCGGGCGGATGACGAATGGGGCAGAAGCGGGCTTTTTTTACAGGATTAACAGGCCCGCCACGACGGAAAGGATTAACAGGATTTGATGAAGGGAGATGTGGCGACTTCAGCCCAGGCGGAAGAGCTTCTGGGAGTTGTCGAAGAGAATTTTGCGCTCGACGGCCTTCGTGGGAGAGAGCTTGCGGATCATGGCGATGGTCTGGGCGCCCTGGCAGCCGGGGCCGCGGCCGAGGTGGTCGTTGCAGTCGCTTCCGTAGAGGATTTTATCCTGGTGGCGGTCAAAGAAGCCGGTGGTGTGCTCTTCATCGCGGGTGAGGGCATTGAGGCCGGAGCCGGCGGACATGTCGGCGAAGAAGTTGGGGTAGTCGGCCAGGAAGCGGTCGGTGAGGCCGCCGGGGGTGATTTTGCCTTTGGGGTAGAGATCGGTGGGCTGGTGGTTTTTATCAATGTTGCCCCAAAAGGTCTGGGCGTGGCCGATGAAGACGGTCTTCGGATACTTGGCCAGCATGGTGTGGAAGCGCTCGTAGCCGCGGTTGTAGCGCTGATTTTGGAAATGGAGGAGGATGGGGACGTTGTAGGCGGCGGCGAGGGTATAGAGCTTCTGGCTGTGGGCGGAATCGCACTCCACGTCGAATTTTTGCTCGGCGATGATGCAGGCACCGAGCTTGAGCCATTTCTCGATCTCGGCGGGGGCGGTATCGAGGTCGGTGACTTCGTTGGCCCCCCAGAGGTAGGCTCCGGGGTGGGCCTGGGCCACTTTCATGCAGCTTTCGTTGCCGAAGGCATCGGCGGCGAGGCCGTTGGATTTGCCGTCGTGCGTGGAGGGGCGGGTGGTGGGGGTGCCTGCAGGCAGCAGGATGGTGGTGGTGATGCCCATGGCGCGCTGGTGGGCCAGGAGGTGGGCGTCCTCGCGGAAGCGGTAGTTCGTGTGCTGGTGGATATCAATGATGGGCTCAGCGGCGGTCTTTTCCTGGCCAAGGGCGGTGGCGGCGAGGGTGCCAAGGCTGCTGGTCAGGAAGGCACGGCGGGAGGTGGTCTGAGAGGACATGGGGTGATTACGGCACGAAAGGCGGCACTTTAGCGGCGGGTGTGCGTACTCCGGTGATCCATCGGTTAAGCCATGGTACCAGCAGGACGCTGCCGATGATGATGCCGGCCCCGAGGTAAAAGCCGCCGCTCATGTGCTCCTGCGAGCCGAAGATGAGGACCGCGAGGATGATGCCATAAACGGGCTCCAGATTGTAAACGACATTCACCGTGAAGACAGACATGCGGCGCAGCACGACCATGTAACCAGCATAAGCACCGACGGTGCAAATACTGGCCAGGATGAAGAGCCAGAAAGCATCCCCCGCGCCAGGAATGGCGAGGTGAAAAGGCGGGGTGACGAGCCAGGCGAGGACGGTGATGAGGAGCGCGCCGAGCATCTGGTAATAACCCATGACGCTGTAATGCCACTGGGCCACGAGCTGCTTGTTAATGACGGCAAAGAGTGCGGCCAGGAAGGCGGCGGCGATGCCGACTGTGAAGCCTAACCAATATTGCAACTCCACCTCATAGATCATCCACACGGCCCCCATGATGACTGCTCCCACAGCAAGTTCCCAGGGCCGCCAGCGGCGGGTGCCGTCCACATAGGGCTCGATGAGGCTGCACCAGAGCATGGCCGTGGGCAGGGCGGCGAGACTGACGCTTGCGGTGGCCAGCCTGGCGGAGGCGAAGAAAAGTACCCAGTGCAGCCCAAGGAGGGAACCGACGCCGAGCATTTTCCACAGCTCACTGCGCGGGACATTAAGGCGGCGGCCCCGGCAGCGTGCCAGGATGGCGAAACCGGCGGCAGCCATGGCGGTGCGCCACAGGACGACCTCGACTGGAGGAAGCGTGATGAGCTTGCCCAGGATGGCGGTGAAGCCCCAGGCCAGGATGACGAGATGCAGCAGCAGGTAATCACGCACGCGCTGCCTCTGCCACATCCCGGGCAGCTCTGCCAGTATCTGAATGCGGAATTATTTGATGATCTTGGCCCCGGAGAATTTAACGCTGCCGGAGGCATACCCGTTCTTTGTATTCGGGGCCGCACCGATTTTGCTGCCCCCGCTGGCATTGATGGTCAGATTGGTTAGCTGCACGATGACATCTGCCGCTGCGGGAGCCTGTACATCGCGGACGTTGGCTTTGAGAGGACCGATGAGATAAAACCCCTCATCCTCGCCATTCAGTTGGACGTCTATCGTAGCCTGGCCGACGACATTGCCTGTTCCAGTTTTTTTGTCCAAATTAAGTTTGGATTTAGTGACGGCATAGGGGGTGTTGCTGGGAAAGTATGACGAGACAACCAGATCACTCTGGCCTGGGTCACGGATCAGGAAGGAGGAGCCGGTCTGGCCATTGTTATCAAAAGTAAGTTGAGCCAGGAGCCGGGCTTTTTTGCTGAAAAGACGTCCTTCCTTCAGGCCAATCATCTGAATGATATCGAAGGTCTTCACGCTGAAAACCCGAAAGCTATCAGTCTCAATGTTCCCTTTTGTGACAGTGGCATTCTGCTCATGGACTTTCAGGGTAAAGAGCATGTTAATCTCCACAGTTTCATCTGCTGAGGCTGCAGCGGTGCTGGCAAAAAGAAGGGCGGCGAGTAGGGATTTGGTTTTCATGGGTGGGGGGAGCCATTCGCTGCGGCCTGGAGAAATTCGCAGGCAGAGCAGGGCCTTGATTTAAGTAGCCCCAAAAACCGGGCGGGGTTACTGCTCTTTTCTAAAAGACGGGGTTATTGTTCTATATGAATCAGCTGGGCATTATGCATGGTCGGGACAGGATTTTTCTGTCGGCGTCCAGACAAATGTCGGATTCGAGGGGGGATCGCGGGCCTTGTTACTCCTGCTGCAAAGGCGGGTTTTTTTTGCGGACCAAGGGAGGGGAGTCGGGCCGGGCGGGTTTCTGGCCGGTGACCTGTTCGCGCCGGGGGCGCGGGGCATCCGAAGCTCCTCGGATTTCGCTTAATGTGGGCAGTTCGATGAATTCGATGGCTTCGGTGAGGCGGGTCTTTTCCTCCGGCGTTCTGGCGGCCGCTAAGGCCGCACGCAGCCTGGGAATGGACTCCCGCCCCATGTGCTGGATGATGGCATCCAGGGCTCCTTCCCGCACGGCATCGTTCGGATGGCTCAGTGCGGCATAGACAGCTTCTGTTTTTTCAGGCGTGCCTTCGGTGGCAGCATCAAAGAGGTCTGAAATGAGTTCGCCTTCATCCAATGCGGCTTGTTGTTCGGCTGGATTCAGAGGCGTCACTGATGTCACCTGGGCAGGTTGTCCAAGAAGGGGCTTTTTGCGTGGAGCAGGTGGGGCCGGATCTTCGGCCGGGTTGATTGGCGCAGAAACCGCTGTGCGCGCACTGTCTCCTCCTGCTTTGTAGGCCGCCCAGAGGACCAGGGAAACGAGGGGGATGGCCACCAGCAGCCACAGGGTCTTTTTCATTTGCATGGCGGGATGTAAGCATAAAAAAGCGGTGCCTGTCCAAGAAAGACAGGCACCGCTTGCAGAAACAATCACGTGTCTGGCGGTGTCGGGAAGACTTTGGCTCCCGAGACTTTGATGGTGCCTTCGGCGATCCCTTCATAAAAGTCATCAAACTTAAGGGGGAAGAAGTAGCCATAGCCGCTGACTTTTGAACTGAAGCTGAGAAGATCCACAAAGTTTTCGGTGCTCTTGACCATCACCACTTTGATCGTGGAACGGTCAATGCCAAACAGGTCGAGTTCCTCGCTGGTTTCCGGGGATTCCGGATCAAAAAGAAACTGGTATCTGCTGTTGCTGATAAGGTTGACCGTGCCAGCGCCTGTGACGGTGGAAAACTTGTATTTCACGACTTCCTCGAGGGAATCAATATCAATGAGATTCGTGACATCCAGGTCCGCCTCCTTGGCTTTGTCGCGGATAAGATACCTCGTGGCCAGAAGGCTGCCGTTATCATTAAATTCATCCTGGCGGATGATTTTGGATTTGGGCGAATAGTCATCTGCTTCATCTTCAAAGAGGGCAAAATTAACCGCCTCAATGATGTCTGAGTTTTTGATGGTGCCGGTCTGATAATTCAGAATTTCAGAATTACCTTTTTCGACCGAATCTGTGGTGTTGGCGTAGAATTTCAACGCGATGGTGACATTGGCTTCGACAATGTCCGCCCTCAGGGGAGAGGCCAGGACGGCGAGTGAGGCTGCAATGAATGCGATTTTTGTCTTCATGGAGTGTGTTGGATGAGGGTCTGACTGCAGGGTTAGAATCCTTTACAAGTGACGGTTTCGTCAAGTTCATCTTTGCAGCAGAGCTTGTGAGAAATACTGCATATATTTAGAGAGCTTTCATCCAATGCTGGTCATCAGCCCGGCCATGGCCTCATGGGTATTGGCGGGGCCGAAGAAGGAGGTGCCGCAGACGAAGAGATTGGCTCCATTTGCCTTGGCGATGGGGGCGGTAGTCGGGTAGATGCCGCCATCCACCTCCAAATGATATTTCAAGCCATGGGCATCGCGGTAATCGCGGGCGGCGGCGAGCTTGGGCATGGTCTCCTTTTCCATGAAGGGCTGGCCGCCGAAGCCGGGGACGACGGTCATGACGAGAAGGAGGTCTATGTCGTTCACATAGGGAAGGGCGGCTTCAAACGGGGTGTCCGGGTGCAGGGCGATGCCGGCGTGCTTTCCGGCCGCGCGGATGCGGCGCAGGGTCTCCAGCACGGAGGTGTCATAGCGGGCCTCAACATGGATGGTGATGTTGTCTGCCCCGGCGTGGAGAAAGCGCTCCAGGTAATGGTCCGGGCGGTGGATCATGAGATGGACGTCCAGGTACATGCCGGTGCATTTGCGCACGGTCTGGACCATCTGGGGGCCGAAGGAGATATTGTCCACAAAGGCCCCGTCCATGACGTCCAGGTGCAGCCACTGGACGCCGGCTTCTTCAGCGCGGTTCACTTCAGCGGCGACTTTGGACCAGTCGGCAGCAAGGAGGGAGGGCAGGATGAGGGGTGTTTCGTGAGTCATGGCAGAGGTATGGGGATTCGGTAGGAGTTCCTGGGCAGGGGAGCAACCGCGAAGTGGTGAAATGCGAGTGACGAATGAGGGGCGGGAGCGGTTAATATCCCGGTTGCAAGGCGGGCGCTGGCCGTGTTTGAATCGGGGGTGTTTTATTATTGTCATCTCATGGCGGCTGGCTGCCTGTTTTTTCTGACGTCCTGCAGCCCTGACGTGGCGGCGCAGCGCACGCCGGATACACCTGTATCGGACCCGGAGGTGGCAGGGAGTGTGTGGGTGGTGGACGCGCCGGAGACCGGTGGGCGGCTGTATCTGTGCGGGACGATCCACATCCTGCGGGATGCTGATTACCCTCTGTCACCAGCGTATGAGGGGGCGTATGCGAACTCTGACCGGGTGGTGTTTGAGCTGCCGCCGGGCGCGGGAGACGGTCCTTCGATGACCTCGCGGATGCGGGAGCTGGGTACGTATGGTCCGGGAGAGTCCTTGGAGGCTGAGGTGAGTGCGGAGACCTGGGCCGGTGTGAAGGCGTGGGCGGCCACCCGGGGGATGAATGCGGCCACCCTGAACCAGTATCGTCCCTGGTTTGTGTCCTTGCTGATCACCGCCACCGAGTATGCGGCATTGGGGGCGCGGCCTGAAAAGGGGGTGGACCATCATTTTGAAGAACGTGCCAAACGTGATGAGAAGCCGGCTTCCGGCCTGGAGAGCGTGGAGTTTCAGCTGCAGCTTTTTGCGAAGCTGACCCCTGCCCAGCAGAATGAGATGCTGGTGCAGACGTTGGGGGAGGTGAGCACCCTGCCCAAGGAATTCGACAAGATGATTGACTCCTGGAAACATGGGAAGCTGGATGAGCTGACGGAGATGCTTTTTCGCGAGCAGGCCAAGTTCCCGGACTTGATGGATCTGTTTCTCTATAACCGCAATGAGGCCTGGATGGACCGCCTGGTGGAGATGCTGGAGAAGGGGGAAAAAGTGATGGTGCTTGTGGGCACCGGCCACTTTGCCGCAGACAAGGGGCTGATCCCGCTGCTGAAAAAGCGTGGTTTTACGGTGCGGCACTACCGGGAGGTCGAGGGCCTGTAACGGATTTGCTTCGCGGGGGGCATGCCGGTCGCGGTTGCAAAAGCTTCCGGTTTGCCGGAGGTTCCCCATACTCCAACTCATCATGAAGATTCTTGTTACCGGCGGTGCCGGATTCATCGGCTCCCACACTGTCGAACGTCTGCTGCAGGATGGAGCCCATGAGGTGACGGTTTTTGACAGCATCAACGACTACTATAATCCGGCCATCAAGCGGGCCAATCTGCGCGCTTTTGATGAACGTGTGCGCCTGGTTGAAGGAGAGCTGACGGATGCGCCGCTGATCCGGCGGTTGTTTGAAGAAGGGCGATTCGATGCGGTGATCCATCTGGCGGCGCGGGCCGGGGTGCGGCCTTCGATTGAGCAGCCGGAACTTTATATTGATACGAACATCAAAGGGACGTTCAACCTGCTGGAGGGGGCGCGGCTCACGGGCTGCAAGCACTTCGTCTTCGCCAGCAGCTCCTCCGTCTATGGGGTGAACAAAAAGGTGCCCTTCAGCGAGGAGGACCCGATTTTACAGACCATCAGCCCGTATGCGATGACAAAGATGGCGGGGGAGCAGATGTGCTCCAACTACAGCCACTTGTACGGCATCAAGACGGTGTGCCTGCGGTTTTTCACTGTGTATGGCCCGCGGCAGCGGCCGGACCTGGCCATCTCCAAATTCACACGGCTGATTGATGAGGGGAAGCCGATAGACAAATTTGGGGAAGGGCACACGGCGCGTGACTACACCTTTGTCCACGACATCGTGGATGGCATCATCGGAGCAGTGAATTATCGCAACGGACCGATTTGTGACATTTTTAACCTGGGCGGTTCGCAGACGGTGACGCTGAATGACCTCATCACCACCATCGAGAAGGCGGTGGGAAAAAAAGCGGTTATCAACCAGCTTCCCGAGCAGCCTGGGGATGTGCCGCTGACATCTGCTGACGTGACCAAGGCACGGAAGTGGCTGAATTTCAGCCCGCAGACGACCATCTCCGAAGGCGTGCCGGCTTATGTGGAATGGTACCGGCAGATGCGGGCGGACGGGGTGGTGGTGTGCTGAGTGGGAAGACGATGGGGAGGTGATATGGAGGCGGCCTTTGACAGGCGGCGGAGACCGCCTATTCTCTGCGCCCGTTTTTAACCCCAAATCTCTTCTATTAACTCCCTATGAGCAATACAACCGGCAGTACGCATGAGTTCCAGGCAGAGGTCAAACAGGTCCTGGACATCGTCATCCACAGCCTCTACACCGACCGCGAAATCTTCATCCGTGAGCTGGTGTCCAATGCGGCGGACGCCCTGGAGAAAATGAGGCTCACGCAGCTCACCGAGAAGGAAGTCTTCGGTGCCGAGCTGCCGCTGGAAATCAACATCACCACGGATGAGACCGCCGGTACGCTGACCATCGCGGATCACGGCATCGGCATGACGCGCAATGAGCTGGTGGAAAACCTGGGCACCATTGCGCATTCAGGCTCGAAGGCTTTTGCGGCGGCCCTGAAGAATGCGGGCAAGTCCAATGAGGCGTCTTTGATCGGCCAGTTTGGTGTCGGTTTTTACAGTGCTTTCATGGTCGCGGAGGAAGTCAGCGTTTACACTCACTCCTGGCGCAATGAGGGCGAGCACCTGGTGTGGAGCAGCACGGGTGCAGGCACGTATAGCATTGAGGAATCACCCGACCAGGTGCGCGGCAGCCGCATCGTCATCAAGCTGAAAGAGGATGCGCTGGAGTTCTGCCGCCCGGACCGGGTGAAGAGTGTGTTGGGCAAGTATTCCAACTTTGTCGGCTTCCCGATCCAGCTCAATGGCGAGCGTGTGAACACGGTGGAGGCCATCTGGCTGAAGAGCAAAGATGAGGTGACGGAGGAGCAGTACAAGGCGTTTTACCAGTTCACGGCGCATGCCTTTGATGAGCCGAGCTACCGCCTGCACTTCCAGGCGGATGCGCCGCTGGTGATCAATGCGCTGCTGTTCCTGCCGGACCAGAACATGGAAGCCTTTGGCATGGGCCAGATGGAGCCGGCGGTGGGCTTGTACTGCAAGAAGGTGCTCATTGACCCGCACCCGAAGAAGCTGCTGCCGGAGTGGATGCGCTTCGTGCGTGGCGTGATTGACAGCGAGGACCTGCCGCTGAACATCTCCCGCGAGTCCATGCAGGACAGCGCGCTGGTGCGCAAGCTGGGAGAGGTGGTGACGAAGCGCCTGCTGAAGTTTCTGGACAAGGAAGCGCAGGATGACGCGAAGAAGTACCAGGAGTTTTATGCGAAGTTCAGCCGCTTTTTCAAGGAAGGCGTGGCCACGGATTTCCTGAACCGGGATGCCATCGCCAAGCTGCTGCGTTTTGAATCCAGCCTGACAGAGAAGGGTGAGGTCATTGGCCTGACGGATTATGTTTCCCGCATGAAGGAGGACCAGAAGGCGATCTATTACCAGGTGGCCCCTTCACGGAATACCATCGAGACCGGCCCGTATGTGGAGGCTTTCAAATCCAAGGGATATGAGGTGCTGTATCTGTATGAGTCCATTGACGAATACGTGGTCAACAGCCTGCGTGAATTTGACGGCAAGCAGCTCCAGGCGGTGAACTCCAATGAAGTGGATCTGGGTGACCTGGCCAGTGAAGGGGAGGCTCTTAGTGAAGCCGAAACCACCACGCTGTGTGACTGGCTGAAAACCAGCCTGGCCAGCGGTGTGGAGGAAGTGCGCAGCGGCAAGCGCCTGGTGAACAGCCCGGCGCTGGCCATCACTCCTGATGGTGAAATGACCCCGCAGATGCGCCAGATGATGCGCGTGATGAAGCCGGACGAGGTGGAGGCACCGAAGGTGATCCTGGAGATCAATCCACGGCATGAGATCGTGAAAAAGCTGGCCGCCCTGAGCCAGAGCGATGCGGAGAGCGCCCAACTGGTGGCTGAGCAGGTGCTGGACAATGCGCTCCTTTCCGCCGGACTGCTGGATGATCCTCAGCGCATTGTGGCGCGGACGGAGAAGATCATGGAGCGGCTGCTGGCGAAGTGATTTAAGCCCAAAGTTAGCTAAGCCCTGTCTTTTGTCTTTGTCTGGATCCGGGTGGATCTGGGCGGGGCGGGAGGCAGGGTTTTTTATGGGTAAGGGGGGCAATCTTGATCCTTGTATTACACAAGGCTGGGATGAAGAGGTTTAGGGGGGATTGCATCACTCGGATCGCCGCAGTCGCGGGAAGGGAGTGCAGGGCTTTAGCTGAAACCATTTCCTGGGTGAGGAGGCGAAGGTTGGGGTGAGCAGACCTTGGGTGGATCGCATCACTCGGAGAGTGATGAGTACTGTACAAAAAACTCCCTGGCTGCTTGCGCGGCCAGGGAGTTATGGTTCGGGATTTGAATGAACGGAACCTCTCGTAGCTATCAGTGGTTCGGCGTGATGTTGTAAGCCGCTGCACCGTGTTCGCCGATGTCCAGGCCTTCGGATTCTTCCTCAGGGCTGACGCGCAGGCCCATGATCAGTTTCAGGACAAAGAAGATGACGAAGGCGGCGACGAAGGTGAGGGCATAAGCTGCGACACCTGTGAGCTGGCTCATAAGCTGGGCACTGCCAGCCTTGGCACCCCAGATACCAACTGCCAGGGTTCCGAAGATACCGCAGACAAGGTGGACGGAGATGGCGCCGACTGGATCGTCAATCTTGATCTTGTCGAGGAAGATGACGGAGATTACCACGATGGCACCGGCGATGGCACCGATGACAATGGAATCAACCGGAGACATCTGGTCTGCACCTGCAGTGATACCCACCAGACCGGCCAGGATGCCGTTGAGGGCCATGGACAGGTCAGGCTTTTTGAGGATGATCGTGGAGACAAGAGCGGCACCGACACCACCGGCTGCGGCGGCCAGGCAGGTGGTCACCAGGGTGAGGGAAACCAGGGCCGGATCAGCGGACAGGACGGAGCCGCCGTTGAAACCGAACCAGCCGAGCCAGAGGAGGAAGACACCGATGGTGGCGAGAGGCATGGAGTGGCCGAGGATCGGCTTGATTTTGCCATCGGCAGCATATTTGCCAAGGCGAGGCCCAAGAAGAAGGACGCCAGCAAGAGCACCCCAACCGCCCACAGAGTGAACCAGGGAGGAACCGGCGAAGTCATAGAAGGGAGTCTCAAGGCGGTTCAACCAGCCATTGCCCCACTTCCAGCTGCCAGCGACAGGATAGACGATGGCCACATAGATGAGAGAGAACACCATGAAGGTGCTGAGCTTGATACGCTCAGCCACGGAACCGGAAACGATGGTCGCGCAGGTGGCGGCGAACATGGCCTGAAAGAGGAAGTCGGTCCAGTAGGTATAACCAACATTGTAGGCGGAAGTGACGCCTGCTTCATCCGTGGAGATGCCCATGCCGGCAAACTTGAACCAGAACTGGGAGTCACCATCTTCGAAGCCAGGATACATCAGATTGAAACCGCAGAGCATGTAAGTCAGAAGACCGATGCAAGGAATCAGGGTGTTCTTGAACAGGATGTTCACCGTGTTCTTGGACTGGGTGAGGCCCGTTTCCACCGTGGCGAAGCCAAGGTGCATGATGAACACCAGGCCTGTGCAGAGCATCATCCACAGGTTGTTGGTGGTGAACAGCTCCACAGAAGGGCCTGCATCCTCCTCCGCTGCGGGTGCTTCGGGGGCGGGGGCTTCTGCAGCCGGAGCGGGTGCCGGAGCTGGCTCAGGAGCCGCTGCGGGGGCTTCGGCGGGAGGCGGGGCAACTTCCTGTCCGTGGGACAGGGGTTCGAGCGTCAGCCCAAGGGTCGCGGCCGCGATTCCGGCAGCGAGCAGGCAAGCAGTCCATCTGTGTTTGCTGGTTAGCATAGTTGTATCGTTTTGAGTTGGTGTTGTGGCGGCTACGGGAACCGTTCCTGTGAGGGTTAAGCAAGCGCCGTGCCAAAATTGGCACGGCGTGATTTCAAAAAAATGAAAGCCTCTGATTTTGGGTGCTTGCAGGATGCCGGCGGGGGCCTGGATAACAAAAAGTGCGGTCAGACCAGGCCGGTCTCTGCCGGTTTAATCATTTGTTATGCGGTGCTGACCACGGTCAGGGCGTGAAGGGGCCCGGGCACGGTCTTGGGCAGGCGGAGGCCTTTTCCATTGAATTCGTGCCTTTGGGAAACGCCGGTGAGGCGTTCTTGTCCAGGCGCAGCCGCGCGCTGGGAGCTGGGGCTTTTCTCAGCGGGAAGCCGTCAGGCCGCCGCTTTTGGCGCGCTGCAGGCCCCAGCTCATCAGCAGGCGGCCATCATCCCAGATGTATTTGGTCTGGGTGCCCAGCTGCACCAGGATGACATCCCGCCCGCGGTAGCTGGCGGTGGAGATGAGGCAGCGTCCGCTGGCGATGGTATAACCCGTCTTCATACCATTGCACTCCGGCATGGAGCCCAGCAGGTGGTTGGTGCTTTTGAGGGTGACGGTGGAGCCGCTGTTTTTCCTGAAGGTGTAAGAGGAGCGGCGCACGGCATCGCGGATGACCGGATTGCGGTAGGCGGCCATGGCCACGCGGGCCATGTCACGGGCGGTGGAATACTGGCCGCTGGCGGTGAGGCCATGGGGATTTTTGAAGTTGGAATTGGTGCAGCCCAGAGAGCGTGCCTTGGCGTTCATCTTGGCGGAAAAGGCGGCGATGCTGCCGGCATTGTCACGGGCGAGGACATTGGCCACGTCATTGCAGCTCTTGATCAAAAAGGCGTACAAGAGGTGCCTGCGGGTGTAGCGTTCACCAGGGCGCAGGCCCAGGCAGGTGGGCTCCACTTTAATATCCGAAGCGGTCACGGTGACGGTTTTGTCCAAATTCCCGGCATCCAGGATCACAAGCGCGGTGACAAGCTTTTGCGTGCTGGCCACAGCACGGGCGGTTTCGGCATTCTTGGATGCGAGATGTCTGCCGGTCTGTGCATCAATGAGAAGGTATGAGGCCGCGCGGATGGAGGGAGTATTGGAGGCGGCGGCATAACGGGGGGCGGCTTCCACATCCCAGCCTGGGCTGTAGGTGGCCGGGGTGAGCGTGGCCGATGGATAGGCGCTGGAATAACCGGTCTGCACATATCCGGCGGAGCCGTTGCCACTGAAGTCACCCGCTGAGCGGACAGTCTTTTGAGGGGCTGAGCAGGAGGGCAGCAGGCTCAGCAGCACACCTGCGGAGGCGAGGGTGAAAAAGCGTGAAAAGGAAGTGAACATACTGGGGGGGAAAAGGGTAACGTTCATCATGGGGCGCAAGTTTAATGCCTTTATGAATAATGTTGGTTATGTAGGACTCCACGCAGCCGGGTGTCAACCCTGAGTGCCCACGGATGGCGGCGGAGGAAGGGCATTTTTCATCTTGCTTGTCACCTTCGTCCGCGCTCCGAATGCGTCATGGCACTGATCATCAACGGCGAAGAAATTGACGACGAAGTCATTGAGGGAGAATTCCGCAATGTGAAGGGGCACTATGAGCGCATGCTGCAGGTGGCCTGCTGCGAGCGGGACCAGGAGTTCCGCGGTTATGCGAAGGATAACATCGCCTCCCGCGTGCTGCTCAACCAGGAGTCCATGCGCCGCTTTCCCACCATCTCGGAAGAGGATGTGACGCAGCGGCTGGAGAAGCTGATCGAGGCCGCTGGCGGTGAGGACCAGTTTTATCTGAACATCGGCATGCCCTTCAAGGATGAGGCAATCGTGCGGGAAAATGTGCAGGGCGGCGTGCGGCTGGACAAGATGCTGGGGGAAATTTACGGCCCCGATCCTGACTTCACAGAAGTGGAACTCAAAGCCGCCTATGAGCGGGATCTGGCGCTCTACATGACGGAGGAGATGATCCATGTGGCCCACATTACCAAAAACCTCCAGGGCGCCCAGAGCCGCAATGAGGTCTTCAAAAGCATGCGTGAACTGCGCAGCCAGCTTCTGGCCGGTGCGGATTTCATGAAACTGGCGGAGGAAAACCGGGCAGATGACCAGCAGCAGATTGACCTGGGCTGGTTCAAGAGGGGAGAGTTCATGGAGGAGTTTGAGGTCATCGCCTTTTCCATGGGGGAGGGGGAGATCAGCCCCGTCTTTACCACTCAGCTAGGGTTCCACCTCTGCACCGTGCTGGGCCGCAAGGCACCCGAGGCGATCCCTTTTGATGCTGTCAAGGAGGCGGTGCGCCAGCGTCTGCTGGAAGCGCACAAGGACGCGAAGTTTAACGAACTCATCGCCCAGCTCAAGGCAGAGGCCAAGATCGAGGACACAGATCCTGATGAGACGGCAGAAAACGCCGGGCACTGAGCTTGTTTCTGGACGTTACACAAAAAAAGGGCAGAGGGATCAGCCTCTGCCCTTTAAGAATGGATGCGGATGGAATCAGCGGCCGAAGTCGCTGATCGGCAAAAGCCCGGCGGAGACCGGCGTGGCCAGGTTTTCTGGCAAGGCCGAAGAGGCGAACTGCTCACCTTCAAAATGCTGGCTCAGAAGGATGCCGCTAAATTCCAGGACTTCATCCTGAGGCAGAGCTTTCTGAATCAGCTCGCTGTCCACGGCAAAAGCGGGCTGTTTTTGTAAGATGGCAGGCACAGCGTCAGCGGAAGCGATGGTAAAGTCGTTGCCGCCCTGCTGGCTGCCGCCGATGACATTCAGTGTGCCCCATGCGGCGGCGATGGCGAAAGCTGCGGTGGCCGCAGCGGTGGCCCACTTTGGGGAAACGAGGTCACTGAAGAAGGTGTTCACACGCTCCCAAAGAAGATCACGTGAGGAAATCCGCAAAATCTCGGAGCGCTGCCGCTCACGGAACTGGGTTACGAAGTCTTCCACAAAGTCATCACCAGGAGTCTCATACTGTTTCAGTCGAAGCAGCCTTTGGATGTTCTCGAATTCGTTCATAGGTAGTGCGTCGGAGTTTGGCGGGAACTTGATCAGTTAGCAAGAATCGTGTCACTTTACAAAATCTTCCAAATAAGTCTGGAGGAGCCGGTGCGCGTAGAAAAGCCTGGACCTCACAGTGCCCTCTGACACCCCGAGAATCTTGCTGATCTCGTTGTGCTGAAGGCCCTGGACGTCGTAGAGCGTGACTACCGTGCGGTGGTCTTCTGACAGCTTCATCATGGCGTCGTTCAATCTTTTTTGCAGCTCATGGATGTTCACCTCGCGTATGGTGTCGCGGTTCGCTGTGGTGATGCTGATGAAGTCCGGGTCGTTGTGAATGCCGCTGTCCACGTCATCCAGGCTGACTTTGGCGTGACGGCCCCTCTTTTTGAGGAAATTCAGCGTCATGTTCACCGAGATGGAGTAAATCCAGGTGTAAAAGGAGGATTTTCCCATGAACCGCTTTAATGAGCGGTAGGCTTTGGCAAAAATATCCTGCAAAAGATCCGCCGTGTCCTCCCGGTTGGAGGTCATGTTGTAAACCAGACCATAAAGCTTGGGCGTGTATTTGCGGATCAGTTCATCAAACGCCCGGGTGTCCCCGGCCTGGGCGCGCTCGACAAGCGCACGGTCTTCCGCGGCGCTGTTGCTTGCTGGG
This sequence comes from Prosthecobacter sp. SYSU 5D2, assembly GCF_039655865.1. Taxonomy (NCBI): domain Bacteria; kingdom Pseudomonadati; phylum Verrucomicrobiota; class Verrucomicrobiia; order Verrucomicrobiales; family Verrucomicrobiaceae; genus Prosthecobacter; species Prosthecobacter sp. SYSU 5D2. The sequence continues at coordinate 171,265 of NZ_JBBYXL010000009.1, read as the reverse complement.
GGCTGATCCGTGGTCGTCTCCATGAGTCCGCTGTCCTCGCGATCCGTTTCGCGCGGTTTTTCAAGCAAACCATTCATCGGGGAGTGAGACAAGCTTTTCTTGGGGGCTGGGGGTTGATTCATGGCCGGGTGAGGCTCACAGCCACATGATCACAGCCAGGTAGAATACGTTTGCGGAGGGTCACTTTGGCCGTATGAAGTTGAAACTCAGTGATGAGGCACTGCGCCATTTCGGCAGCTAAAGTCTCAATGAGCCTGCGGGGCCGCTCTGCGGCGAGAGCGCGGAGGCGAATGGCCACGGCGGCATAGTCCACAGTCTGTGTGAGGTCGTCCGCCATCGTCTCAAACCGGTTCGGGAGCCACAGGGTGACATCTGCCTGGAGGGTCTGCCAGGCGGCCCGCTCCTCTTCCGGCACACCAATTTGCACAGGCAGATCCAGCCCTTGAAGGTGGATTTCATCTGCAAAAGAGGCGGGAGAGGTCATGCCGTTACTGTGGGACATTGCATCAGACGTGTCAAAGCCGACAGATTTCTCACCAGGATGTCCGGCTCGGCCGTCAGCAGGGTGCTCACGGATTCATAACCCGTGGCGGTGGCGATGGAGGTCAGCCCTGCCGCACGTCCGGCCAGGATGTCGTGCCGCATGTCCCCGATGAAGGCGGTCTCCTGCGGCAGGAGGTGATGCTGGCGGAGCAGTTCATGAACATGGGTGCACTTGTCAATGATGCCGCAGTGCAGGTGCTCAAAGAAGTGGGAGACGCCATTGCTGGCCGCCTGGGCGCTCACATGCTCCAGCGGGGCGCTGCTGCACACGAACATGCGGCGGCCCGTATCAGCGGCGAACTGGAGGAAATCCAGGGCGTGCTCAATCATTGGCACCTCGTGCTGGTCCTCGCCGGGAAAATGCTCCAGATAAAGCGCCTGCAATGTAGCCAGGGGCACATCTGGCAGGATGTGACGGTAAAATTCGGTGTAGGGCAGCTGGAAAACTTCGCGAAACTGCTCCCGCGTAAAAGCCGGCTTTTCGTAATGGGCCAGGACCTTGTTGGTGGCTGTGATGACAGCACCGAGGTCGTCTGCCAGCGTGCCGGACCAGTCGAGGATGAGATTGCGGATCATGGCGCTTATATGCCGGGAAAGCCGGTTTGTGCAACGCGGGATGAAAATTCGCTGCTGGACATCGCGTGACGCGTCGTTTCCAATAGCGGCGCGCTGGCCGACCGGCGCGTTTTTCTGACTTCCAAACTTATAACCGACCGCATCCATCCTATGGCAAAAATCGAATTCGGCTCCCAGGTCTATACCTGGTTCATGCAGGGCACCGGCAAGGGCTATGATAACAAACTGGATCATATGATCGAAGTGGCCGCGAAGGCGGGCTTTACAGGCATCGAGCCGATGGTGCTCGAGATTTCTGAAAGCGCCCTGGGCTGCGGCCGCTACTGGCTGGGGGATTTCTGCGATCCCGTCCGCCTGAAGGACGCGCTGCAAAAGCACAACATCAAGCTCGCGGGCCTGGCTCTCGTCTGCGCCTGGGATGCTGAAGAGGAGACTCCTGCAGAGAAGGAAGCGGCGGATTTCACCCTGGAACTGCTCCAACATTTCCCCGGTGCCATGTTGGGCACGGTGACGCTGCCAAGCGGCCGCAAGAACGACCTGCAGCGCCGCCGCCTGAATGTGGCGCGCAATGTCAACAATGTGTCCAAGCGCGCCGCCGACCTGGGCATCAAGGCCTCCTACCATCCCAACAGCCCGCCAGCCTCCATCGTCCGCACACAGGAGGACTACGATGTGGTGCTGAGCAGCCTGGACCCGAAGGTGACGGGCTGGACCCCGGACGTGGGCCACATCATCCGTGGCGGCATGGATGTCATCGCCACGCTGAACAAGTTTCAGCACCTGGTGAACCACATCCATTACAAGGACTACTCCGGCAACGGTCCTGAGCCTTGGGCGCAGATGGGCACCGGCAAGCTGGACTTCCACAAGATCACCGAATGGCTGGTGGCCCGTGATTATGAAGGCTGGATCATCTGTGAAGATGAAGCCCACGTGGCCGTGGACGATCCTGATGGCGTGACCATCCAGAACGGTGAGTGGTGCAAGGAGAACCTGCACCCGATCGTGGCCTGAGCCGACGTTGCCTTGGATTCATGATTCATAAAAAGGCAGGCCGCGAGGTCTGCCTTTTTTCATGAAGGGGCATCGTTTTAACGACGGCGGAGAATGCAAAGACCCACCATGGCACAGAGCAAAAGCAGTGCGCGGGAAGGCTCCGGGACGACGGTGATGAAACCGCCGGTGTAGAGCGGGCTGAGATCCCAGGAATGGCCGGGATTGAGGGTGGGCAGAAGGGTGTCGGCAAAGGTGCCCTGAACGGGGCCTGCGAGTCCGCTCCAGTCGAAGAGCTGCCATTGGTCTCCATAGGTGTAGCTGCTCATTCCATTCGGATTGCCAACTTGCAGGAGGGTGCCGGTGCCGAGATCCACGGTGCCAGAGACGGTGAGGAGGTCAGCGGCCGCAGGATTGGCGGACTGGTCCATGCCGCTGCCTGCTCCTGAAAAGAGGTCCAATGCGAGGATGGAGCCGGCTTCAAACAAAAGGCCGCCTGTGCCGGAAGTGAGGATTTCCAGTTTTCCGGCAATCAGTGTCTCCAGTGTGCTGTCGCCAATGCTGAGAGTGCCGCCCGTGAGGGTGATGGACAGGTCCGCCGCCGGGGCAATGCGGCCCGTGCCGCCAAGGGTGGCACCGGCAGAAACGGCCACGGCACCCAGACCCGTGGCGGAGCCGGGGAGACTGTCATTGCGGGTCAGCAGGGTGCCCTCGGTAATGAGTGTGCCGCCTGTGTGGGTGCTGCTGCCGGTCATCACCCAGGTGCCGGTGCCGAATTTTTCCAGTATCAAGCCAGGGACGTTGACGTTGGTGGCATTGCTGATGCTGACGATTTCATTGGCGCCCGTATTGCTGCCGCCCAGGCGCAGGGTGCGGGGGGCCAGATTGTTGCCACCCGTGGTGAAGGGGGAGGTGAATTTCACCGTTCCATGGCCGGTGTTTTCCAGGTTCATGGTGACGGTGCGGGTGTCCCGGATGACGTCTGAATTGGTCATGTTGAGAGGCCGGTTGGTCACTGAGTCGCCATCGCCAATGTAACGGAGTGTGGCGACGAGATCCACATTCACTGCACTGGTGGTGGCGGTGGCAAAGTCAATGATCGCCGCCGCCGCATTGAAGTCACCGGTGCCCAGGGAGCTGGGCATGCCGGTATCGGCCAGGGAGGTGACTTCGACGGTGTTGCGGGCGATGCTGGTCTTGCCTTTGTAGGTATTGACGGGACCTAGCTGGGTGGTGCCGACACTGATGGTCAGGTTAAGATTGTTTTCATTTTCACCCGGGCCGCCGAGGAAGCCGGTGCGGAAGTCAAAGGTGCCGGAGCGGTAGGTGAGGAAGGTGGAGTAGGCGGTGCTGCCGCCGACGACGGCATTGGCCGTGCCGGTGCCTTGGGTGAACAAGCCGCCGTATTGAGTGATGGGCACAGTGCCACTGCCCAGGACGAGCTTGCCACTATTGCTGCCAGAGCCTAGGACAAAGGAAGCGGAATGATAGACCGGGTAGGTGATGGCGGCGCCGGTGCCAGAGGTGAGCTGGAGCGTGCCGTTCTGGATGCGGGTATCACCGGAGTAGTTTTCGCCGGTGAGGTAGGGGCCTGGAGCAACGATGACGACGGTGCCGGGGCCATCTTTGACGAGAGCGGTGGTGCCTCCGGCGGTATTGTTGTTGATCTTGCCCACCAGATTCAGCACGCCTTGGGTGTTGTTTTGTATGATGACCAGTTCATTGCCAGTGCCGGGGCGGAGCACGCTGGTGGAGATGGTGGTATCATGAGCACCGACTTCCGGCGTGACCAAAATGCCGCCGGTGGTGAGGGTGCGGCCAGGGGCATCCTGGGTGATGGTGGTGGCCTGGGGAAGGTTGAACCGCAGGGTGGAAATGCTGGCGTCCGCTGTCAGGGTGGTCAGTGGCACGATGGCATCGGCATGACCGGAAAGGGTGTCGAATGTGCTGGGGGTATAGAGATCGAGACTGCTGAGACCAACGATGTTGCGCCGGGAGGAGACGGCGGCTGTCGTGGCTGCCCAGTCATTCAGGCCGACGGTGGCATAAGGGATTCCGGTGGTGGTGGCAAGGATGGCATTGTCCACGCCGGAGGTGGTGGTGAAGGAGCCGGTGGTGGGGAGATCAAAGCGCACGAGAGCGGCGGCAGGGCGGGTGAGGGTGTTAAAATTGAGGCTGAGGCTGGCGGCATCGTTCTGGTTGGCGGAGATGCGGTAGCTGCCTGCGGTGGTGAGGGTGAGGTTGGTGAAGGTCTGGCTGTTAGTGGCGCCGCTTTTGCCTGTGAGCTCCAGCATGGAGCCGTTGCCCATGCTAAGAATGGCTCCGGCGGGTGCGGTGCTGTAAAGGATGTTGCTGGCCGGTGCGGTGGTGCCGGAAAAGTCCAGGTGCAGGCGGCCCATGTTCAAAAGGGAGTTACCGGTGGCGGTACTGGTGCCGCGCAGGGTGAGGGAGCCTGGGCCATCCTTGATGAGGAGGCCTGAGGTGGTGGTGATGTTGCTGTTCATCTCAATGTCCCCTGCGCCGGAGAAAGTGACGGAGGTGCCGCTGTTGGTGGCGGAGATGCCACCGCTGAGGATCAGGGTGCCGCTGTCTGAGGAGATGCGGGAGCTGCTCTGCACGCGCACGAGGGAGGTGATGGTGTTGGTGCCGCTGAGATTTCGGATGGCTCCGTCTGAGGCGATGCCGTGACCGTTGATCTGGAGGCTTTCGGCGAGGGTGAGGTCACCGGCGAGGTTTAGGGAGGCTCCGGTGATGACTTTGGTGACTGTGCCAGTGGTGGTTCCTAGTGCCAGGCTGTCGCGGATTTCCAGCACACCGCTGTAGATGCCCACCATGCCGGTGAAGCTGCTGGCTGCGGTGAGGATGGTGCGGCCGGTGCCGTTGATCATCAGGGAGACGGCTCCGCTGCCGTTATTGGTGATGGAGGAATTCACCATCAGAGTGCCATTCGAAGAGAGGTTGGTCAGGATGACCTGGCCGGCGGTATCATCGGCTCCGCCTGCGGTCAGGGTGCTGCTTTGTCCTGCTATGCCAACGGTCAGGCTGGCAGCTCCGTTGATCATTTGAATGCCACCGTCCACGCCCAGGCGGAGCGTCTGGTCTGTGACTGCGCCTATTTGCCTGGCTGCCGCATCTGTCATGGAAAAGGTGCCCACGGTGGTGGTGCCCGTTGCCAGGGAGACATCTCCGGTGGAAAGGGAGGAGATGCGGAGGTGGCTGCTGGCATCGCTGCTTAGCAGTGTGCCTGTTTCATACTCGGTCTCTCCGGTGAAGGCGCTGACGGCTCCGTCTTTCAAGCTGGCCCAGGTGGCGCTGCTGCCATCCGCCGTTGTATAAGTGGCCCAGGGGCCGATGAAGCCGTTGCCGGAGCCACCGAGGGTGCCGGTGATGCTGCCGCTGGCCGGGCCGCGAATGGCCAGGGAGCTGACTTCGGTGCGGGTGATGTCTCCCAGGGCCACGGTGATGCTGCCGCCCGTCGCGGAAAAGGCTTCAATGGCATTGGCTCCCTGCTGGATGTGCAGGCTGGAAAAGGTCTGGGAGTTGTCGGTGCCGGATTTGCCGGTCATGTGCAGCTTCGTGGTGGTGGCCAGGCCGCCGTTCATGATGAGGCCGCCTTTGGCGGTGCCGTTGTAAAAGATGTCATTGGCAGGTGCCCCGGTGGCGGAGAAGTCCAGGATGGTTAGACCGCCTTCGGTGGCTGAGGTCTCGCTGGTGCTGCCCAGGTTAAAGGTGCGGCCAAGGATGGTGTTGCCTGTGAAGGTATTGGCTGCGGTGAAGGTGGCGGCCAGAGGTAACAGGGTATTGACCGGGGAAAAGGCGGTTCGGTTGAATGCCTTGCTGCCGCCTGCGGTCTCGCTGATGACGGAGGAGACGGTGGTGCTGTTAACATTGATATGGGTATGAAAACGGGCATCTCCACTGAGGGTGATGCCCTCGGTGAAGTTCGTGCTGGATGAACCCACCCGGATGGCGCCCCACTGGCTGCCGCCGTTGCCTGCGATGATGAGCGGGATGTCAAAATTCCCGGCACCTGAGGTGGCGATCATGGAGCCGGCCTCGATATCAATGGCATCCAGACCTGTGAAACGGGCGGCCACGATGCTGGCATAAATGCCCGCTGTGGCAGTGCCGGTGGTTTTCAGAAAAAGGGTGCCGGTGAGATCAGGGCTGGCAGCAGAGAAAGTCATGTACCCCAGGGCGGTGCCATCCGCTTTGCTGAAGGTCAGATCATTCCCGACCAACGGTACAGCGAAGGTGATGAAGCCTGAACTGCCGTTGGTGGTGCCGCTGGCGACGTCAATGATGGAGCCTGCGGTGAAATTCAGCGAGCCGGTGCCGGTGAAAGAGTAGGCACGATTGGCACTGGGCAGGGAGGTGAAGGGCCTGAAGTTCATGCCCGCGAGGGTGATGGCTTCATTGACCGTAATGGCGGCTCCTGCACTGGACGTGGCGGCACCGAACTGGGCGATGGCGGCTGGATTCCAGGTCTGATAACCGGTGCCGTCATACCAGTTGGGCGCGGTCCAGTTACCGGCGGTGTTGTCGATGACTCCTGCGGTAGCTGGATTGCCGTCCCAGATGTAAACAGGGGTTTGGGCCACAAGGGTGGGAAGAGTCAGCATGGCCGCAGCCATGAGAACTAACCGGGGGGAGGTCAGGCAGAACATAAAGAGCGGAGGGGGAGCCTTTCGCAAAGCATGACTCAGTCCATGCGCCCGCCCTCAGCCCGTTTTGAGCATGGAAGTATCATTTCCCGCCACTGGCGCATTGCCCCTCCCGCATAAGCATAAAAAAACGGAGCCGTGGGGACGGCTCCGTTTGGATGCGAAGTGATGGATTCGCGAAGACGCGGAATCAATACACGTCGCGGCGGTAGCGCTTGGCGTCCTTGAAGGCGGTCATGTATTCGACGGCTTCTTCGGGGGTTTTGCCGCCTTCTTTTTCGATGATGGTGTGGAGGGCTTTGTCCACATCCACGGCCATGCGGGCGGCATCACCGCAGACATAAAAGATGGCTCCCTGTTCCAGCCACTCATAGATCTCGGCGCTGTTTTCCAGCAGCTTGTGCTGCACGTAGATCTTCTCGGCCTGATCGCGGCTCCAGGCGGTGGTGAGTTTGGTCAGGGTGCCGTCGGCGAGATAGCCTTCGAATTCGTCCTTGTAGAAATAGCAGGTGCTGCAGTTCACCTCGCCAAAGAACAGCCAGGCCTTGCCTTTGGCACCCGTGGCTTTGCGCTCTTCCACAAAGGCACGGAAGGGGGCGATGCCGGTGCCGGGGCCGACCATGATGATGGGCGTCTCTTCTTCAGGCTCCGGCAGGCGGAAACCTTTGCCGTGGTTCACGAAAACGGGAATCGGGGTCTCTTCCGTGATGCGCTCGGCCAGGAAGGTGGAGGCGACACCGCCGCGCTCGCGGCCGTGGCTGTTATACTTCACCGTGGCGATGGTGAGATGCACTTCTTCCGGATGGGCCTTCTGGCTGCTGCTGATGGAATAGAGGCGGATGTTCAGCTTCTTCAGCGTGGCCATGAACTCGGCCGGTTCAAACTTGGCGTCCGGATTTTCAATGAGGAGGTCAATGACGAACCGGCCCCACAGGTAGTCTTTGAGCGCCTGCTTGGTCTCGGGCGTGGCCATGTCTGCCAGCAGGGTCTGGCCGTTGGTTTTCTCGATGATGGCCTTGATCAGCTTGTTATCCACCTCGGTGATGAGGCTGCCTTCGATGAGGGCCTGACGGATGGGCACCTGGGCGTCGGCCTTTTTCGGGTGGGTGACGATCTCCTCACCGGTGAAACCGAGCACTTCCAGCATGTCATTGACCAGGGCAGGATCATTCTGTGGCTGCACGGCCAGGGAATCCCCAGGCGTGTATTCCAGGCCGCTGCCTGCCAGGTCCAGCTCATAATGGCGGGTGTTCTTCGGTGCGCCCGGGCCAGAAAGGTCATAGGCCTTCTTCACCTTGGCGATGAAGGGGTTCTTGACGTTATAGACGGGTTTTCCAGGCGCGGGGGTGCTCATTGAGGGTCAGGGGTTTTGGGGGTGAAAAATGGGCGCGGAGACTAGACCGCTGAGAATGGTTGTCAAATACGCCCTTAGCAGGCTGCGTGCCGGGGCGGGGTTCCGTTGTCGGTATTTTGTGGAGATTTGACTGTGATTTGCGAATCTCACCCCACCGCCCCGATGACCGCTTCCGCTGCGCGGCGGCCGCTGATGAGGGCGCCGTTGATGGAGGCATCTTCACACCAGTCACCGCAGCGGTAGAGGCCGGGGGCCAGGACGGTGGAAAGGGGGCCTTCACCGAGGCGGAGCTGGCGGCTTTCCGGCAGGGCGTGGCGGATTTTGTAGCTGCGCAGCAGGTTCCACTGGTAGGCGCTCTGGCCAAACCAGGCGGCCATCTGGTCCCGGACGACGTCTTCGAGCTCCTCGCTGGAGGGCGCGCCGATGATGCTGGCGGAGATGAGGTGCTGGCCTGCGGGAGCGTAGTGCGGAGCGATCTTGGAGAGCACGCAGGCGCTGTTGACCGGGCCGCGACCATCCCCGTCCAAGTGGATGATGGGAGTATCCGGCACGGGCTGGCTGGTGGTGAAATAGAGGCAGGTGGCGCTGCGCGCTGGCAGCAGTTTTTCCTCAAACAGGTCCGGCAGCAATTGTGCAGCCACTTCCTCACTCACCGCCATGATGATGTGGTCCGGGCGGATGGTCTCGCCACTGGCCAGGGTGATCTCTCCGGCGCGCAAGGAGGTGATGGCGGTGTTTAACTGCAAACTGCCAGGAGGCAGGGAGATGGCCAGCTGATCCGGGATGGCCTGCATGCCGTGGGCAGGGACGGCGGCACCGCCGGTGCTGAACATGGAATAAAGGAAAAGAAACATTCGCGCGGAGGTGCGCAGGTCTTTTTCCAGAAAGACGCCGCCGAAAAAGGTGCGGAAAAACCGGTCAATGAACTCCTCGCTGAAGCCGAAGTCGCGCAGGTAGTCCTCCGTCTCCATCTCCGGGATGCGGCGCTCGATCTTGCGCGTGGTGAGCACCTCCTTGCGCAGGACCAGGGTGCGCCACTTGTCCATCCAGGAGACGAAGGGGTCCAGCCCATGTTTCAGGCCTTCTGTGGGATGAGTGAAGGGATCTACAATGCGGTGGAAGCGGCCCTTGTAAAACATGTCCGCTCCCCGGTAAAAGGGCCGCAGCTTCAGGTTGTCATAATCCAGCACGCGGCGGGCTTCCGGATAGGAAGGGAGCAAAACTTGAAATCCACGGTCCAGGGTGAAACCGTCCACGATGTCTGACCTGACTCGTCCGCCCACGGCATCGGCAGCTTCATAGAGGGTGAATTTGAGCCCTGCCCGTGTCAGGGTCCGAGCACAGGCCAGCCCGGAAAGTCCGGCGCCGATGATGGCGATGCTGGGCTGTACGGTGCTCATTGTGAATCCGCTGCAACATGAAGGGCTGAATTCTATTTGCAAGAGGCAGCGGCAGCATCAGTGATGTTCTTGTTATGCCAGAAAGACCTCGATTGCTCATTCTCGGTGCCACCGGCCGCTTGGGCGGCACGCTGGCCGCTTACTTCGCCGGGCGCTATGAGATCGTTTCGCCAGGGCGTGGGCAGCTGGATTTGAACCGGCCGGAGACGGTGGAGGCGGGCATGATGGACCTGGATTTTGACCTGGCCATCAATGCCGCTGCGGTGACCAGTCCGGATGTTTGCGAAGATGACCCTGCCCTGGCGCTGCGGGTGAATGCGGAATCCGCCGCCATCGTCGCCCGGGTTTGTGGCAACCGCTGGCTGCGCTTCATCCACATCAGCACGGACTATGTCTTTGCCGGCAACGGCTGTGCTTTTCTGGATGAATCCGCCCCGGCGCTCCCGGTGAATGCGTATGGCCATTCCAAGCGGGAAGGGGAGAAAGCGGTGCTGGCGGCCAATGCGGATGCGCTGGTGGCACGGGTGTCCTGGCTCTTTGGTCCGCAGGGCGGCGGTGTGCCGGAGACAGCTCTCCAGCGGGCTCGCGAAGGGCAGCCGCTGGGATTCATTGAGGATAAATGGAGCGTGCCGAGCAGCACCCAGGACATTGCCCGCTGGCTGGACCGGCTGCTGGTGGAGCAGGCCCAGGTCTCCGGCATTCTGCACCTGTGCAATACCGGCGTGGCCACCTGGCGTGACTATGCGCAGGTTTCGTTAGACCTGGCGCATCAGCATAGGCTGCTGGACCGGCCCTTTGCCACTCATGGATTGCGCCTGCGGGACTTTCCGAATTTTAAAGCCAAGCGTCCGCCGTTCACGGTGATGAACAATGCCCGCCTGGCTTTCATTTTGGGGGAAACTCCGCGAAGCTGGCAGTCCGCCCTGGAGGACCACATCGTATCCCTGAACGCTCCAACCGCCTGATGTCATGAACCCCACCCGCCGTCGTTTGATCCAGATGCTGCCCGGCCTTGCCGCACTGCCGATGATGGCTGCGGAAGGAACGAAGCTGAATGTCACGGCGGCGGCGAAGTATGTTTCATCCCGCAAAGGGCAGGCGCTGTTCATCAAGCAGCATGGCAAGGTCATCCACGAAAGTTATTTCAACGGAGCCAAGGCCGGGGAGGCCCGCCGCATCTACAGCGGCACGAAGGGCTTCTGGGGCCTGGCCGCCATGGCGGCGGTGGAGGACGGCCGCCTGGCGCTGGATGAAAAAGTATCTGAAACACTGCCTTCCTGGAATGAGGGGAAGAAAAAGGACATCACCATCGAGCAGCTGCTGGACTTCACCGGCGGCCTGGAGCGCTGCCTGCGGCTGCACCAGGACGGCCTGACCAACCGCAATCAAATGGCCCTGGAGCAGCCTCTGGTGGGCACTCCTGGAAAGAGTTTTATTTACGGCCCCAGCCAGTTGCAGGTGTTTCATGAAGTGTTGAAAAAGAAGCTCAAGGGCCGCTTCCTGAGCGAGACACCCACTCACTACCTGGAGCGCCGGGTGCTGAAGCCGATGGGCCTCGGCCCTCAGCGGTATCTGCCGGATGCCAATGGCAATCCGCTGCTGGCCGCAGGCTTCCTGATGACGCCCGCCCAATGGGCACGCATGGGCGACCTGCTTCTGGCCAAAGGCAAACCCGTGCTCAAGTCCGCCTCCAGGGACGCTCTGCTGGAAGGCTCCGCCGCCAATCCCGCCTACAGCTTCGGTTTCTGGAACAACCGCGCCGCCGCGAAATCCGGGGCGAGGGAAGTGGACATCGAAGACCTCCTTGAGGTGGACTGGCACCGCCAAAACTGGTCCAACGTCTGCATCGCCAAAGACGTGCCGGAAGATCTCATCGCCTGCATCGGCAGCGGCTACCAGCGCCTCTACGCCATCCCTTCTTTGGACTTGGTCATCGTCCGCCAGGGCCTGAATGCCCGCTTTTCCGATGGTGCATTCCTGCGGACCCTGCTTGGGTGAGGGAAGTTAAAGGCAGGCATTGCGGATAGGTGAATCCGCTTTGATTCGCCCCATCACCGGCTTTGCGGAGCCGCGAGCAGAGCGTCCAGTTTCTCAATCAGCTCCTTCGTCTTTTCCGGATTCTTCTCGCTCACGTTCTTAGATTCAGAAGGATCGTCCGGCAGGTGGTAGAGGGCATGGAGCGGGGGATTCTCAGGGCGGGACTTGACGGTCACGACGGCCTGCGTTTTGCCTTTCTTTTTCATCCGCACGAGCTTCCAGTCGCCCATGCGCAGGCCGAAGTTGCCGCTGACGCCGTTGTCCTGCTGCAGGAGGTGGTCGCGGCCTTGGGCTCCGGCTTCGCCGAGCAGAGCGGGGAGGATGTTGATGCTGTCCAGGCAGGCGGTGTCCGGCAGGGGAATGTTGTTGAGTGCGGCGAGGCTGGCGGCCAGGTCCACGGTGCAGACGACTTCATCCGAGACACCGGGCTGGATGCGGCCCGGCCAGCGGGCGATGAAGGGGGTGCGGGTGCCGCCTTCCAGGACGCTGTATTTGCCGCCGCTATACGGTCCGGCGGGCTGGTGGCTGCCGATCTTTTCCACGGCTCCGTCTTTGTACCCGTCATCCAGCACGGGGCCGTTGTCGGAGCAGAAGATGATGAGGGTGTTGTCCGTCAGCTTCAGGCGGTCCAGCGTCTTCATCAGCTCGCCCACGCACCAGTCGAGCTGGACAATGCTGTCGCCGCGCAAGCCCAGCGTGGTCTTGCCCTGGAAGCGCTCATGCGGGATGCGCGGGACGTGGATGTCATGGCTGGCAAAGTAGAGGAAAAAGGGCGACTCGCGGTTGGCCTCGATCCACGCATCGGAGTGTTTCACCCAGCGGTCGGCCAGGTCTTCATCGCGGAAGCGCGCGGCCTCGGCGCCGGTGTAAAAACCGATGCGGCTGATGCCGTTGTGGATGGTCTGGTTATGCCCGTGGCTCCAGTCCATCTTCAAAGTGTCGCGGTGAGTGATGCCGGTGGGATGGTCTTCGGAGGGGGCCTTATTGCCCACCCACAGCGGGTCTTTCGGGTCCAGGTTCAGCACACGATGGTCCTCCACATAGACCTGCGGTACACGGTCATTGGTGGTCGGCAGCAGCAGGCAGTGGTCAAAGCCGATCTCCAGCGGACCTGGTTTCAGATCGCCATTCCAGTCCGGTTCAGGATCGCCCAGGCCCAGGTGCCACTTGCCGATGACGGCGGTTTTATACCCGCCTTGTTTCAAAAGCGAGGGCAGCGTCACCGTGCCGGGCATGATGATGGCCGGGGCCGCTGGCGGGGCGATGCCGGTGCCCGCCTGCCGGAAGGCATAGGTGCCCGTGAGCAGCGAAAAACGCGTCGGCGTGCAGGTGGAGGCGGAGCAGTAGCCGCTGGTAAAACGCAGGCCCTCTTTGGCCAGGCGGTCAATGTTCGGCGTCTGCACCGCCGTGGCCCCGTAGCAGCCCACATCGCCATACCCCAGGTCATCCGCCATGATGACAATGATGTTGGGCTTGTCTGCGGCAAATGCGGCGGTCAAGCAGAGGCAGGCGGCGGTCAGGAGAGGTCGGAACGGGAGCATGGTGGAAATGTGGAAACGGGATAGGGGGTGGTGGCATTGCGAAGAAAGTTCGGCCTTTTTGCTTCGTCTGCGCTGTATGCCTTTTTATCCCTCAATCCGTGCTCTTTTGGCAAGCCTGTTCTGCCTGGTGTGCGGAACCGTCGCTGCCCAGACGCCAGACCGCCCCAATGTGGTCCTCATTCTCGCCGATGACCTGGGCTGGAGCGATACCACGCTGCACGGGACGACGAAATACTACCAGACGCCGAATATTGACCGACTGGCCAAGCGAGGCATGACCTTCACGCGCGGGTATTCCGCCAGCCCGCTTTGCTCCCCCACACGCTCCGCCATTCTCACCGGCCTGAGCCCCGCGCGGACGGGCATCACTACGCCCAACTGCCACCTGCCCAAAGTGGTGCTCCAGGCCACCCAGGGCAAGGCCGCTCCCGCTGACAAAAAGTCCATCGCTCCAGATCCGGTGACGCGGTTGAACACCACCTATCCAACATTGGCCAAGACGCTGAAGGCCGCCGGTTATGCCACCGCCCATTTTGGCAAATGGCACTTGGGGCCGGAGCCGTATTCCCCGCTGGAGCAGGGCTTTGATGTGGACATTCCGCACTGGTCCGGCCCCGGCCCGGCTGGCAGTTTTGTGGCACCCTGGAAGTATGCCGATTTCAAAGAAAACAGCCCCGGCGAGCACATCGAGGACCGCATGGCCGCCGAGGCCTCCGCCTGGATGGAGCAGCACAAGGACGCGCCGTTTTATGTGAACTACTGGCAGTTCAGTGTGCATGCGCCCTTTGATGCCAAGAAGGCGCTGATTGAAAAACACCGCCAACGGATAGACCCGGCGGATCCGCAGCGCAGCCCGACCTACGCGGCGATGGTGGAGAGCATGGACGATGCCGTGGGTACGCTGCTGGACACGCTGGACCGGCTCAAAATAGCCGACCGCACCATCGTCATCTTCACCTCCGACAACGGCGGCAACATGTACAACGAAGTGGACGGCACCACCCCCACCAGCAACACGCCCCTGCGCGGTGGCAAAGCAACGATGTTTGAGGGCGGCGTGCGCGTGCCTCTCATCGTCGCCTGGCCGGGCGTGACGGAGCCCGCCAGCCGCAGCGACGCCCTGGTGCAGAGCGAGGATTTTTATCCCACCCTGCTGGAAGGCCTGTCGCTGTCTCCCGAAGCGAATCAGATCTTTGATGGAGCCAGCATCCTGCCAGCCTTGAAGGGTGGCGACCTGCCCGGCAAGGCAGTCTTCCAATACTTCCCGCATGATCCCGGCGTGCCAGACTGGCTGCCACCGGCAGTGTCTGTGCATCGCGGGGACTGGAAGCTGATCCGCATCTTCCATGGTGGTGAAAAAGGCGCGCACCGGCACCTGCTCTATGACCTGAACGCGGACCTGGGAGAGCAGAACAATCTGGCCGCGCAGAAGACGGAACTGGTGACCGAACTGGGCGCGCTGATTGACGGCTTCTTGGCGGAGACGAAGGCCGTCCTGCCCGTGGCAAATCCTGCCTTTGATCCTGCCAAATACCGGCCGGAGCTGGAGGGCAAACAAAAGCCCAAGGGCGCGGCCAAGGCACCGCCCAGGGCGGTGGTCGGCGGCTGGCAGTCCAGCAAACAAGCGCAGATCACCGTGGAAAAGGGCGCGCTCAAGGTGAAGTCCACCGGCGGGGATCCATGGATCGCCACGCAAAAGCTGCCCGCCAAAGCGCAGGGGCCCTTCACCGTGAAGCTGCGCCTGAAAAGCAGCGCCAAAGGCCCCGGCCTCATCTATTTTAACCGCACCGCCAAGGAACCCTTTCACAAGGACCGCTCCGTGCCGGTGGCGGTGAAGCATGACGGCCAGTTTCATGACTATGAAGTGAAGCTGCCTGCAAAGACGATCCAGGCCTTCCGAATTGATCCCGCTGCGGGGGCAGGGGAGATCGTCCTGACCCAAGTGGAGCTGACCGACGCCGCCGGAAGCAGCGTGAACCTGGTTCCCTGATATCTCTTCTTCCTGATATGAAACATTATTTGTGCAAACTGGTCCTCATCGGCAGTCTGCTGGCCGGTGCCGCCCTGGCGGATAAACCGAATGTGCTGCTCATCCTCACCGATGACCTGGGTTATTCCGACCTCGGCTGTTACGGCAGCGAGATCGCCACCCCGAACCTGGACCGGCTGGCGGCGGACGGGCTGCGCTTCACCCAGTTTTACAACACCGCCAAGTGCCACTCCACGCGCGTCAGCCTGCTGAGCGGACGCTGGTGCAGGCAGGCCGGGGATGAGAGCCTGAAAAAGGCGGTCATCATTCCCGAGGTGCTCGCCCCGGCAGGGTATTTCACCGCCATGAGCGGCAAGTGGCATCTGTCCAAGGAGCCGACCGACTTTGGTTTTCAGCGTTACTTTGGGCATCTGTCCGGAGCCACGGACTACTATAAAGGCGACAAGTCCTTCCGCCTGAACGGCCAGCCCTGGCAGGTGCCGAAGAAGGAATTTTATACTACGGTGGCGAAGGTGGACCATGCGCTCGGTTTCATGGAAGAGGCGCGCGGGGAAAAGAAACCCTGGTTTCTCTACCTGGCCTTTAACGCACCCCATGCACCCTTGCAGCCGCTGAAGGCGGACTATCAAAAGTACCTCGGCAAGTATGATGCAGGCTGGGATGCCATCCGTGAAAAACGCCTGTTGAAGCAAAAAGAGTTAGGCCTTTTTGGCCGCGAGCTCCAAGCCTCCCCACGCCCGGATCATGTCGCGGCCTGGGACAGCCTCACGCCGGAGGAGCAGAGCTGGGAGGCCCGCCGCATGACGGCTTATGCGGCCATGATCGACCGCGTAGACCAGGAGATCGGCCGGCTGGTGCGGGACCTGGAGACCAAGGGCGAGCTGGACAATACGCTGATCCTTTTTCTCTCCGACAACGGCGCCTGCCCCTATGACCGCCGAAGCACAGACCGTGATCGCGAGCCGTATGAACCCGGCGTGCGGTGGAGCGACAGCACCGGCTGGGCCTGGGCGCGCAATTCGCCCTTCCGCTACTACAAGCAGAACCAGTTTGAAGGCGGCATTTCCACCCCCGCCATCGTCCACTGGCCCGCCGGGCTGAAGACCGCACCGGGTGCATTGGTGCACTCTCCCGCGCACCTGGTGGATGTGCTGCCGACCCTGGCCGACATTGCCGGAGCACAGGTGCCGGAGACTTGGCCGGGGCGTGATCCTTCGCCATTGGCCGGTGTTTCGCTGAAGCCCGTGTTTAATGGGGAAAAGGTGGCCTCACGCCCGCCCATTCATCTGCTGTTCGCCAGTGACCGGGGCCTGCGCGACGGGGACTGGAAGCTCGTCAGTTTTCAAAGCCAGCCGTGGGAGCTTTATAACATCGCCGAAGACCGCACCGAGCTGAATGATCTGGCCGGCAAGCACCCGGAGATCGTGGAGAAGATGTCCAAGCAATGGCATGACATGACGGAGAACGTCCTGAAAGCACCGGAAGGTGAGCGCAAGCCGGTGGCAGCGGAGGCTACGGAGCAGCGGCATCGTGAATGGACCGTCTATGGAGATGCCAAAGCCAGCAGCATGCGCCATGAGGCGGGCAAAGAAAAAGCGCGCAAGGGCAAGGGTAAAGGCATGGCCAAAGCGGCGGCTGCCGGAACCAAGATGCCGCGTGCACGTGTGGGCACCAAGCTGACGGTGGAAGGTGCCGAGCTGGTGCTGGAGTGCACTGGCGAGGACCCTGGGCTGGCCTTTAACGGCGTGCCGGGCGTGTCGGTGACCGGGCCTTACAGCCTCGTCTTCAGCGTGCAGAGCCAGGCCAGCGGCGGTGGGGAAGTGTATTACACCACGGATGCGCAGACGATCCTGCCCAAGGGCAAACACCTGACCTTTGATGTGCAGCATGACGGGCAGTGGCACAGCCACACCGTGAAGCTGGAGACATCGGACACCCTGCATTCCTTCCGCCTGGATGCCTGCGCCGGTCCCGGCAGCGTCCGCATTAAAGAGCTGAAACTTCTGGATGCGCAGGGCCTTGTTCTGCAAAACTGGCCCTGATTTATTTTTTCCTTTTCCCAACCCCTTTATGAAACCCGTTCTTCTCCTTGCCGCGCTGGCATGCGCCTTCACCCACCTGGTGCAGGCGGCGCAGCCTAACATCGTCTTCTTTTTCACTGATGACCAGACCTCCAGCTCCCTGGGCTGCTATGGCCATCCCATTGCCAAGACGCCGAACATTGATTCCCTGGCGGATCGCGGCGTGCGGTTTCAAAATGCGTTCGTCAGCCAGTCCATCTGCTGGGTCAGCCGCAGCACCATCCTCACGGGCCTGACCGGCCGCAGCTACGGCACGCCGGAAGACCCGGAGCAGCCCCGCCCCGAAGTCTCCAAGTCCCTCTACACCGACATCCTGCGCGAGAACGGCTACCGCACCGGCCACTATGGCAAGTGGCATACGAAGCTGGCCAAGGGCGACAAACCGGCGCGGCACTTCGACGAGTTTGAAGACATCGGGCGCAATCCCTTTTATAAAAAGCAGCCGGACGGCAGCATGCGCCATGAGACCGAGCTCATCATTGATCGCGGCATCGAGTTTGTGAAGAACCAGCCCAAGGACAAGCCCTTTGCGCTGAACCTGTGGTTCAATGCCTGCCATGCTGAGGACAGCGACCGCCGCCCCGGCATCGGCCACTTCGCCTGGCCCTCCAGCGCCAACGGCATGTATGAGGACATGGAGATGTATGCGCCGCGTTTAAACGACCCGGCCATCTTTGAAAAGCTGCCGGACTTTTTCAAAACCTCCATCACCCGTGAGCGTTACTTCTGGCGCTGGAACACGGAGGAAAAGTACCAGACCAACATGCGTGCGTATCTGCGCATGGTGAGCGGCATTGACAACGAGATCGGCCGGTTCATGAAGGCGCTGGAAGAGGCCGGCCTGGCGGAAAACACGATCGTCGTTTACTCCGCTGACAATGGTTATCACATGGCCAATCGCGGCCTGGCAGGCAAGTGGTCGCACTTTGAAGAATCCTTGCGCGTGCCGCTCATCGTGGCCGACCTGCGCGCACCCAAAGAGAAGCAGGGCAAGGTGAGCGAGGCCATGGCGCTGAACCTGGACCTGCCCGCCACCTTTCTGGACTGGGCCGGCGTGCCGGTGCCGGAGCGCTACCAGGGACGCAGCCTGAAGCCGCTGGTGGCCGGTGAAAAACCGGCGGACTGGCGCACGGAGACCTTTCATGAGCACTTTGCCGTGCGCAACCGCATCCCGCCCTATGAGGGCCTGCGCACTGAGCAATACAAATATGCCTGCTACTTTGACCACGATAACTATGAGTTCCTCTATGATCTGAAGAAGGACCCGGATGAGCTGGTGAACCTGGCGGAAGATCCGCAGCACGCCACGACGCTGAAGGAAATGCGTGAGCGCACCAAGCAGGTGGTGGCCAAACTCGGCGGTCCGCTGGGGCCAAGGAAAGGCCCGTTCACCGCATCCACCCCGCCGCATCCGGTGGCTTCCGCAGCCGTGACGGAGAAGCCCGGCCCGGACGGTTTTGTGAATCTGCTCAACGGCAAAAACCTGCGCGGCTGGAGCGGTGACGATCAGTACTGGTCCTTTGAAGACGGCGCCCTGACCGGCGTCACGGACGGCTCGCTGAAGATGAACCGTTTCATCACCTGGACCGGCTCCACCGTGCGCAACTTTGACCTGCGGGTGCAGGTTAAAGTCACCGCCGGGGGCAACAGCGGTCTGCAATATCGCGGCACCTCGCGCCCGGACCTGGGCCTGGATGTGGTGACCGGTTACCAGTGCGACATTGTGGCGAACAACCCGGACTACAACGGCATGCTGTATGAGGAAAAAGGCCGCCGCATCCTCTCGCATACCGGTGAAAAAGTGATCGTGGACACCTCTGGCGAACCTTGGGTGGTGGGCAAGATGCCGGTGAAGGAATTCGCTCCCGATGAATGGCATGAGTACCGCGTGCTGGTGCGCGGCAACCATTACCAGCACTGGATTGACGGCCATCAAACCGCCGATCTGATTGACCTGGATGAAAAAGGCCGCTCGCTGGAAGGCGTGCTGGCCGTGCAGGTGCATGTCGGCCCGGCCATGAAGATTCAATACAAGGATTTCAAGATCAAGCACCTGCCGGATGACCTGCCCCTGCAGACGGCCAAGGACCACTCCATCCCGGCGGATGCCTATGGCGTGAAGCCGCAGGGCAAGCTGCCCAAAGGCTGGACGGCTCCGCGATATGGCGACAAGTGACCGTAAGCGCCCCCCCTGTGATGAAAGCACTCTCCACCCTTTGCTTCGCGGCCTGTGCGCTGCTGCCTCTCCAGGCGGCGGTGGAGCGGCCTAACATCATATTGATCAACGCGGATGACCTGGGCTATGGCGATCTGAGCTGTTACGGGTCCAAGGTCATCTCCACGCCCCGGCTGGACCGCCTGGCGCAGGAGGGCGTGCGCTTCACGGATTTTTATGTGGCATCGCCCTTTTGCAGCCCATCTCGCGCAGCGCTGCTGACCGGGCGGCTGCCTGCCCGCTGCGGCGTGCCGTATGTGCTTTTCCCCACCGAGCACACCGGTCTGCCGCCGGAGGAGGTGACGCTGGCGGAGATGCTGAAACCGGCAGGTTACGCAACAGCACTCATTGGCAAATGGCACCTCGGCTGGCGGCGTGAACTTCGGCCCCAGCAGCAGGGCTTTGACGAGGTCTTCGGCCTCCGCCATTCCAATGACTCCGAGGAGTGGACAGCCGGGAAAGCCTTCTTCCAGTTGAGTGACTTCGAGCCGCTGACCCTGCGGGACGGCGACCGCATCGTGGAAGCACCGGTGGACCAGGCCCTGCTGACGGAAAAGTACACGCAGCGGGCGCTGGACTTCATCCGCAGGCAGCGGGAGAAGCCCTTCTTCCTCTATCTGCCGCACACGATGCCGCACATCCCGCAGTATGCCTCCCCCGTCTTTGAGGGCACTTCAAAAGACGGCGTGTATGGCGACTGCATCCAGGAGCTGGATGCGAGCACGGGCCGCATCGTGGACCTCCTGGCGGAACTGGGGATTGCAGAAAAGACGTTGGTCCTTTTCACTTCCGACAACGGAGCCTCCATGGGCAAAAAAGGTGTCGCCAAGGGCAAGGCAAAAGCCAAGGCCGAGCGCTTCCCCGGACGCAGCAACGGCGGCAGCAATGAGCCGCTGAAAATGGGCAAAGGCACCACTTGGGAAGGCGGCGTGCGCGTGCCCTTCATCGCCTGGTGGCCCAAGACAATTCCTGCAGGCAGAGTGGAAACGGCCCCATGCTCGACCCTGGATTTTTTCCCCACCCTCGCGGCCCTGGCCGGCGTGAAGCCTGACCCGGCAGTGAAGCTGGACGGCATGGACATCAGCGCGCTGCTCAAAGGTGAAGCCAAAGGAAAAGCGCAGGACCGGCTCATCCCACATTACTTCGGTGTGCAGCTCCAGGCCGTGAGGGAAGGGGAGTGGAAGCTGATCCTGCCCGTTTCAAAACTGCCTGAGATGCGCGTGGCCAGCCTGTGGTTTGAGCATCAGCCGGGCTTGTTCGAGCGCCAGCACCGCCTCTGGCCGGAAGCCGCCTTGTATAACCTGACGGCGGACCCTGGGGAGCAGGTGGATGTGGCCGCGAAGCATCCTGAGATCGTGGCCCGGCTGCTGAAGAAGGCGCAGGAATTTGACCAGTCTTTCCAGCCGCACATCCATCCGGTGCTGCGCCTGCCAGGACCGCTGCCGCCCAAGCCTGGGCAGGTCAGCGGAAGCAATGAAGACCTGGCTGAATGGAAGTCACTGGCCGAATAAAACAAAATATCATGAAATCATTAATCACCAGTATCATTTGTTTGGCCGCTGCAGCCGCCTTTTCCCAGTCACCACCCAAGGGCACGGTCATCGGAGAGGCGACAAAGCTCATCGTCGCGACCCCTTTCGACCAGCCGGCGCCACCGACGCGCAAGGGCGTGATCAATGGATGGCAGGCGGCCATCGGTGAATGGACGGTGAAGGACGGCGTGATGCACGGGGATGAGCTGGAGGCGGATCACCACGCTTCCTCCTGCACCTGGCGGCTGGAGGCCATGGACATGATCCTCACCGCGCAGTTCCGCCTGGGGAAGGCTGAGCATGTGGCCTTTGGCTGCCGGGACACGATCGCGCCCAACCATCACCTCGGGCGCACCTTCATCAGCAAGGACGGCATCTGGATCCAGAGGATGTCCGGCATCGCCAAGACGACGAAGGCGGTGAAGCTGAAGGAGATCAAGACCCCGGTGGACCCGGAGGCCTGGCATGATCTGACCGTGGAGATCATTGGCGACCGCTACCGCGCACAGGTGGACGGCCATGTGGTGGAGGGGACCCATGAGCGCTTCAAGGATGCCAAGGGCATCGTGGCGCTGATCGTGAAAGGGCAGGGCGCGCAGTTTAAAAACGTGAACCTGTGGCATGCCAAACCCAAAGGCTGATCAACTTTTATTGAGAGGACTGAACGATGAAGATTTTAATGCTGTTTGCGGCGGTGGTTTGTGCAGTGAGCGGCCTGCGGGCGGCTGACCGGCCTAACATCATTTTGTTTTATACGGATGACCATGGTTATGCGGACCTGGGCATCCAGGGCGTGCTGAAGGACATCCGCACCCCGCACCTGGATGCGCTGGCGCGCAGCGGCGTGCTGGCCAGGCATGGTTACAGCACCGCTCCGCAGTGTGTGCCCTCGCGCGGCGGACTGATGACAGGGAAGTTCCAGGGTCGCTTCAACCTGGATTCCAATCAGTCCGAGCTGGATGGATTTAACAAGGAGACGACCATCGCGACGCGGCTGCAAAAAGCAGGTTATGTGACCGCGCAGTTTGGCAAATGGCATCTGGGACCACAGGAGGAAATCTCCAAGCATGGCTTCAAGCACGTGTTTTCCCAGCATGCGCAAAGACCCTTCAGCGCCAACATCACGGCGGAAGGGACGGATGTGCCCCTGGGAAATTTTCCGGCGGAGATGTATCACCTGGATGCCTGCAGCCAGGCGGCGGCGGGCGTGATCGAGAGGTACAAAGCGGAGCCGTTTTTCCTGTATGTGGCCTATCGTGCACCCCACACGCCGCTGGACGCGCCGAAGAAATACACGGACCGCTTTCCGGGTGAAATGCCGGAACGGCGGCGGCAGGCGCTGGCGATGATCTCCGCTGTGGATGACGGCGTGGGATTGATCACGGAGACGCTGAAGAAGCACGGCCTGACGGAAAAGACGCTGATCTTTTTCATCGGTGACAACGGCGCACCGCTGAAAATCCACAAGGTGGACTCACCCCTCAAGGGCGATCCAGGCGGCTGGGACGGCAGCCTGAACACACCGCTGAATGGCGAGAAAGGCATGCTGTCCGAAGGCGGCATGCATGTGCCCTTTGTCATCGCCTGGCCGGGCACCGTTCCAGGCGGGCAGGAGTTTGACCATCCCATCAGCGCGCTGGATGTCGCAGCCACGGCGGCGGCGCAGGCGGGCATCGAAACGAAGCCGGGGGATCTGGACGGAGTCAATCTGCTGCCCTTTTTAAAAGGAGACGTGAAGGAGCCTCCGCATGCGGCGCTGATGTGGCGGTGGATGGCTCAGAGCGCGATCCGCGAGGGCAACTGGAAGCTGCTGCGCGGCGGTGACCGGGAGTATCTCTATAACTTGGGCACGGACCTGGAGGAAAAAAACAACGTGGCGGACCAGCATCCTGAAGTGGCTGCGCGGCTGCGCACCCAATTAAAAACCTGGTGCGATGAACTGAACCCGCCCGGCCTTGCTCTGGGGCCGATGGCGCAGGTCTGGCATGATTATTTTGATCATTACCTGGAGGGCAAAACCGTTCCTCTGAATCCGGCTGGAGCGTCCAAGGCCGCCGTGGGCATCCAGGGCTGGCTGGCACGCAATGGCAGCCTGAGCGTGAAGGACAAGGCGCTGCTGCTGACAGTGGATGCCAAGGCCGGCAAAGGCGCGCGCCCTTTCCTGGCGAATGCCGACATCCGCAACCTGGCCGGCCCGGTGAGCGTGACGCTGAAGATTCGCAGCCAGAAAGGCGGGCAGGGTTCCTTCTCCTGGAGGACGCATGAGCAAAAGGATTTCCTGAAGGAAAACACGGTCAGCTTTGACCATGCAGGCGGAGACAGCTTCCAGGAGGTGACGGTGGATCTGCCGGTGGTCGGACGGATGATCCATGTGCGGATCATGCCGGGCGCGGTGGGGAATGTGGAGATACTCTCCCTGCAAATGCGCGGGAAAGACGGCAAGATGCAATCTTGGGAATTCTAACAAACGATGCGAATGACCATGAGGCGGATTTTAATGGGGTGCGGCGGGCTTTTGGCCGCCGCCTGGACGGTTGCTGCGGCTGAGCCGGAAACCCTGCACCTGGACTTTGAAAAAGAGCAGGATGCGAAGCGCTTCACCACGCCCGTTCCAAACAAAAACACGGAGCTGCGTGACGGCATGCTGTGGACGCACGGGAGTAGTGGTGGAAAATATCCGCCCATGGTGTACCTGCCGGTGGAAGGAACGGACATGGACATCTCCTTCCGCTACCGGCACCTGGGCGGAGGCGGCTGGATATGGTTCTTTGTGGATGGCGATGACGGCTTTGGCAGTGTGGACCACATGCTCCGAGTGAAGCTGCTGAGAAACGGCGTCCAGCTCCAGGTGGATGCGCATACTCTGGACCCGGACCATCCCATGCGGCAAAAAGCCGGCAGACCTGCTGACAAAGTAAGCGGGGCCTACAGGCTGAACGAACATCTCCCCCTGGAAAAGGCGGACCTGGGCAAGAATGAATGGCACACGCTGAAACTGGCCTTCCGCCAGGATACGGTGGATATCACGCTGGATGACGGGCTGTGGAAGAAGGCGCTGAAGAGGGCCAATTTTAACGCGGCCAAACGCAAGCTGCTGTGGATGCAAAACGGCGGTGCCGAAGGCATCGAACTGGATGACATCCGGGTGGAGCGACGCTGAACAATAACATGGAGACTTATATGAAACAGTTTTTGATCCTGATGGCGTTAGTTGCATCGTTTGTTAGTCCGTCTCTGTTTTCAGCGCCGCCAAATGTCCTCATCATCCTTGCGGATGACCTGGGGCATGCGGACGTGGGTTTTAATGGTGGCGAGGTCTTCGCCACGCCGAACCTGGACCGGCTGGCGGCGACGGGTGTCACGCTGGGCGACTTCCGTGCCTGCCCCATGTGCTCGCCTACGCGTGCCGGGCTGATGACCGGGCGTTGGCCGGCGCGCTTCGGCATGATGCGGGCGGTGGTGCCCCCATGGTCCACCTACGGCCTGCCGCAGGAGGAAAACACCCTGCCGGAGCTGCTGGCGCAGGCAGGTTATGAGCGTCGCGGGGCGGCGGGCAAGTGGCACCTGGGCCATGCCACGCCGGATCATCATCCGCTGGCGCAGGGCTTCACCCGTTTTGTCGGCTGCTACAATGGGGCGATTGACTACTTCACTCATGAGCGGGACGGCGAGACCGACTGGCATCATGACCGGGCGAGTGTGAAGGAGCAAGGTTACTCCACGGACCTCATCGGTGCGGAGGCCGTGCGTTTTATTCGGGGATCTCCGGAAGGCAAACCGTGGCTGCTCTATGTGCCGTTCAATGCGCCGCATTCGCCTTTCCAGGCGAAGGAGGCGGATATGAGAAAATATCCGCAGCTTAAAATGAAGGACCGGCGCGCCTATGCGGCCATGGTGGATTGCATGGACCAGGCGATTGGCAAGATCCTGGCCGAAGTCGAAGGCCGGGCGGATGCCGACAACACGCTGGTCCTGTTCTTCAGCGACAATGGCGGCGTGCCGAAATCCGGCAGCAGCAATGCGCCGTATCGTGGTGCCAAGCTGACCGTGTATGAAGGCGGCACGCGAGTCTGCGCGGCGATACGCTGGCCCGCTGGCGGCGTGAAAGGCGGCGGCCGCTATGAGGGGCGGGTGGGTTACATTGATGTGCTGCCCACGGTCCTGGCGGCGGCAGGGGCGAAGCTGCCGGAAAACCTCGACGGCGTGGACTTCCTGCCTGCGCTGCGCGGTGCAGGCACCTTACCAGAGCGGCCCTGGTTCAGCTACATGCATCAGAATGAGGAGGCGCTGGCTTCGGTGCATCTGGGGAGCTGGAAGCTGGTCGCTAAAGGCGATTTTTTTGCCGAGTCTCCTTCAGACAAACCGGCACTGGAGCTCTATGACCTGGCCGAGGATGTGAAGGAGTCGCAGGACGTGGCGGCAAAACATCCCGAAAAGGTGGCGGAGCTGCATCAGCGCCTGCGTGAATTTGGCACCTGGCAGCGCCCCGGCGTTGCCCCTTATACAGAGGGACGCGAGGGTTTTGTGGCACCGAAGGACTGGAACATCCAATAAGACTTTATGAAACGGCTTTTATCCATTGTTACGTTGTTTGTTATGTTTGGCTCCGCATTTGCGGCGGAGCAGCGACCCAACATCGTCATGGTCTTCATTGATGACATGGGCTGGGGGGATTTTTCCTGCTTTGGCAATGCCGATGCGAAGACGCCAAATGTGGACCGTCTGGCGGCCGAGGGAATTCGGTTTTCACAGTTCTATGTGAACTCGCCCATCTGCTCGCCCTCCCGCTGTGCGCTGACGACCGGGCAGTACCCGCAGCGCTGGCGGATCACCTCGTTCCTCAACAACCGCGCGGAGAATGATAGGCGCGGGGTGGCCCAGTGGCTGGATCCGCAGGCGCCCACGCTGGCGCGGTATCTGCAGGCGGACGGTTATGCCACCGGCCATTTCGGCAAATGGCATCTTGGCGGCCAGCGCGATGTGGATGATGCCCCCCCCATCACGGCCTATGGCTTTGATGAAAGTCTAACAAACTTTGAGGGTATGGGGCCAAAGCTCCTGCCGCTGACCCTGAAGCCCGGCGATATCGCACCGGGGAAGATCTGGGGCGATGCCGAGCGCCTGGGAAAACCGGTGACATGGATGCAGCGGTCGGAGATCACCAGCGGTTTCATTGATGCGGCGCTGCCCTTTATGAAAAAGGCGGTGGCGGCCAAGAAGCCGTTTTATGTCAACCTGTGGCCGGATGATGTGCACAGCCCTTACTGGCCGCCGGTGGGCAAATGGGCGGATGACAAGCGTGGCCTGTATCTCTCCGTTCTGGAGGAGATGGACCGGCAGTTTGGCCGCCTGTTTGATCACATCCGCAGTACGCCGGAGCTGCGGGACAATACACTGGTCCTGGTCTGCTCTGACAACGGACCGGAGCCAGGTGCGGGCAGCGCCGGTCCGTTCCGTGGGCACAAGACACAGATTTATGAAGGCGGCATCCGCTCACCCCTGGTCGTCTGGGGGCCGGGTGTCATCGCAGATGGAAAAGGGGGCACGCATGATGAGACCACGGTGTTTGCAGCCTTTGACCTGGTGCCTTCGCTGCTGAAGCTGGCAGGCGCGAGCGCCCCTGCGGACGTGGCCTTTGATGGCGAGGATGTCTCGGCCGCCCTGACAGGCCGCAGTGAAGGCGGACGGCAGGCCCCGCTTTTCTGGCGGCGTCCACCCGACCGGAAATTCTGGGCACCCATGGTTCCCGCCGCCCAGCCGGACCTGGCCATGCGCGAGGGCAAATGGAAGCTGCTTTGTGACTACGACGGCAGCCAACCCCAACTCTACGACCTGGCGCGCGACCGGGCTGAAACAACCGATCTGGCCGCCAAAGAGCCCGAACTGGTGAAACGCCTGACCACCGCCGCCGTCGCCTGGCACCGCTCCATGCCGGAGGACAATGGCGCCAAAATCGCGTCCGAGCCGCCGCGTCCGAAAGGCAAGAAGAACAAAAAAGCCAAGTGACCAGAGGCTGGCTGGCGGGCCTGCCTGCGGACTTTACAGCAGCGGCCAGGTATGGCATTTTCTTTAGTTGTGAGCACCGCGCTATTCGATTCTCTGATGAATTCCCCCGTGCTGCCTGAACTTATTCAGGAGGCGCAGCGCGCGTGGGCACGTGAGCAGAAGCTGAGGCAGAAGTTTTACCAGGACATCACCCCGGAGCACAAATGGGAGTTCATCCAGGGCGAAGTCATCATGCACTCCCCGGCTGCGAACCGGCACCTGATGGCAACCAAACGCCTAATGGCGCTGATGGATACTTATGTGCGGGTAAGGCAGCTTGGACTGGTGCATTCGGAAAAGGCGATGACCTCTTTCCCTCGCAACGATTACGAGCCGGATGTCATGTTTTTCGGTGAGGCCAAGCTCGCTGTCATTGACCCCGATACACTGCGCTTTCCGATACCGGATCTGATCGTGGAAGTGCTGTCACCGTCCACGGAAAAGCGGGATCGGGGGGTGAAGTTCGAGGACTATGCTCTGCATAGCGTGGGAGAATACTGGATCGTGGATCCGGCGGCGGAGACGGTGGAGCTGTACCGGCTGTCGGGAGATGCCTATCCGCCCGTTCCGGCACAGACGGAGGGCCTGCTAAGCAGCGATGTCATCCCGGGATTCGATATCTCCGTGCGGGCGGTGTTTGACGAAGCCGAAAACCTGCTGGCTCTGCGCGGCATGCTGGCAGGGGCGGAGTGAGCCGCATCAGCCTTTCGTCAGCAGCACATCGAAGCCGTAGATCTCACGGAAGAGGTCACACTTGGAGTTGATGGCGATCTGCTCGACGGTGGTATCATCCACGCCGGGGGTGAGGATGTTCAGGCGGCTGCCTTCGGGGCGGAGCTGGATGGTCTTGATGCGCTGAGCATGGGTGCGGTCCAGGGCATCGGCGATGCGCAGCAGGGCCGCCAGTTTGAAGACGATCATGCGCTCCTCACGGGTCAGGTCGGAGAAGGTCGGGTGGTTCGGCTCCGGGTTGTAACGGCGGTGGTAGCGGGCCAGCAGGGCCACCATTTCACGGTCGGCGGTGCTAAGTCCGAAGATCTCCGTTTGCAAAAGGATGTACAGGCTGTGCTTGTGGTGCTCGCGCGGACTGATGAACATGCCCACCTCATGCAGCACGGCGGCGACGCGGAGGACGAGCTCGTATTTGGGGTCCAGGGCGTGCAGGTGCTGCAGCTCGCGGAAAAGCTGCTGGGCAAAGGCGGCCACATGGTCGGCATGCTTGCGGTCGGTCTTGTAGCGCACGCCGATCTCGCAGGCCGCCTGGACCACTTCATCCTGGAAGTTGGCGGTCAGCGGGCTGGCGGTCATCAGGTCCAGCATGAGTTCGCGCTGGAAGTCGCCCTCCGGCACCCACAGTGCTTCATCGCCAAAACGGCGTGCCAGGGCCAGGTTCGTCTGCAGTGCGGGGATGATGCCCTCACCGCCGGTGTAGTGGACGTGCAGCTTGCGGACCAGCTCGTCCGGATTCAGCTGGGCCAGGCTTTCGGTGAAGCGTTCCAGCTCTGTTTCGGTGATGCGGAAGGCACCCTGCCGGGCGCTGGCCAGCTCGGCGGCGACGCTCTGGATCTCCGCACCGATGGCCACGTGGTTGTCAATTTGATAACCGGAGTAATCCTGGGCCAGGTGGTCCACCACGCCCCGGATATGCTCTTCCAGGTGGTTCAGATGCTGGGCAGCCTCACCATCCGCACCGGCCACGGCTTCACGAGCGCGGTAGATGCCTAACCGGTAGTTGCTATAAGTGGAAAGGCGGCCGTTTTTGAAATAAAGCGCACGCGTGTTGCCGGGGCCGATGTGGGAGACAAAGGTGTGGCCCTCACGCAGGGAAGGGTTCTTTTTCAGCATGCGCAGGCCGATCTGGTAAACCAGACGCGTCATGTCGCCATCGTCAATCAGCCGCGCGATGAGGCCGGTGCTCACCTGGAGGCGATTCAGGAAGATCTCGTGGTTGGCCGCCTCGGAAAGGATGTTCGTGTTGTACAGTCGCACGTTGGCCAGCGGCAGGCCGTATTCGCGGACGGTCAGCAGGTAGTCCTTCAGGATGCCAGCGGCCTGCTCTACCGTGGAGCGGGTGATGCTGCCCTGGCGGAAGATGTCGCGGGCGATGGGGAGAGGCTTGTCCAGATGCTCCAGCAGGCTGAAGCTGCCGGAGTCCGTACGGGTGCCGATGATGAGGGAGAGCGAGGCGGCACCCACATAGATGATGGCGTGCTCAGTGGACGGTGGCGGCGGCAGGTCGGACATGGACAAAGGCAGAATGACGAATGACGAATGATCCCGCGAAGCGGGAACGAAATGACAAATGAGGATCCGGTTAAATGAAAAGTTGGTTAGGTGGTGGCGGTCACTTTTTCTCGCGCAGCCAGGCGACGCTGCCGATGGCGACAGCGCTGCCGCCCAGTTTGGCGATGGAGTATTTGATGCCGGGCGTGAGGCCGGGCAGGGCGTAGCGGTTCACCTCCTCCTTGAGGGTGGTGAGATAAAGCTGGGGCATCTCTTCCACCAGACCACCGCCGAGCGTGATGTGGTCCGGGGCAAGCAAATTGACCACGGCAGCGATGCCCATGCCCAGGTAGGCTACACTATTGCGGAAGATGGTGACCGCCGCTTCCTCCCCCGTGGTGTAGGCGGCGGAAAGGGCCTTGCTGCGGATGTCGCGCAGATTTCCACGGGTTTTCTTGTCCAGGTCCGGGAGCTGGCCCCGGTAGCAGGCCACTCCGGCCTGGGAGGCGATGGCGAGGCGGCTAGTCATGTCCTCCAGCAGCACGGCACCTGGGATGGGGCTGCCCAGGTGGGTGCCGGGCATATAAATCATGCCCAGTTCCATGGCGGAGACATTGCGGCCCATGATGAGCTTGCCATCATAGACAAAACCGGATCCCACACCCGTGCCAGGAAAGATGCCCAGCAGGGAGCGCGCGCCTTTGCCGGAGCCCAGCTTATATTCACCAAAGGTGCCTGCATCCACGTCATTGAGCACGGCGACGGGTTTTTTAAACGCGGTCTTCAGGATGCCGGACAGGCCCATGTTTTTCCAGCCCAGGTTCGGTGCGCTGAGCAGGATGCCTTTGTCAGGATTCACCAGGCCGGGACAGCCGATGCCGATGCCCTGCAATCCCTTCGGGTCCACCCCTGCGGCAGCGATGGCCTCATGGATGACGGTGACGATCTTTTTGCGGCCTTTGATCTGGCCGTCGGAGCCGTTGGTGGACTTGCGGGCGCTGCCCAGCAGGTTGTATTCCGCATCCAGTACGCAGGCCAGCATCTTCGTCCCGCCCAGGTCAAAGCCGATCCAGAAGGGCACGGATTTCAAAGCGGGCTCCACTGGAGACTTCACCTTTTTCTTGAGGGACTTTTTTTTGTCCGGTTTCCGGGCGGCAGAAGGTTTGGCGGGCATGGCAGGTGAAGGTCAAAAGGTTCGCCTGCATTGACGACGGATTTGCCGCCGGGGGCAAGCAACAACATTCCCTGGTCAAGGAATGGACGTACACCATCTTCCCTCTTATTGGGTGAGCCGCAGCCATTCCCGCCAGCTCCCGAGGGTGGTAATGTCCTGCGCGTATTCCGCCACGATGCCCTCGCAGATGAAGCCGCAGACGGCGGTGCCATCCGCCAGTTGTACCTTGCCCAGGCCCAGCGGCGCGGCGATGCCGGTGATGAAGGAGCCGACGGTGGCCTGCGGCAGTTCCCACACCTCCACCTCAATGGCGGCACCGCCCTCGCTCACGCGCACCATGCCGGGCCGGTCAGGAACGCTGCCATGTCCGGGCAGCAAATAGAGCCGGTAAACAGGCGTGCTGACCGTGCGCTGTAAAAGACGCGCCCCACGGCTGCTGAGCTGGTGATGTAGCGCCAGCCCCTCCATGTGCGCCCCGCACACGGCCAGCGCCAGCATGGGCGTCTCCTCCTCATCGAACCCGGCGGCAGGCAGGGGCAGATCGCTGCTGGTAAGCGCGGTTTTTCCCACCGGCAGATCGCGCGCCGCATGGAAGTGCGCGGCACAGTCCAGCACCAAGGCATCACCAAAAGCGGGAGCATAAAAGGTGATGCCCCAGGGCAGGCCGGCCCCCAGAAACCCTGCCGGGACGGCGCATCCGCACAGGTCCAGCAGGTTCATGAAGTTGGTGTAGCGGCCCAGGTTGCTGTTGAGCTGGACGGGCTCCGCCTCCACCTCGGCCAGGGTATAAAGCGTGCCTGTGGTGGGCATCAGCAGGGCATCTGCGCGGTCCCAGATGGCCTCGCTGGCGCGCTTCAGATCAGCCAGGCGGTACTGGGCCTTGAAGGCATCCATGGCGCTGCCTTTCAGCCCGCCGGCAATGATGCTGCGGGTGACCGGCAGGAGAGCCTGCGGGTTCAGCGTGAGCAGGCTGCTGATGACTGCCGCACGCTCCGCCACCCAGGGGCCTTCATACAAAAGCCGCGCCGCATCCAGCAGCGGAGTGATGTCCGTCTCGACCACCGTCCAGCCCAGGCTCTTGACGGTCGCGATGGCGGATTCAAAAAGCTCACGGGCGCTGTCATTGCCAAAAAAATCAAGCTGCTCCGCCGCAGGCACCGCGATGCGCGGCGGCCAGACAGGCGGGCTGGACGGTGCCTGCCTCCTGGCATAACCATCTTTAGGATCATAAGAAGCCGCTATGTCCAGCACCAGGGCCGCATCCGCAGCAGACAGGGAAAAGATGGACACACAGTCCAGAGTGCGGCAGGCGGGCACAACGCCCGTGCAACTGAGGATACCGCGTGTCGGCTTCAGGCCGATGAGGTTGTTAAAGGCGGCCGGCACCCGGCCGGATCCGGCTGTGTCCGTGCCCAGGGCGAAGCTGCACAACCCTTTTGCCACGGCTACAGCGGAGCCGCTGCTGCTGCCGCCGGGCAGGTAACGGGGATCAAAGGCATTTTCCGGGATGCCATAAGGGGAGCGCACACCCACCAGCCCGGTGGCAAACTGGTCCAGATTCGTTTTCCCCAGCGGAATGGCCCCGGCCTGAATCAGCAACTCCACGACATGGGCGTTTTCCTCTGGATCATAGCTCCAGTCTGGACACGCGGCGGTGGTGGGCAGGCCCGCGCAGTCAATGTTATCTTTGATGGCAAACGGGATGCCATAGAGCGGCCGGGTGTCCGGGGATTCACCGTCCAGGGCGGCCAGATGGTGTTGCAACTGTTGCAAGGTGGCACGGTTGATCCAGATGGCAGGGTCATCCTGGGCGGCCCTTTCCCAGGCTGCAAGGACGACCTGCTGCGGGCTGGCGGTGCCGCTGCGATAAGCCTGTAACAAGGTGGCGATGGAGAGATCTGGCGTCATGCAAAGGGCGGACGGCGGGGGTGCGGAGCCGCTGTCCACGCACACAGAATGCAGCCGCCGTGCCAAAGGCAGCAGGGAGGAGCGGGATCGGGCCGTGTGGCGCGGGATCAGCGGCCGGGGAGGCCGTGCAAATGGGCGAATTTCCGTACCGGTTTCCGGTAGAGCTTGCCGCCCTGTTTGAAGATTTTGGGGCGGCCCTTTTCTCGCCCGGCCTGGATCACCGCTTGCCAGGCATTGTCAGGAAACTGGGTGCCGCTGGCCGCCTCCAGCAGCGTCAGGTCCTGCTCGCGTCCCAGCAGCCGGGCCAGCTTGCGGCTGCGCTCCAGCCGCTTTTGGGGAGCGTCCACGGAGTCATGCAGGGCCTGGGTTTGATACAGCAGGGCCTTTACCCGCTTGCGCCAGCGGTGGAAGGTCTCCGGCTCCATGGCCTCCTGCGCCTTCCGCATCAGTCGGCGGCCCGCGCGGTAGCAGGCTGCGTAGTTGTCCGCCACCTCCTCCCAGTCCAGCCGGGAGAAAGGCTGCCGCTCCAGGTCCGCCCGCAGGCTTTTCAGCAGGGCGCGCAGCGGGGCCGCTTTTGGCCTGGCCTCTGCGGGTGGCTGCGGCGGCTGGAGCAGCTTCAGCCCGGCCTTGGCGCCCAGCTTTTCCGCCAGGGTGGCCACCACCTCCGCGTCCCGCTGGCCGCCCCCGGCGTTTTTCACCTGTTTCATCTGCTTGCGCAGGTCTTTGCGCTGCTTCCTGCCCAGCCCGCCCGCGCTCAGCCGCAGCAGGGCCTCCGCCTTTTTCATGCGCAGGCGCAGGCGGTGCAGCGCCTCCTGCGGATGGGCCCGCAGGTCCGCCACATCCAGCTCCGCGCGGTCCACCAGTTGCAACAGCAGCGCCTTCAGCCAGTCTCCGGCTGAGGCTGATGGCGTGACCGGCTCTCCCATCCCAGGACTGAAGAGGAGATGCCCGCCGGGGCAAGCAACAATTTTCAGGCTCCTGGCTGGCAGCCTGCACAACGGACCCGCCCTCTCCATCCCCCTAAAGTGGGGTGTGCGGTCTCATGAAATGTCTCGTCAGGGAGCGTTTAAATCTTCACACTGATGCTACCCATGACCCGCGCCCTTCCATTTCTCATCCTCCCCGGCCTGCTCCTCGCGGCTGATCCTGCGGACGATGCAAAGAACGCCGCCCAGAATGACTCCACGCCCATTCCGAAGGTCACGCCGCTGGTGAAGTGGACCTTTGAAAAGAAAGAACCCGGTACGCTGAAGGGCAAGGCCGCGATTGATGCCTTCGGTCCGCAGAAGCCTGCCTATCCGGCTTTTGAAAAGGGCAACAAAGCCGTCAACTTCACTGGCCAGGACAGCTACATCCAGGTCAAGGAATCCGACCTGCCTGAAACCAATCTGCGCTTTCAGCAGGGCGATGTCCTCAGCATCGAGGCCTGGGTGAATGCGGAGGAGCTGGGCAACGGCAAGTATGTCTATCTCATCGGCAAAGGACGCAACAAGTCCAAGGCGTTCACCGCCGAGAACCAGAACTGGGCGCTCCGGCTCAAAGGTGAAGGAGGCGAGGCCCGGCCCTGTTTTCTCTTCCGCAGCCGCAACAAGGCCGGCGCGGAAAACTACCATCGCTGGGTGGCCAAGGAAGGTTTTCTCCCCGGCTCCGGCTGGCATCATGTGGCCATGACCTACACCTTTGGCAAGCCCGAGACCATGGCCGCCTATGTGGATGGCAAGAAGGTGCCCGGCGGAGTCTGGGACATCGCCGGCAAGACTACGGAGCCGCCCGTCAGTGATGCGGATGATGTGATGATCGGCACCGGCTACGGCGGCGGCGCAAGCAATACGCTGAAAGGCAGTCTGGATGAGATCGCCATCTACCGGGAGATCTTGCCGGAGGTGTTGCTGGCCCAGCGTTACCAGTTCCAGCCGCCACCGCCGCCCATTGATGCGAAAAAGCTGCCCAAGGGCAAGGTGCTCGTCCAGCTTTGTGAAGAAGGCGTGCCTGCCAAAAACTCATGGCCCGCGATGCCGCCTGCCGCCACGGAAACCTATACGCTGGATGTCTTCGGCCTTTCGGAAGTGCCGCAGAAGTACATCGAAACCGGCGTCCGCGCGGACCGGCCCATCCCTTACCTTCTCCGGGCCGCCTCGGTGGTGAACCTGCCTGCGGGCAAGCATCGCCTGCTCCTCCGTGGCCGCAGCGCCACCCGCCTGCACATTGATGGCAAGCCGTTCCTGGACATGCCCTTTGCCAAATCGGACACCGGCGGTCATGGCCGCGTCTCCGAGCAGGATGTGTATTTGAACCTGGGGCCGGATTTCCGCTTTGCCCCTCCCGGCACGCAGGAAACCTGGGCCGAATTTGAAACCAAGGGTGGCGAGCACCTGTTTGTCGTCGAGAGCATGATCGGCGGCATTACTGGCAGCTCCAAGAAACGTCCTGAAACGGGTGAGACCGTGGTGGCCGTTTCCTATGAAGGCAGCGAATTCTGGGAGCTTCTGGCCCCTGGCAAAACCAAGGTGGCGTATAACGACGCTGGCTGGACCGCCTATGAAAAGCAGCAGTCCGCCCTGCTGATTGACATGAACGCCGCCCGCCGCGCCAAGGTGCTGGCGCAGCAGGACGGCTACTGGAAAAAACGCCGCGCCGCCGCTGCGGAGTGGCTGGCCTCCGTGCCTCCGGTAAAGGTGCCCGCACCGGTGAAGGGTTACCCGTCTAACAATGAGGTTGACCATTTCCTCAATGCCAAGATCGCCGCCGTATCCTCCCAGTACTCTGCGGCGAAAAAAGACGGCGTGAACTTTTACAAAGAGGTCATGCCCATCCTGGAGGCCAGTTGTTTTAGCTGTCACCAGGGCAGCAAGACCAAGGGCGACCTGAAGCTCGACTCCCTGGCCGATGCCCTGAAGGGCGGCGAATCCGACGGGCCTGCCATCGTTCCCGGCCAGCCGGAAAAAAGCTCCCTCATCGCCCGCATCAGCACCACGGATGAAGACTACATCATGCCGCCCAAGGGCCATCCTTTGAAGGCCGAGCAGATCGAGGTCATCCAGCGCTGGATCAGCGAAGGTGCCGTCTGGCCGGAGATGAACGTGGACCGTATCGAGATCACCGCTTTGAGCGATGACCTGGCCTTTCTCCGCCGTGTCACCCTGGACACCGTCGGTGTGGTGCCCACGCTGGAGGAGATCGCCGCCTTCACCGCCGACAAGTCCAAGGACAAACGCGCGAAGGTCATTGACCGCCTCCTGGCCGACCGCCGTTGGGCGGACAAGTGGATGGGCTACTGGCAGGATGCCCTGGCGGAAAATCCCAACATCCTGAACCCCACGCTGAACAACACCGGCCCCTTCCGCTGGTATCTGCATGAGGCGCTCATGGATGACCGGCCCATGGACCTCGTCGTCACCGACCTGCTGCACATGAAGGGCAGCGAGCGTTTCGGCGGCCCGGCCGGCTTTGGCGTGGCCTCCGGCAATGACGTGCCCATGGCCGCCAAGGGCACCATCATCAGCACCGCCTTCCTCGGCGTGGAAATGAAATGCGCCCGCTGCCACGATGCCCCCGCTCACAAGAGCCTGCAGCAGGACCTCTTTGAACTGGCCGCCATGCTTGAGCGCAAATCCGTGGACGTGCCCAAGACCAGCAGCGTGCCCATGGACAAGCTGCATGAAGGCGGCCGCAAGCCCCTCATCCAGGTCACCTTGCAGCCCGGCAGCAAGGTGGAGCCCGCCTGGCCCTTTGACGAATTTGCTCCTGAATCCGTCGCCGACACTCTCGCGCAGGACCCCAAGGATTCCCGTGACCGCCTCGCCTCCCTCATCACCGCACCGCAGAACGAGCGCTTCGCCCAGGTCATCGCCAACCGCCTCTGGCAGCAGTTCATGGGCCGCGGCATTGTCGAGCCGGTGGAAGATTGGGAAAAGGGCAAGCCCACCCATCCTGAACTGGTTCAATGGTTAGGCCGTGAGTTTGTGCGCGGTGGCTACAGCATGAAAAACCTTTCCCGCATCATCCTGAATTCCCACGCCTATCAGCGCGCCACAGACTCCAAGCTCACCGCCACCAGCCCCCTCTTCACCTCTCCGGCTCCGCGCCGTCTGGCGGCTGAGCAGATCGTGGACGCCCTCTTTTCCGCCACCGGCAAGCCCTTCAAGACGGAAGAGGTGAGCTTGGACATTGACGGCCGTCGCGACATGAAAAACTCCATCTCCCTGGGCCACCCCACCCGCGCCTGGATGCTGGCCAGCACCAGCAACGAGCGCGACCGCCCCAGCCTGAGCCTGCCCCGCATCCAGGCCGTGTGTGACGTGATGGAAGCCTTCGGCTGGCGTGGCTCCCGGCAGGATCCGGTGAGCAGCCGGGAGACCTCCCCCAATGCCCTCCAGCCCGCCATCCTCAGCAATGGCACCGTCGGCATCTGGCTCACCCGTCTCAGCGACGACCACGGCATCACCGCCCTGGCTTTGCAAGACATGCCGTTAGACCGGCTGGTGGACACCCTGTATCTGCGCCTGCTCACCCGCAAGCCTTCCGCCGCCGAGCGGGAGCAGTACATCGCCTATCTCAAGGACGGTTATGAAACTCGTGTCCAGGCCGCAGAGGTGGAAAAGCCCGGCCCCCGCTACCCGCAGAAATACGTCTCCTGGACCAATCACCTGGATGCCGAGGCCAATGCCCTCCGCGTCGAGGAAGAAGCCGCCGCCCGCCGTGGCGACCCGCCCACCACCCGCCTCACCCGCGACTGGCGCAACCGTCTCGAAGACGTCCTCTGGGCCCTCCTCAACGCCCCCGAATGGGTCTTTGCGCCTTGAGCCGTCCCGACAAATCGTGTAGATTCGTCCCGCCATGACCGCCGCTGCTGAATCCATCTTGAGTACTCTGCTGACACTGCCGGAAGAAGACCGCCTGGAAATTGCCGAGCGTCTTCAAGACAGTTTTTCCGGCCTGCCTGCCGATGAAGACCTCACCGACGATATGAAAGCCACCCTGGACCGCCGCTGGGAAGAAATCGAAAGCGGCAGTGTGAGATGCATTCCTCATTCGGAAGTCATGGCCAGCATGCGTGCCAAACATGGACTTTGAGGTCGTCACCCACCCGGAGGCTCAAGAGGAGCTTGATGAAGCAATCAGCTACCTCAAGGAGCACAGCTTGTGGTCAGCTGGAAAGCTGCTCACGGAGTATGATCTTCATGTCGAGAAAATCCTTCAGAACCCCGACGGTCACCATTTCATTGATGCCCCTTACAGGTGTCTGAAACTGAAGAGCTTTTCCTATCGAATCCATTACAGGACCCGCCAAAACAGCATCTACATTATCGCCCTGGCCCATACCAAACGCCACCCGGACTACTGGAAGACCCGCATCCAGGACGACCACGAGTGACTGCTGATGAGACCGAACACCATTGTCTCACTCCGACCCAGCCAGCCCCAGCGGACCCCCCACGAAAGTGATAGCAATAGAAATATGAAAGACGCCCTGGAAGCCGTTTAATTCAGCAACCATGAAACGCCGCCATTTCCTCAAAACTGCCGCCCTGGCCCCTTTTGCCACCATGGGGGTCCGCGCTTCCACCACGGCTCCCTTTCCCATGGGCAAGGCTGAGCATTGCATCTTCATCTGGTTAGGCGGTGGCATGTGCCAGGCGGACACCTTTGACCCCAAGGCCCTGGGCGACCCCAAAGCCAGCCCGAAAAAGGCAGGCTCCGCCTATCCTTCCATCGAGACCTCCGTGCCCGGAGTGCGCGTGTGCGAGCACCTGCCCAAGACCGCCCGGCAGATGGAGCACATCACCGCCGTGCGCACCGTCTTTCACAACGTCATCAACGAGCACGCCATCGCCACCAACTTTGTCCACACGGGCCGGCCCGTCAGCGGCAATGCCAGCTACCCCTCCATCGGCTCCATCGTCGCCCACCAGCGCGGTGCGGCCAATCCCAAGGTGCCTGCCTACATGCTCATCGGCTATCCCAGTCCTAGCCGCGGCCCGGGTTTCCTGGGGGCCAAATATGGCAACATTTACCTCTCGGACACCAAGAACGGCCCCTCCGGCTTCACCCGGCCAGAGTACGTCACCCAGCAGCGCGTCAGCGCCCGGGAAAAATTGCTGAAGCCGCTCCAGGATCGCGCCGCCCAGGACTCCGCACTGGCCGATTATGAGGCCGCCCAGCGTGAGGGCTTGCGCCTGGCCGGGCCGGAGTTCATGCGCAATTTCAAGCTCGACGAAGAACCCGCAGACCTCCGCAACGACTACGGCAGCGAGTTCGGCCAGCGCTGCCTCCTGGCCCGCCGCCTCATCCAGGACGGCGTGCGGTTTATCGAAGTCTCGCACAACCTCGGCTTCGTCAACGGCACCGGCTGGGACACCCACAACGACGGCCAGCTCAACCAGCACCTGCTCATCAAGGACCTGGATGACGCCCTGTCCACACTCATCGTGGACCTCAAGGCCCACGGCATTTTGGACAAGACCCTTATCGCCATCGGCACCGAGTTTGGCCGTCCGCCAGAGTTTGATGGCGGCGGCGGTCGTGGCCACCAGTGCAGCACCTTCAGCATGATCCTCGCCGGCGGCGGCTTGAAGCATTGCGGGGCCTACGGTGTCACCGATGACCTGTCCAAAAAGATCGTCGAAAACCCCGTCTCCACCCCGGACTTCCACGCCACCATCCACGCCGCACTGGGCATCAATCCTGCGCACGAGCTCATGGATGCCTCCCGGCCTGTGCCCATCACCGATGGCGGCACGCCCATTGCCGCGCTTTTTGGCTGACCGGTCAGCGGGGCTGAACACCGCATCGGAGTAAATGCGCATTCGACAAAGATTGAATCCTGAGGCATCCCCAAGCGTTTAAATCTTTGTCCATGCGCTTTCTTCTCAGAGCTATACGCTTCATTCTTCCCGTCATTGTCCTGGGGGGCTGCGTCTATGCGGCCTGGTGGCTCCTTTCCAATCCCCCTGAACAAAGGAAAATGGAGATGCCGCCCACCCTCGTCCGGGTGGAGGGCACCGTGCTGAACAAGACCACGTATGACCTGCGCGTGCCCTCCCAGGGCACCGTCCAGCCGCGCACGCGCAGCACCCTGCTGCCGGAGGTCAGTGGCAAGATCATCGAAATCAGCCCCTCCTTCCGCCCTGGCGGTTTTTTTGGGGAAGGGGATGTCCTCATGCGCCTGGACCCCCTGGATTATGAAACCGCCATCGTCATCGCCAAGGCCGCCCAGGCCCAGGCGGAGGTGATGCTCGCAGAGGAAAAAGCCCGCGCCGAGCAGGCCGTGGAAAACTGGCGCGCCATGGGCCGCACCGGCACCCCGTCCACCCTCGTGAGCCGCACGCCGCAACTGGCCAAGGCCGAGGCAGATGCCGCCTCCGCCAAAGCCCAGGTCGTCAAGGCCGAGCGTGACCTGCAGCGCACCATCATCCGTGCGCCCTATGCCTGCCAGGTCCTGGAGCAGACGGTGGACATCGGCCAGTTTGTCGGCCAGGGCACCACCCTGGGCCAGATCTTCGCCGTGGACTATGTGGAAATCCGCCTGCCCCTGCCGGAGCGGGAAAGCCAGTTTCTCAAGCTCCCCCAGTCCTTTCGCGATCAGAGCTCCGCCAACGAAGACGGGACCAAAGTGTATCTGAAATCCGTCATCGCCGGCAAGCCCGTCGCCTGGGAGGGCAAGATTGTCCGGGTCGAAGGCTCCCTGGATGCAGAGACGCGGCAGTCCACCGCCGTCGCCCAGGTCACCGATCCCTATGCCCGCCGCCCCGATGGCGCACCGCCGCTGACCATCGGTGCTTTTGTGGAGGCTGAGATCGTCGGCGAGCCCCTTCAGAATGTGTACGTCATTCCGCGCAATGCTGTCCGTGCGGGCAATGAGATCATCCTCATTGACCGCCCTGGAAACACCCTGCGCCGCATGTTTGTGGAGCCCATGGTCAGCAATGAAAAGCACATCGTCGTCTCCGCCAGCTCCGCCAAGGCTCCGAAGGAAGGCGATGTCCTCTGCCTCACCCCCATCCCGTTCCCCGCCGACGGCGCACGCGTGCTCCCCACCATTGACGGCCAGGTGGAATCCCCCAACCCTTCCGAAAAAAAGCCCGACCAGCCCAAACCCCGCCTCACCAACGTCAAGCCCGCGACGACTTGAGCCGCCTCTGCGAGGGGAGCAAAAGCCAGGAAAGAAAATTTTCTCCGCTGGGGTTGCGCACCGGGAATACAGCAGTATTCTCCCCATCCCCACCTCTTTACCCCGTGGTGTAATGGTAACACAGGAGATTTTGGATCTCTCGTTCATGGTTCGAATCCATGCGGGGTAGCCACCCTTCCGCAACCGGCCTCTGCCATCGGATGGGAGTACCTCACTCTTCAGGGGGGGCGGCAGTGCGGTCAAACCGGGTTTCGTCAACCCTTTTCCTGGGCACCGCCCGCCCGGTCCACTCCACACCTCACGCAGGTTTCTTGCGGGCATCCGTCTTTTTTTTGGATGAATCGGAAAAGGATTGTCGGAATGATTTTCTTAATTCATTCTTATGATATTCACTCATGAGGTTCCCATTCTTTTTTATGCTCTGCATGACGATGCTGCTGGCGGTGTCCGCCGCAGCCAGTCCGTTTGATCTGGGGCCTGCCTCCCGCAACCTCGTGCTGGTGCCCGGTTATCATCACGCGGATCTCACACTGCCCATCCAGCCAGCCGGAGGCGGATTTGATTACAGCCAGGTGCAGGTTTCATCAAACGCCGCCTGGGTCACCCCGCAGGTGGATGCCGCAGGCCAAAAGGTCATCCTGAAGTTCACCACCGCCGCGCTGGCCACCGGCAGCCACAGCGCCACCCTCACCGCCACGCACGGTGCCGATATCTTCGCGGTGACCCTCTCCGCCGCCTCCACCGCCCTGAACGTCTTCAAGCTCCTGGATGACCCGCACCGCTCCCGGATGTACGGCATCCAGCTCAATGGCATCCTGGCCGGCAGCCTGCTGGTGATAGATCCCCTCACCGCCACCCCTGTTAGCAGCATCACCGTCGGCAAACGCCCCACCGGCATGGCCATCTCCGATGACGGCTCCGAGCTCTTTGTCATCAACTGCGTGGACAAGACTATCTCAGTCATTGATCTCCAAACACTGGCGGTTTCAGCAACGATCACGTTGCCGGTTTTTGGCAATTGGGGCCAGTCAACGACAACTGCAAATGTGGGTGTGGGGCCGGGAGATGTTCTCTATTACACGGATGGCTCCTGGGGGCCAGTTTTGCATGTCTATAATCGCAGCAGTCAGCAGGTGCTTCAGTCCCTGACTGCAACGGTGTCCGGGTATGGTTTTGGTGACTTCGCCCTCAATGCCAGCAAGACCCATCTTTTTGGCTGGGTGCAGTATGGGTGGAGCGCGGGCAATGCTGGCAGCCATCTGTGGCGTTATGCAGTCAGTGGAACCGGAACCTTGACGGCAATGGAGAATTCATCCGCTGCTTTTCAATTGAACCGCGATCCGCTGGAAACACCTGTTTTGGTGGCGAACGACGAAGAAAAAGTCTTCGTCAAAGAGGTGGTCGTAGACGCTACAGCAATTTCTTCCATCAGCCGCAGTTATGCCACGGATGTCTATTCCATCAGTCCTGGTGGTGAAATTGCCGTCACCAACAATGCCATCTACAAAAACTTCACAGGCAGCAAGTTGCTGGACCTGCCGGTTACCACCTCCATCCATGGGATCACTTCCGACTATGCCCGGCTCGTCATTTTTAATCCGGTGTCCAGCGAGTTGGAAACCATGGACTTGTTTGCCCTGATCGGGGCGGAGGCCATGGG
Source organism: Prosthecobacter sp. SYSU 5D2 (assembly GCF_039655865.1). Classification (NCBI taxonomy): domain Bacteria; kingdom Pseudomonadati; phylum Verrucomicrobiota; class Verrucomicrobiia; order Verrucomicrobiales; family Verrucomicrobiaceae; genus Prosthecobacter; species Prosthecobacter sp. SYSU 5D2. The sequence continues at coordinate 129,198 of NZ_JBBYXL010000009.1, read as the reverse complement.
ACGGGTGCCTCACCCGGCGTCAGGCGGCAGTGTGCTTCAGCCTGCCTCATTGTCATGGGCGGGCCAGCCCGGAGCCAACCGTTATGAAGTCTTTTTTGGCAGCACTTTCGCAGCAGTGAATGCCGCGACAACGGCGTCATCCGAGTATCTGGGGTCCACCTTGGCTCCCACCTTTCCGGCACCGGATGCCCTCATGCCGGGAGCCACTTATTATTGGCGGGTGGACACGGTCCTGAACAGCCACACCAGCACAGGCAGCGTTCATTCATTCACCGTCTCCCCCATCATAGCCAGTGCCAGCAAGGTGGAAACATCCACGGTTCAAAGTCATGCGGATCATCGTATTAAAGTTCAGCTCAGCTCGGCTGCACCCGGACTTTCCTGGAGTGTCTCAGCCGACCAGCCTTGGGTGACCTTTGTCCGCAGCACTGGAACCACTCCGGCAGAACTGGAAATTTGCCTGGATGCAGGCAATCTGGATGTCGGGATGCACTCGGCGCTCCTCACGGTCACCGGTGCAACGGGTACGCTGTTCACGCTCCCCGTTCATCTCAGGGTCGAGCCGCTCAAGCTTACACACCTCAAGTCTGATCCTCTCAGCTCCATCACCTATGCCATCAGTGAGGATACGGCGACGACAGGTGCCAAAGCCTATTTGCTGGAAGTGGACGCGGCCACGGAATCCATCCTGCGGGTGGTGCCTGCTGGCACTTCCGTGACGGACCTGGCCATCCATCAGGCTGATAACCGCATTTACCTCCCCAACTGGAAGATCGGCAGCCTGCTGGCTTTTAACAAAACCACCCTCGCGCTGGAGCGCACGTATCCATTCTCTCCCTTTCAAGGCACCGGGTCCGGGAACAATGACGTTTACCGGGTGGCCGCAGGCAAGGCTGGCAGGCTGGTGGTGGAAGAAGAAGATCAACACATTGACATCAATGTTTTTGATACGGTTAACGGGACGAAAAAAGGAGGCATCCGCCTCAGCGAAGGAGGAGGTGCCTTTGAGCCATCGGGCCGGTACTATTACCATGGGGAAAGCAACAGTTCTGGAGCTAAAATCCACAAGCTGGATGTGACCGGGGATGTCATGACTTCTGTCTCCAGCATTCGGGTTTCCAGTTATTCTTACTATGGCTCGCGTGTGGTAGTGGGCACGGAAGACGGGCAGTCCATCTTCTGGAACGGCTCGCTCTTCAATGCGGACCTTGTGGAGCAGTGGTCCATCGCCGACCAGATCTACAGCACCTCTGCCGATGGCCGGCTGGCCTTTGGCGAAAAGAAGATCTATGACACCTCTGCACGCCAGCAGGTCCTGACCATGCCGGTCTCCACCCGAGTCAGCGCGTATAACAATACAACGAAGAAGCTGATGGTGCAAAACGGCACGCAGTTGCGGTATTACCCGCTGGATTTTCCGCTGACGCTTCGGTCACCTGTTCTTAGCCTCGGCAGCGGTGTCACCACCACCACCCTGCCGGTGAAGTGGACAAAGGATTCCATGGGATTGGCGACTGTTCTGGAATACCGCGCCGTAGGTGCGGCCGACTGGATTCCGCGCAGCCAGCACATTGCCCTTGATTCGTTCACCCTGACCGGGCTTCAGCCGGGCACGGAATACGAGATCCGCCTCCAGGCCACCAGTCCCTCTTTAACTGCCGTATGGAGCAATACCGTCGTGGCCAGGACCCTGGATATCCCGCCTCCCACCGTGACAATAACCGACAGTTCGGGTTACTCGACGACACTTTTTTTATACTTTCGAACGACCCTTAATCCCACTTCCATTATCGTGGAGCGTGCAGACCTTCAGGATGGCCCGTGGACAGTTATTGACACACTTCCGGGCACCGCAACCAGTTATGGTGACATCAGCGCCCGCACGGATGTGGCCTATTATTACAGGCTTCAAGCCATTCGAGACAGCTTTTTCTCTTACTCTCCCGTCGAAAGCGCTATTCTGCCCGGACCCAACATCTTTCTTTATCCCCCTTCTGAGTATCAAGGGAACATAAATTTTTTAGCGACCATTTCGAATTACAATTACACCTACATGCTTCAGCGCTTCGATGTCGGCAAGTTGGCTTGGCTGGACATCATGCCGTCAGGCACGTACATGCATAGTTATACGGACACCACGACAGTCCCAGCGACCACCTATACTTACCGGTTAAAAGCCTTGCCCGAATCCAAGACCAGCAGGGTGTCGAATGAGGTCACCATTCGAACGCTGCCTCCGTCCCCTCCGCCAACGCCTGAAGGATTCGAAATTACCGGCATCGCACTTTCCCAGATCGGCCTGAAGTGGGAGGCCACCTATTCGGCAGTTGGCTACCGGATTGAGCGACGGAATGTATCCGAAACTCCGTGGACACTTCTGGCCACGCTGGATGCGGGGGCCACAGCTTATACAGACTCCACCCCTTTTCCAGGCCACGGCTATAGATACCGTGTCATAGCCTATAATGCGCAAGGCGACAGCTCCGCCGCCAATGCGCCACCGGTGTATGCCCAGGAACTGAAAGTGACCATGGAGGATGACTTTGATCCTGAGCTGGACGCGGCTCAATGGACCACCACCTCCGTCTCCACCTCAGTGGATGGTGGCACAGGATTTAATGGCAGCAAGGCCCTGTGGTTTGGCCATGAAGGCACCCGCATGGCTGCCACACGCTCTGTGGATGCCAGCGCGGGCGGCTTCATCGAATTTTCCCTGCGGGCTGGCAATCAAACCAGCGATGGCTTTGAATACTGGCGGAACGCTGATTACGGAGAGGAAATCCGGCTCGAATATTCATTCAATGGAACCGACTGGAACAGTTACCGCAGTTACGACATGACCAGTGTCACCCTGGCAAGCTGGGCTCACTTTCGCCTGCCTATTCCTTTGGCCTACGGGTACTCTGGCCCTTATCCTTTCAAAACCTGGTTTTTTCGCTGGCGTCAATATTCGTACCACGGTTACCTTAGCCAAGGCCATTGGGCGCTGGACAATGTGCGAATTACTTCCGCCTCTGTGGATGATTTGAGGATCACCAGCCCGCCCGTTTCCAAGCTGGTCAAAGTGGGGGAACCGGCCAGCCTTAGCGTGCGTGCTACCCCCTCCACGGCCACCTTTCAATGGTATCAGGACGGCGAAATGGTTCCCGGAGCCACTTTGGCCACCTGTAGCCTGGCCAGTGCGGAACCTGCCCACGGCGGCAGCTACACCTGTGAAATCCGTCATGGAGATGAGGTTCTGACGACGCAACCGGTCATGCTGGGGGTGGTCGAGATGGCGGAGGAGGGGCCATTTTACACGCGGGTGGGGGAAAGTTTCAGCCTGGGCATGCGGGTGCATCCGGCGTCGCTGGAGGAAGACCTTACGTTTTCCTGGAGGCGTATTGAAGAGGAGGATCTGGCTGGCATCGGCACGGTCAGTGGTGAGTTGGCCTCCACGCTCACGGTCACGGAGGCGACTGCGGCGGCAGAGTCCGCCTATCAATGCCGGGTGACGTATCAGACGGATCTAATCACCAGGACCTTGGACGTGGGGCCGTATGAGGTGCGGTTGTTACGGCGGCCGACCATCCAGCCCCTCGCCGATGTGGATGTGGTCTCCGGCAATGCGGTGGACATCGCCATCGGGGCCAGTGATCCGCCGGTCTTCATCCAGGTGCGTGACCTGCCCAAGGGGCTGTCGTATGATGCGGACACCCAGCGCATCGTGGGCAGCCTTACGGGGAACAAGAGCTACACCATTACCGTGCAGGCTAACAATGCGCAGGGCGCGGCAGAGCCGGTGAGCTTTCAGCTGAATGTGGTGGGCTTTCCTGCTGCGCTGGCGGGCACGTATCGCGGTGTGTTTACGGATCGGGACGCGGATCCGGCCTACCGTCATGGCGCGCAGACCGCCTTTAAAATCACCCCCAAAGGCGCCGCCAGCGGCACGGTCATGATCCGGGGGAAGAACCGTCGTTTTGTCTCCAAAAACGTGGCCGCAGCAGCGGATGGTGCCTGGGGGCGGTTGGAGGCGGCTTTTGACGGCCTAGATGGCAGTCCACTGCGGTTGGAGGTGGACATCGTCGGCGGTGCCGCACTGCATGAGGCCGTGCTGCTCACAGGCGGTGAGGGCGAGCCGCAGATCCTGACCGCAGGCTACGCCGTCCGCAATGACTGGACCAAGGCGAATCCCGCCCCCGGCGCAGGTTTGATCAATACTGCGCTGCTGCCGCCTGAGCTTGAAGAAGGTCTAACCAATGATACTGGCGCGCCCCGTGGTGTGGGTTTCCTGAATCTGAAGCTGACTCCGCAGGGCGCCGTCACCTGCAAAGGCCGGCTGGCCGATGGCCAGGCCGTGACTGGCTCCACCCTCATGGGTCCGCAGGGGCATATGCCCGTCTTCGTCAGCCTGCATCGCGGCACCGGCGGTTTTGGCACGCTCATGACCTACAGCCCGTCCGGCCAGGCCGGCGGCAGCGCCTGGTGGGGCAAGGACGACCAGGGACCGTCCTCCAAGGACCGCGTTCATAAAAACGGCTTCATCCGGAACACTCTGAGCGTGGAAGGCGGGCAGTATCAGCGCCCTGCCGCCAACACGCCCCTGTTTGCCTCCCAGGTGGATGTGCCCACCCCGGCCACGCTCACCCTCACCCGCGCAGGGCTGCCGGAGCCGGGCATCACCCAGGTGCTCAGCTTCACCGGCAAGCACCAGGCCGATGTGCCGCGCGAGTCCGCTCTGAACCCGCACGGCATCACCCTGAAGGTGAAGGCCGCCACGGGTACTTTCACCGGCAAGTTCAAGCTGGAAGATCCGAATCCCCTGAAACCCAGCGCCACCCTGCGCCGCACCGTCACCTTTCAGGGCAGCCTGATCCCCGGCCTGGAGCGCGGCTACGGCTACTTCCTGCTTCCCGAACTGCCCAGCGCCGAGATCCCCCGCAACCCGCCGATGTGGTCCGGCCGTGTGGAGATCGTCCCGGCTGAGGTGGAGTGAGGCTGCGGGTGGCATGGTTTTTTTGAAACGCCTTTTGTTAGGTGGTCGGACTTCAACAAGGAGCCAGCCGTGCCAGGGCCGTGCTTCCCAGATCCTGGCAAACCACCCGGCCATACACGGCCTCAGAAAAAAGTTCACCGCCTCTGCTCAATTTGACACGCTCATTGCAGCGCGGGCTTTCGAACTGTCAGTGCCATGAGCACTATCTCTACCCTCAATAATCTTATCGAAACCCTGAAGGACGGCCAGGAAGGCTTCCGTGCCGCATCCGAGGACATCGGATCTTCAGAACTCAAAACCCTGTTCAGCAAATACTCCCTCCAGCGTTCCCAGTTTGCCGGTGAACTCCAGGAGGCGGTCATCTCCCTGGGTGACCACGATCCTGCTGACAGCGGCTCCGTCGCCGGCGCGGTTCATCGCGGCTGGATTGACCTGAAAGCCGCTCTGATGAGCAAGGATGAGCACGCGGTCCTGGCCGAGTGCGAGCGCGGCGAAGACGTCGCAGTCGCCGCCTACCGCAAGGCGCTGGAAGAGGAGGACCTGCCGTCCAACATCCGGGCCATCGTCCAAAAGCAGGCCGCTGAAGTGAAAGCCGCCCATGATAAGGTGCGCAACCTTCGGGACAGCGTGGCTGTCTGAGCCTTCAAATCCCTGGCTTAATGCCGCTCATCATCCCCTCCCTTGGTGACTGCCACGAGGGAGGGGATTTTTTTTGGTGACGGCTGCTTGAATCGGCTACCGGTCCGCCTTTCTGCGCTTATTCGTCCTCTTCAGCGGCCAGTTTCGCCGCTTCGCGTTTCAGGATGCGGCCCACGCGGTGCTTGGCCAGATAGACCTGGGCAGCATTCACGCCCAGTTCTTTTTTCACCCGCTCCGGGCTCCAGCCTTTCAAGACATAGCAGGAGAAAATCTGGTACTGCCGGGGGGAGACGAGGGCCTTCACGCGGCGCAGGGCGATGTCCATCACCTTATCCTGCCATTCCTTGTCCCAGAGTTTTTCCAGCGTCATGCCATTCGGGTCCGCGCAGCGGTCAATGGGGGCCGTGCGGCGGTCATCCGTCTCATCCGCGTACAGATTGGCCTCGCGACTCTGCTGTTTTTTGCGGCGGCGAAACTGGTCCAGGATGCGCCACCGCGCCTGGTTCAGCAGGAAGGATTTGAAGGAGCCGAGGCTGGTGTCGAACTTCTTCTTCTGCAGGTTTTTAGCCACGCCGATGAAGGTTTCCTGCACCACATCCCCCGCTTCATCATCACTGAGGCCGGACTTGCGGGCCACATGAAAGACAAACCCGGAGTAGGTGCGGTAAAATTCATCCCAGCTTGCCCAGTCGCTCCAGTTGTCCAGTCGCTCGATCAGGGTTTTGCGTGTCGGCGGTGAGCCGGACGCCTCCTTGATCATTTCTTCGGTGATTTCTTTTGGGAGCGGTTCCTCCATGAGAGTGAGTGTAAGGCCTCGGTCTGGGGTGGCAACGGGTATTTGAAAGACCGGCGGGCGCGGTTGAACGCGAGGATGGGGTGGGAAGTTGCGGAAAAAAAGAGGACGGCGGGCCAGGCTAAAGAGATTTTGAAGAAAACACCGGCTGTATGCTTATTAACATCCGTTGATAGATGGAGGCATGTGGGAGCGTTTTGTCAGCCCCCCCAACCTCCGTCCGTTGCACAACCTTACGTAACGGATTCGATCCTCATGATGCAAACAGCCTTATTCCACAGCATTTTTTCCCGCCCCCAGTGTGCCGTTGCCATGGTGAGTGTGTGTCTGCTGTCCGGCTGTTCGCAGGGTTTCTACAAAAAGTGGGCGGACGGGGAGGTGTTTGGCATCATCGGGAAAAAGTCACAGTTCGTGGAAGGATCGCAGGATGACACGCTGCTCAGCATCACGCCGCCGCCGCCGGTGAGGCTGGATACACTGATCAAAAGCGCCGAGACCGCCGATTTCCTGGGAGACCGGGCTTATATTGAAAAAGGCGCGCGCGTGGTCAGCCTGCCGGATGCGCTGGATTTTGCCGTGCACCGCAACCGCGCCTACCTGGCCCGCAAGGAGCTGGTTTACCTCAGCGCACTGGATCTCACCCTGACCCGCCAGCAGTTCGGCCCCATTGTAGATGGCGGCGGCGGCGGAGCCTTTACAGAAACGCAGGTGCAGTCCGGGGTGAACAACTTTGTCCGCACCTCCACACTGACCTCGGATGGCGGCCTGGCCTTTGACTACCTGATGAAGACCGGCGCACGGGTGGCCATGGACCTGACCACGGACTTCACCCGCTTCTTCACTGGCGGCGTGCGTAATTTTAGCGACTCCCGCGCGGCCGTCTCCCTGAGCCAGCCGCTCCTGCGCGGAGCCGGTGTGCTGGCCACCACGGAGCCGCTGCGCCAGGATGAACGGGATGTGCTGTATGCCATCCGGGACTTCACCCAGTACCGGAAGGACTTCACCGTCAGCATCGCCACGCAGTATTTCCGCGTGGTGCAGGCCCGTGAGGCGGCGCGCAACCGCTTCATCGCCTACAAGGCGGCCCTGGTTTCCATTGAACGTGAAACTGCCCTGGCCGCGGCCAACCTGCGCTCCCAGTCCGGCCTCAAGCAGATTGAGCAGGGCCAGATCACCTATGAGCGCAACTGGATCAATGCCATCCGCAATTACGAAGAGCAGCTCGACAACCTGAAAATCTCCCTTGGCCTCCCGGTGAACGAGCGCATTGTGCTGGCCAAGAACGAGCTGGACAAGCTCCAGGTCATTGATCCCCATGGCACTCTGGACCAGGTGCTGGACACCGCCCTCATCACCCGGCTGGACATTTATAATGAGCGTGACCGCGTGCAGGACACCAGCCGCCGGGTCAAAATAGCCCATCAAAACACGCTGCCCACCCTGAATGCGCTGACCAGCTACCAGATCGGCACGCCGACCAACAACCCCGGCCTGGAGCTGAATCCCAGCCAGCGGCGTTATTCCGCCGGGCTGGATGTGGACCTGAACTTGAACACCAAGCCGGAGCGCAATTTCCTGCGCTCTGCCCAGATCGCCGAGCAGAGGGCGCAGCGGGAGCTGGAGCTGGCGGAGGAGGAGCTGCGCAGCACCATCCGCAGTGACTGGCGCGGACTGCAGGTGGCGCGGAAGCAGTATGACCTGGCGCAGAAGGGCCTCGCCCTGTCTCAAAAACGTCTGGAGATCGAAGAGGCGCTGATGGAGGAAGGGCAGGGGACCGCACGTGACATCGTGGAATCCCAGGACCGTCTCATCGTCGCCCGTGACCTTGTTGTCTCCACCCTGATTGATCACGTCATCGCCCGCTTGCAGCTCTGGAGTGACATGGGCGTCTTATATATCGAGAAAGACGGCACGTGGGTGGACGTATTGAACAAAGAAAAACCGAAGGGAGAGTCATGAAAAAGGGGAAGTCAAAAATCTGGATCTATGGAGGGGCGGCTGTGGCGGTCATCGCGGCAGGCAGCTATTTCATGTCTGGCTCTGCCAGCCAGGGGGAGGACCTGCCTACCTTCACCGTGCAGAAAGGCGCTCTTTCCATCAACGTCCTCCAGGGCGGGGAGATCCGTGCCCTGCAGAACCTGGAGCTGAAGTCCGAGATCGAAACTCCGACCAAGATCCTCAGCATCATCCCGGAAGGCTACATGGTCACCGAGGAGGATGTGAAGGAAGGAAAGGTGCTTGTTGAGCTGGATAACACGGATCTGAAGAGCCGCATCCAGGACCATGAAATCCAGTTTCAGAGCACCGTTGCCGCCTACATTGATGCCGATGAAGGGCGTGAGATCCAGCGCAGTGAAAACCAGAGCCTGGTCCGCGACATGAAGGAAACGGCCATCTTTGCCCTGATGGACTTTGAAAAATACCTCGGCAGCAAGCTCACTGACAAGATCCTCGCCGTCAGCCAGCTTCCCAAAGATGCCGAGGAGTTTGACAAATTTGCGGATACCCTGGAATCCCAGGCCAATGCGCAGCTTGAAGCTGGGACGGACGTCAGCACGGTCGGGGCCGCCAAATCTGAGGAAGGCGACCTTCTCAAGCAGACCATCGGCAAGTCCGCCTCTGACCGCATTGACTTCTCACCCTTCCTGGAAGGGGAGACCGGCGGTGATGGCGAGGCCCAGCAGATGCTGCGCAAGCTGGAGGACGAGCTGCTTCTGCGGAAATCTGAAATGGCCGTGTCCAAGCAGAAGGTGGAAGCCTCCCAGCGCCTGGCTGCACGCGATTTCATCTCCAAGACCCAGCTTGAAAATGACCAGGTGAACTTTGAAAAAGTGTCCCTGGCCGTGAAGACCGCAGAGACGGAGCTGGCCCTGTTCAAAAAATACGCATTCTCCAAAATGTGCGCCCAGCTCCTCTCCGGCTACCGTGAGAGCCTGACCAAGCTGCAGCGCACCGTCCGCGCCAACCGCTCCAAGATGGCCCAGGCGGAGACCCGCTTCACCACCGCCAAGCGCCGCTATGAAATGGAGCTGGCCAAAAAAGAGGATCTCGAGCGCCAGCTCAAGGCCTGCATGATGCGGGCCGTGCAGCCCGGCCTCGTCGCTTACGGCAACCTGAATGCCAGCGCCTCCTCCCGGTACAATGAGTCCATTGAGGAAGGCGTCAGCGTGCGCTTCCGCCAGACGGTGCTCACCATCCCCAACATGTCCCAGATGGGCGTGCATGTGAACATCCACGAATCCCAGGTGAAAAAGGTCCGCATCGGCCAGCCGGTGCTCATCAAGGTGGATGCCGAGCCTGGCGTCGTCCTGGAAGGCCGTGTGGCGGAACTGGCCGTGCTGCCAGATTCCAGCAGCAGCCGTTACACACCCAATTTAAAAGTCTATCCCGCCTCCGTCCACATCCTGGGCACGCATCCGTGGATGAAACCCGGCATGAACGCCAAGGCGGAGATTCTGGTGAACCAGCTTGCCGATGTCATGTTTGTGCCCGTCCAGAGCATCGAAGTGGAGAACGACAACCACTACTGCTATGTCACCGCCGGTGGTGCGCTGGAGCGCCGCTCCGTGAAGACGGGCCTCTTCAATGATGAATTCATCGAAGTGCGCGACGGCCTGAACCTGGGGGAGATGGTGGCCCTGTCACTGCCGAAAAAGCTGATTCCTGAAAACGGCGCCTCCGGACCTGCCGCCCCCGGCATGGCTGAGGAAGAAGTCGTGGCCCCGGCCAAACCTAAAGGCCAGGGCAAGCCCAAGCCGAAGGATGTGGCCATCGTCAAGTAAGCCCCATGTCTGAGCCGATCATCAGCCTGCGGGACATCCGCAAGTCTTACCAGATGGGCGATGTCCTGAGCCACGTGCTCCAGGGGGTGTCCTTTGACATCCACCCCGGTGAGTACGTCTGCATCATGGGGCCCTCCGGCTGTGGCAAGTCCACCCTGCTCAATGTCCTCGGCTGCCTGGACCAGCCCACCAGCGGAGATTACTTCCTGGGCGGGGAGAATGTGGCCACACTCAATGATGATGACCTCTCCGCCGCGCGGAACCGGAACCTCGGGTTCATCTTCCAGAGCTACAACCTCATCCAGCAGCTCACCGTGGTGGAGAATATCTCCGTCCCCATGTACTATGGAGGTGCCGATGATGCGCACATGCGCCAGGTGGCCGAAAAGCTGGCCACCCAGGTGGGCCTGGGCCACCGCCTTTATCACAAGCCTAATGAGCTGTCCGGCGGCCAGCAGCAGCGTGTGGCCATCGCCCGCGCCCTGTCCAATAGCCCGCTGATGATCCTGGCCGATGAGGCCACCGGAAACCTGGATTCCAAGTCCGGCCAGGAGATCCTGGCCCTCTTTGACGAACTGAACCAGCAGGGGAAAACCCTCGTCTTCGTCACCCATGACGAGCGCATGGTGGAGCGTTGCACCCGCATCATCCGCCTGCGCGACGGCGTCGTCGAAAAAGACGAGCGGGGAGCGAAGGCACGGTAATCCGCGTTCAATTTAGGTGGGGCTTGCGCAATGAAAATCCGGGCCTTCGCGGCGGCTTAGGCCCTTGCCGCCCAGGCGCGCGGCGGGCCATCATGGTTACGGCTTACTTCTGCTTGGACTCGTAACCGGCGGCAGGCTTGCCTTCGTCGGTGAGCTTGTCAGCCGACCAGAGGAGACCGCGGGCGACGAGGTCCAGGAAGACGGGGGAGCTCATGGTATCGTTGCCATGGCCCATGGTGGTGCCGAAGACCTTGCCTTTTCCGTATGTGTTCACCCAGACGAGGAAGTGGTCCTTTTGGGTGTCTTCACCGAAGGCCTTGGCCAGGGGGACGAAGTTTTCCCAGAGCTTGTCGTTCTTATAAAGCTCATCCTTGGGGTTGTTCCACTCCATGGGGAAGCCCTTCATGACGGGATGCTCTGGGGCGACGTTTTTGACCAGAAGGTCACGGTTCTTTTCGTGGCTCATGGACGTCTGGCCGATGCACTTGCGCCATTCATCCGTGGTGGCGGCGCGATAGCTGTGGGTGGAGCAGTGCAGCATCACGGCAGGCACGCCGTCATGATGGGCCTTGGCGATGCGGTTGACAAAGGCGTCATCAGTGATGCCGCCGAAGCATTCGTTGTGAAGGATCACATCGTAGCCTTTGGCCCAGTCTTCCTTTTCATAAATGCTGATCTTGTGGGTCTTGTCCTTTTTGCCAGCCGGTCCTTCTTCATGGACGATGGTGAATTCCACATTGGCACGGGCGCTGAGGCCTTCCGCCAGGATCATCTTCTGGTTCTCGTAATCGTGGCAGCAGCCGCCGGTGATCATGAGGACCTTCAGCGGCGGTGCGGAAGCGGGATCGGCAGCGAAGGCAAAGGCGGCAATGGCACCGAGGGCGAGAAGCGGGAGGAAGATGGCTTTCATGGAAGGAGACAATTAACGTGATGACCGGGGCGATTCTGCGGTGATTTCAGCAGGGAACTCAAGCTTCTTCCGCAGTAGAGGCTGGCGGTGGTGCGGTGGGCTCCTCCAAGGCCGGGCCTGCGGGCGGCAGGACTGCTTTCTCGACAATCGCGGGGACCGTTTCAGCGGTGGCGGCGGCTGCTGCTGCAGGGGCGGCAGGCTCCTCTTTCTTGCGAAGGAGGCGGGCGGCGTAGAAACCGTCGTGGCCCGTTTCGGCGGGGTTGATTTTCATCTCTTCCTCCAGCGTCCATTGGTCGCCATGGGTGGAGAGGAACTTTTGCACCTGGTCTTCATTTTCACCCGGGAGAATGGAGCAGGTGGCATAGACCATTTTGCCGCCTGGCTTCACCAATGCGCTGTAGCGGGTGAGGATGTCCTGCTGCTCGATAATGAGGCGATCAATCTCCTCGTTACTGAGTTTCCATTTCGCATCAGGATTGCGGCGCAGGACGCCCAGGCCGGAGCAGGGCACGTCCAGCAAAAGGCGGTCGGCATATCCAGCGAGGCGCTTGAGGGTCTTGGTGCCTTCGATGACCCGGGTCTCGGCCACGTCCACACCGGCGCGGGCGGCGCGTTTGCGTAGCTCGGCCAGTTTCCAGTCATGCACGTCCAGGGCGATGATCTTGCCCTTGTTCTGCATGAGCGCGGCGATATGAAGCGTCTTGCCACCGGCCCCGGCACAGGCATCCACCACCTTCATCCCAGGCTCGACCTGAAGGAAAGGAGCCACGCGCTGGGAGGAGGCGTCCTGGACTTCAAAGAGTCCTTCTTTAAATGCGGCCATGCCAAAGACATTGTACCGCTGGCGCAGATGCAGGACGGTGGGGATGTCCTTGAGACCGTCCGTGATGAAACCTTCCTGGGCGAGGCGGGTCTTGAGGCTGCGGCGCTCGGTCTTGAGCGTATTTACCCGCAGATACACAGAGGCGGGGGTATTGAGGGTTTCGCGAATGGCGGGCCAGGCGGCACCCAGTTCGCGGCTCAGGCGCGCATCCATCCAGTCGGGAATGGAGGCGCGGATGGCCTCAGGCACTTCGGCTTTGGAGCGCTCGATGATGTAACCGCGCCGGACGGCGCCCACTTCATCGAAGAAGGGCAGGTCGTTTTCGGCCATGATCCAGTAGGCGGCCCAGACGTGCCAGAGCCGCTCCGGGGTGATGGCCTCCCGCTGGGTGTGCTCGGCATCCGGCTGGCCAGCCAGATACCAGTACCAGCGCCAGTGGCGGACGATTTCATAAACCGCCTCGGCGAAGAGCTTGCGGTCCCGGCTGCCCCACTTCGGGTGGCGTTTGAAGGCATACTCCACCACCTTGTCGGCATAACGACGGTCCACAAAGACGTCCCGCAGGGAGCTGATGATCTGGGCGATGAGGTGGTAGTGCAGTTTCACAGGTGAAGAATCGGACCGCCTAGTTCGTCCGGGATGGGGGAAAGTGCAAGTGCGGGTGGAATGTGGGGCTTCTGGACAAAAAGTTGAAGGCGGGCATGGTAAGGGGACAGAATGGAGGACCTCATTGCGCTTCTTTGCCTCGCAGCGATTGCCATCGTGACGATGGTTTTTTATGCCACCTGGTATGGGCTGGTTTTTTTGTTCCTTGCAGGCATGGCAATCTTCAGCGGCAAATATCGCCAGAAACTTCGGGACAGGTGGGGCTGCTCCGCCTGGCATAAGTTTTTGATGCTGCTTGGAACGGCATTTTATCTTGGGGCGTTTGTATGGGCTGCATGCTTTTGGTGGAACATAGCCTTCGTCAAACCGGTGCCGGTGGAAACCATGCCTTACCCGCCCATGACGCGGGAAGAGGTCTCCGGGATCCTGCAAACCAAAACAATTCCGGACTTGGTGGACCGCATTATGAAGGTCAAGCAACGGCTGACTGACGAGAAAAAAGAGACAAAGAAGAGCGCCCCAGATGGTTGAGCGGGGCGGCTGCGCAAGGAGCGGGACTTGCCAAGTCCCGGTATCCCGGACGCCGAAGCCGCAAAGCGTCCCGGTGTGCGTGTGAAAGCGCAGAGCGCATCACCGCTCTTCTTTGACGGTGCTTGAGGAATGAAGCCGGGACTTGGCAAGTCCCGCTCCTTGGGTCGGGTCGCTACCCCAATCAGCCCATCGCCGCCTTCGCGCTCTTGCCGACGATCTCCATGGTCAGGCGCTGGCGCTCATGCACCACGGCCTGGCCTTTGAGGGCTTTGGCTTTGGCGGCGGCGGGGTCTTTGGCCATGGCGACGACGGCGGGGACGATGCCGGGGATCTCGGACTCTTCATCCATGTTGAAGAGCCATTCGCCGAGGCCGATGTCGCGCCACATGAGGCCTTTGCTGGTCTGCTCCGTCCAGCGGCAGACGATGGCGGGGATGCCGTTGCCGATGCACATGATGGGGCTGTGCATCTCTGCACCAAAGAGGCCGGCGCTGCGCACATAGGTGCTGAGGGCCTCGCCCGTGAGCCAGTAGGTGGACTTCCACACGACCTTGGCCTTCACATCTTCCGGCAGCTTGTCATAGAAGTTCTCTTTGTTGATCTCCATTTGGCTGGAGTCCTCGGGGCAGAGGAGGACCTTCATTTCAGTCTGCTTCACCACCTCGATGATGGCCTGGCGGAGCGGGCCCAGGTCATGCTCACGCATCTCCATATTGCGGGCATGCTTGGCTTCATCATATTTGTAGCCCGGCTTCATTTTCCAGTAGGGCGTGATGCGGTAGCGGCCGATGCAGCAGAGGAATTTGCCCTCTTCCAAACCGTGCTCGTTGAGGAAAGCGAGGGCCTTTTCATCATCGCGCAGATCGGTGGCGAAAGCGCCATCGGGGCCGAACTCCATGATGGGGCTGGTGCAGCCGAGGCTCTTCACCAGAGCCATGGAGACGGTGTCGCGGAAGAAGACAAACCGGGCACCGCTGAGCACGTCCACGGTCTTGGCGATGGCGCTGTCAGGATCAGGTTGGGTGGCGGAAGCACCCGGGGCACCGACGGTGATGCCATAGACGCCGTAGGGCTTGCCGGTGGCCTCGCTCCATTTCACCACGTCCTTCTGCGCGACCAGAGAAGGGCCGGAACCGTGGAGCAGGAAATCACATTCTTCGAAGGCCTGATTGAGCTCTTCTCTTTTCAGGATGATGAGCTTGGGGAAGCGCTTCATCAGCATCTCATCCACGCCGTTGTCCACTTTGCTGGGCCACAGGCGCACTTCCACCTCAGGCAGGTGCTTTTCCAAAAGGGCGAGCACGCCGGGTGTGTGGGCGATGTCGCCAATGTTCACCGTCTGCCAGGAGGAGCGCAGGATGATGCGCGGTGCGCGGCCGGTCTGGGCGGCGATGGGGGACAGTGTGGCGGCAAGGGCGGTGGCGAGAAAATGGCGGCGGTTCATAGAAAAGGGAAGTGTCCTTGTGGAGAAGGACGGGAAGCAGTTGGATGGCAGTGCACGGACACTATCTGCGGCGACGGCGGAAGAAAGCAAAACCGAGGGCTATGAGCAGCAGGCCTGCACGGCCAGGTTCCGGCACGACGGTGATGGTGCCGCCGATGTAAAGGTCGCTCAGGTCCCAGAAGTGGCCGTTGGAGAGTGCGGGCAGGTCCAGCAGCGGGTCAATGGTGAAAACATTGCTGCCAGTCCCCAGGTCCAGGTTGCTGACATTGCTCCAGTCAAAGATGCGCCAGGTGTCTTCATAGGCAAAGGTGCTGGCGATGCCGTTAGGATCGGCGATGACAAGCCGGGCTTCATTCAGCGCGATGCCACCATCCACGACCAGGAGGTCAGAGCTGGCAGACTCATCCAGGAAAGCGGCGACGTCGGGACTTGGCCGGCTGAAGAGATCCAGTGTGAGGGTGCTGGAGCTGTCGGTAAAGCTGACCTGGCCCAGACCGGCTGTTTCAAGCTGCAGCGTCTGCCCGCCCAGGGTGCCATCGCCGACGGACAGGGTGGCCCCTGCGTCAAGGCTGACACCGGCACCGCTGGCCAGCGCCAGGCTGCCGCTGCCGCCGAGCGTGGCCCCGGTTTGCACCGTGTAAGCACCGCCGCCCGTGTGGCTGCCATTGATGAACAGGCTGCCGCCTGTGACGGTGGTGCTGCCGCTGTAAGTGTGGGTGCCGGTCAGCCGCAGGATGTCCGTGCTGCTGCCGCTTTTGGTGATGGAGCCGCCGCCGTTGATTTCGCTGACGTTTTCCAGCACACCGGCTTGCAGCGTGATGACATCCAGCGGCCGCGCTGCCGTGCCGATGCTGTTTCCATTCAGGTTCAGCGTGCCGCCGTTGAGGATCAGCGTGGCCAGGGCAGGGCCTGCGCCGGTGGGGTTCTTGAAAATGTTGCCGCCGACAGAAAGCGTGCCGCCCCGGAGGTCCAGCGTGCCATGCGCGGTATGGATGTCCGTATTGATGTTGGTCACCATGTTGATGCCGCCCGCGCCCACATTGAAAGTGCCGCCGCGCATCAGCAGGCTGCCGTTGGCGCTGGTGCTGCCCAAGGTGGAGGTGGCGGTGTTGTCTGCCAGCATCAGGTTGGTCACGGTGACGGTGCCCGGGCCGTTTAGCTCAAACAGGCTGTTGACCTCACGTGTCCGGGCCACGGGGACCGGTGGGGTGCCGGAGGTATCATTCGCCCCTGCGGTCTGGCCGAGGTTCAGATTGGTGACCACGAGTGTGCCCGCGCCCATGATGAAAGTGGAGTTCATCGTGCCTGCACGACCGCTGGCGCGGCCTACGGTCAGGGTGGTGATGAGGGCGTCCAGACTGCCGGCTGAGAAGTCTGCTGTGGAGGTCCAAACGTTGTTGGTGAAATTGCCGATGGCTCCCATGTTCCAGGTGCCCAGGGCTGCTGTGCCATTGTTGCCACGGATTTTGACGGTCGGGTCAATAAGCCCTGGGGCAAAGGTCAACAGCGCACTGGAGCGTGAGGATGCCATAGCGATGCTGCTGAAATTGAGGGTGTTTGTCTGCCCCAGATACAAGCTGCTGAGACCGCCGCCGGAAGCCCCGACTTGGTCTCCCATCAGGAATGAGCCGGCGGTGATGGTGTTTGTCTGTGCCAGAGTCACGGTCACCACGGCGGTAGCCCCCTGGGCAGAGTGTCCGCTGCCAGTCAGTCCCACACGCAAGGTCTGCGTGCCACCGTTGTGAGTGAAGCTGGACAGGCCGCTCATGTCCACCGTCAGCGGGCGGGTTTGGTCGGTGGATGTAAAGCTGGTGGCTGTGCCGCTATTGTTGACTGTCAGAGATCCGCCGTTTCCGGTGATGTTAAATAATGTGGGAGCCACGCCAGTGGTGAACTGGAGCAGGGAGAGACTTTGGCTGTTGCCGCCCAGGTCCAGGGTGCTGCTACCGCCGGCATCCAGTCGGGCATTGGCGGGCAGGCGATTATTCCCGCCCAGCAGGGCCAGGGTGCCTGCGTTTAGATAAGTGATGCCCGTGTAGGTATTGACGGCGCTGAGTTCCAGGGTGCCATCGCCGCTTTTGGTTAGGCCGCCCGGGCCGGTAAGGCCATTTGGGATTTGCAGTGTTTTCCCGGCATCCACCTCGATCCCCCCGCCATTGCTGCCCAGGGTGATACCGCGTTTGGCATCGGCGAGGGCAAAGGATTCCATGGCCCGCAGCGTGCCGCCATCGATAAGGAGGTAATCCGTCACCAGGTTCTCCCCGGTGCCGCCCAGCGCCGCTTCACTGCCGATGGCGAGGGTGCCGCCGAGCACGCTGGTGCGACCGGAATACAAATTTACGCTGGCACCCAGGGTGAGCGTGCCGGTGCCGGTTTTGGTGAGGCCGCCGCTACCGGAAATTTCTCCTGCCAGGGTAAGCCCGCCGGTGTTGTCCACGCTGATGACGGGGGCGGTTCCTTCCAGGTCCAGCATGGTATTCAACGTCACAGCTCCGGCACCGTCAGCGACGGTGATGGCCGCATTTCCATGGATGGTCAGGCGGTGGTCGGGAGAGTTCAGCGTCAGCGCCGTGGCGGTATTGATGGTTAGGCTCAAGATGTCCATGCTGGCTCCCAGCTCAGTCGTGGCGGGCAGGCTGCCGCCGGTGGCGGAAAAGAACACATTCGTTCCCGCCCCGGGCACCAGGCCGGTGCTGCCGGTGCCGTCGGCATTCATTACCCAGTTGCTCTGGGTGCTGCCGTCGGAGGCGGCCCAGGCGTCATTGTCGCCTGCGAATCCGCCGAACCAATAAGCGTTTGCCAGCGGAGTGGCGGCAGTGGTCGTGGCGGTCAGTTGCGTATCCGTTGCCTGGAGTGTGACGGTGAAGTCGGTGGTATTGTAAACCGCTCCCAGAGTATAAGTGGTTCCGTTGCTGGTGAGCCCGCCACCGGGGGCGCTGATGAGCGTGGAGCTTGCAGGCGTGGCCTGGCCGTTGATGGGGTGCAGGCGGATGTTCACCACCGCCGCCGCATCCGTGCTGACGACGGCTGCCGGGTTGATGATGAGAGAGCCTGTGCTGCTGCCCATCTCCATGCCGAGCGAGGCACCGTTGTTCAGCGTCAGGGCGGGCAGGGTGAGGCTGCCGCCGCTGCCGGTCACAAAGTCAAACGTGCCGCTGCCGCCCACCGTGAGGCCGCTTGTGGACTGCATGGCGGTGGCGCTGCTGACCAGCAGGCGTCCTTCGTTCACCACCGTGAGCCCGGTGTAGGTATTGCTGCCGCTGAGCGTCAGGGTGCCGGTGCCGGTTTTGGTCAAAGCGCCGCCGCCATTGATTTCGCCGACATTGGCGAGTGCACCGCTTTGCAGGCTCAGGGTCACCGGCTGTGCTGCATCGCCGATGCTGCCGCCATTGAGATTGAGGGAGGTTCCGTCCAGGGTGAGGCTGCCGTTGGTGAGGCCGGTGCTGCCGCGGCGGATGTTGCCAAAGACGCTCATGCTGCCGCCAGTCAGATTCAGCACCCCGATGCCGGTGCCTCCGCCGTCGCTGTCATGATCGCCCAGTTCGATGTCCACTGGGGCGTCTGCCGTGCCGACGATGACGCTGCCGCCCGTGAGGTTGAAGGTGCCGCTGCTGTCCTGATGATTGCCAGTGGCGCCATCCTCACTGAGGCCCAGTACAAAGCGCGTGTTCACGATCAGGCTGCCTCCGCTCATGTTGAGGGTGCCGATGGTCGTCAGGTAGGTGTCCGGAGTGTTGAGGGCGTTGGTATTGGAATTGGCCGCTTTGGCGATGATGAGGGAGTTCACATCTAAGAGGCTGTCCTCTCCGCCAAAGCTGAAGGTGCCCAGGCCCCGGCCATAAGTGCCGCCATTGAAGGAGCCGCTGTCTGTGCCGCCAACGGCGATGGTGAGGGTGTCCATCATCAGGTCCACGGTTCCATCCGTGAGGTTGACGATGCCATTGGGCTGGCTGCTCCCGCCAGTACTGCCCACGGCCGTGATATTGCGGGAATCTCCCAAGGTCACACTGCTGCGGCTGCTTCCGCCTTCAGTGCCGCGCAGGATGAGCGTGGGATTGCTGAGGCCGTCGCCAAACCGGAGGGTGGCACTGGCCCTGCCAACACCCAGGACGAGACGGTCCGTATGGAGGATGTTTTCCTGGCCCAGGTTCATGAAACTTGAAAGCGTGGTCTGGCTGTTGGCACCGATGACCAGGGTGCCTGCCGTGATGCTGTTGCTGGCTGCGAGCGTGAGTGTGGAGGATGGGCGGCCAGCCTGAAAGCTGCCGGTTGCATTGGTGGAGCGGCCCACGTCAAAGCGGTTCACATTCGCTGTAAAACTGGTTAGACCGGCCAGATCCAGGGTGTTGAAATCGGTGCTCCCGCCCGCCTTGGCCCCGCTGGAGACAATGAAACTCCCGGTGGCATGGTTCACCACCAGATTGCCGCCACCCTGCATCGTCGCCAGGGTGCTGCCACCGGCAGCGGTGCCGTCCACAATGCCGGTGATCAGCGCGCCGTTGACGGTCAATGTGACGCCCTCGGCGATGGTCACCGAATTGGTGGCTCCGCTGCTGCGGCTCTGAAAGGAGAGCCCCGCCGCCGTCTGGTCAAAACCCACGTCCAGTGTGCCGGCGGTATTCTCATTTCCCAAAACGAGTGCCATGCCGGTGGGAAGCGTATCCGCTGCATTCAGCGTGACGCCGCCTTCATGGATGGCCAGGCTGCCAGTGCCGGTGCTGCCACCTGCCGGAGCGGACAGAATGACGCGCCCGCTGCCTGTTTTGACCAGCCCGCCCGCCGCCTGCCAGCCTGCCTGGAGCGTCAGGTCCGCAGCGGATTCATTGTGCAAAACCGGAGCCGTACCGCTGAAAATCAGCCCATGACTGCCAGCGCCCGGAAGAATGCTGTAGGCCCCCGCCTGTGCCCCCATGCGCAACTGGTTCAGCGTGATGTTTTCCCCCAGCGTCAGGCTGCCGCCGGTGCCCGCATTGGTGTAGCCGTCCGCTGCGCCCAGGTGGGCAATGCTGTCAGTGGCATTCACCCATGGCACATTGCTGCTGCCTGTCAGGGCTGGGGCTGCAGTCCAGTTCAGCGGGCTGCCCGCACTGCTCCATTCACCACTGCCATTTTGACTTCCATCCATGGCGGCATCTGCATCCCAAAAAAAGTCAGCCGCATGAAGATTCATCAGCAGGCTTCCTGCAATCACGGGAAGAATGAGAAGGTTCTTTAATGGGCGCATGGCTGGTAGGAAAGAGTTCATGGAACGGCGGCAGGGTTGTTACAAGGCATGGTGATGCCTTTGGAACGGGACGGATGAGACAATGGGGGATGTCTCTGGAGGTGGGGACTCAGAGGTTAAAAGGCGGCCATCCTCCCGTCAAACGAGGATAGATAAGCAAAACCTTTATTAAGTGCTCATATGATCCATCCTCACGCCATTAGCTTCTGATAATGCCGCAGCGCTGAGGTGTTGTGACGGTGGATCAACTGGCTGAGTTTTTCCGCGTCCTTTTGGCGGAAGGCCCGGACGATGGCGCGGTGGTCTTTGTTGGCCTGCTCCTGGCTCGGCGGCCGGGTGCCGATGAAAGCCAGACGATGCAGCCTTTCCCATTCGGCCAGGATGGATTGCAGCCCCTGCTCTGCGCGGGTGAAACCGGCGATGCGGCAGGGCAGGAGATGAAAATGCCGGTTGGCCTGCTCAAAGCCGGCGGTGTCACCATTGGCAGCCGCAGTTTCCAGTTGCTTCAGCATGACCTCCAGCTCCTGCAAATGCACCTCTGTTAAATGGGGCAATGCGTGAATAGCAGAGGCTGTTTCCAATGCCGCCAGCAGGGCGAAAATTTCGGTCAAAGCGGACACATCCACCGGCGTCACCCGCACGCCTGTGTGTGCGCGGATCTCCACCAGGCGCTCGGACTGCAACTGCCGCAATGCTTCGCGGACGGGAATGATGCTGACCTGGAACCGCTTCGCCAGCGCATCAATCACCAGCACCTCTCCGGGCTGCAACTGGCCGCTCATGATCTCGGTGCGCAGCGCCTCATATACCGCCCGCTGTTTGGTCGGGATGGCCGCAGCCAGAGGGCTGGCGGCGGCCGCAGATGAGGCGATGGATTTGGACATGCGGAAAGGAAAAGGGAAGGGGCAGGATAAGAAAAGCTACTTGCCATATATCATATATGATATATAAAAGCAAGCGGCATTCAAACCGCCGCACCCAACTTCAACCATCCTGTTTCAGGAGACCCTCACCGTCACCATCATGAGCATCCAACGCATCGGCATCATCCTCAACGGCGTCACCGGCCGCATGGGCACCAACCAGCACCTCGTCCGGTCCATCCTGGCCATCATTCGCCAGGGCGGCATCAAGGTTTCCGATGACCTAACGCTTATGCCGGATCCCATCCTCACCGGCCGCAGCGCCAGCAAGCTGAAGGCCCTGGCGGAAAAGCACAGCTGCGAAAAAACCGGCCCGCTGAAGACCAGCACCGACCTGGAAGCCGTGCTCGCCGATGCCGCATATCCCATTTTCTTTGACGCCTCCGGCACCCTTCATCGCGCCCGGTTTGTGGAGATGGCCGCTGCTGCGGGCAAGGCCATCTACTGTGAAAAACCCACCGCCGTGGAAACCGCCGAGGCTCTGCGCCTGGCCGAAGTGTGTGAAAAAGCCGGCATCAAAAACGGCGTGGTGCAGGACAAGCTCTGGCTCCCCGGTCTGCGCAAACTGGCGCTGCTGAAGTCCCAGGGGTTCTTTGGCCGCATCCTCAGCGTGCGCGGCGAGTTCGGCTACTGGGTCTTCACCGGTGAGCATGAGGGCCAGCCCGCCCAGCGCCCGTCATGGAACTATCGCAAGGCCGACGGTGGCGGCATCATCGTGGACATGCTCTGCCACTGGCGATACGTGATTGATAATTTGTTCGGCGAGGTCAAGGCCGTCTCCTGCCTGGGCGCCACGCACATCCCGCAGCGGGTGGATGAAAAAGGCCAGACCTATGCCTGTGACACCGATGACAGCTGCTACGCCACTTTTGAAACCGCTGACGATGTCGTCTGCCAGTTCAACAGCTCCTGGAACGTCCGCGTGCGCCGCGATGACCTGCTGACCCTGCAGGTGGACGGCACCCACGGCTCCGCCATGGTTGGCCTGCGCAAGTGCTGGTTCCAGTCCATGGCCGGCACGCCCAAGCCCGTCTGGAATCCGGATGTGGACAGCCCCATCAATCATTATGACCACTGGCAGGAAGTGCCCGACACGGCAGAGTACGACAACGCCTTCAAAATCCAGTGGGAGCTCTTCATCAAACACGTCGCCCTGGACACCCCCTTCCGCTGGACGCTCAGAGAAGGCGCCAAAGGCGTGCAGCTCGCCGAACTCGGCCTCCAAAGCTGGGCGCAGCGCAAGTGGCTGGACGTGCCGAAGATCTGAGCGTCATTTGAGGGCGCATGCACCCGCCCAAAACTGAACCACAGATGACACAGAGAGCACAGATATAAGATACAGAAACAGCCTCCTCATGGGTTTCTGATCTGTGTTATCTGTGGTTAATCAGGGTCTGAGAAGCACACCCCAAAAACCACAGGTGCGTATAGCCCAGTCTGCCCAAAACCGAACCACAGATGACACAGAGTGCACAGAGATAAGACACAGAACCCCGCCTCGCTGAAGGGACTCTTATCTGTGTCTATCTGCGCCATCTGTGGTTAATCAGAGGCTGAGTACTGCACATTCAGTGCGCAGGCTCACCCCACCACGTTCACCGGCTTGCCGTCCATGAACGCCTTCAGGTTGGCCGCCGTGGCGGCGATGAGCCGTGTCCGCGCCTCCCGGCTGGCCCAGCCGATGTGCGGGGTGATGAGCGCGTTCTTGGCCCCGATGAGCGGATTGCCGTTTTTCGGTGGCTCCACCGATAGCACATCCAGTCCCGCGCCGGCGATGCGGCCGTCATTGAGCGCCTTGGCCAATGCAGCTTCATCCACCAGAGGTCCGCGCCCGGTATTGATGAGGAAGGCGGTCTTTTTCATCAGGCCCAGCGTCCGTTCGTTCACCAGAAACTTCGTCGCATCCGTCAGCGGGCAGTGCAGTGAGATGGCATCGCTTTGCACAAAAATGTCATCAATGCTGGCCGGGGTCACGCCTTCCGGCGGCGGCGTTTTCCACTCGCGTTTGCTGGCCAGCACCTTCATGCCAAAAGCCGTGGCGATCTTCCCCACCGCGCTGCCGATGTCCCCATAACCAATGATGCCGAGCGTGCGGCCGCTAAGCTCGATGATGGGATGGTCCCAGTAGCAAAAATCCGGGCAGGCCTGCCAGCGGCCTTCCGCCACCGTTCCGGCATGATGACCCACGTGATTGGTCAGCTCCAGCAACAGCGCAAAGACAAGCTGCGCCACGGCGGGCGAGCTGTACCCCGGCACATTGGTCACCACGATGCCGCGCTCCTTCGCCGCCACCACATCCACAATGTTATAACCCGTGGCCGTCACGCCGATGTACTTCAGGGCGGGCAGTTCCGCGATCATCTCACGCGTGACCGGCGCTTTGTTCGTGATGATGACCTCCGCACCGGCACAGCGGGCCACGGTTTCATCCACCGGAGTGCGGTCATGAATGGCACAGGTGCCAAGGGATTCCAGTGGAGCCCAGGAGGCATCTCCGGGGTTGGCGGTGAAGGCATCAAGAAGAACGATTTTCATAAAGCCCGCCCATGATGAACGGGAGCCGCCGCTTGGCCAGAAAGAATGTCAGGCGGTGCACTGGTAAGCCGGCCGGACATCCTGCCTTATTCCTCCAGCGCGGCCACCTCTTCGCCATACTCCAGGCGGTACAGATTGCCCTCCTGGGAAAGCACCACGGGTTCGCCCTCGGCATCGGCCGTGATCAGGGTCGGGTTCAGCTTCATCGCCTCCGGTTTGCGGTGGATCAGCAGACGACGGGTGGCGCGTTCATTGAAGCTGTCCATCTCCAGCGCCCAGACCGTGCCGTAGCCCCAGTCGGCAAACAGAAAGCTGCCCTCCAGAGCAGGCATTTTTTCACCGCGATACAGCAGCCCGCCGACGATGCAGATGCCCTCCCCGCGCTGGCGGGTGTAGGCATGGACAGGTTCTGTAAACGGCGTGTCCGCCATCAGCGGACCCGGATGGAAACCGGACGCCACCGGCCCGTCCCGGTCACTCCAGCCATAGTTCGCCCCTTTCTTGATCAGGTTGATCTCCTCCCACAGATCCTGCCCCACATCCGCGCACCAGAGATGCCCGGTGTGGGTATCAAAAGACAGGCCCCATGGGTTGCGCAGGCCCAGCGCATAGATCTCCGGGCGCACCAGCTGGTCGTTGGCAAACGGATTGTCCGCCGGGATGCCATACGGCAGCTTTCCCGTGCGCCGGTTCACATCCAGGCGAAGGATCTTGCCATGCAGCACCCACGGGTTTTGAGCAAGGCGGTAAGGATCGTTTCGCAGCCCCCCGTCACCCAGGGCAATGTAAAGAAACCCATCCGGACCAAAGCTGATGTGCCCGCCCCAGTGGTCGGCCAGCGGTTGCGGGATCTCCAGCACGATGCGTTCACTTTCCGGCAGCGCCACCGGCGCACTTCCCGGGGTCGCGCGCATCTCGCTGATCACCGTGCGGCGCGGCTCATTCTGCGTGTAGCTCAGGTAAAACAGCCGGTTGGTTTCAAACTGTGGATGAAACGCAATGCCATGCACCCCCTCCTCAAAAAGCGTCAGCCCCTCCATGCGTTTGCGGAAATCCAAAAACACCCGCCACTCCCCGCTACCATCCAGTTTCACCGCACAGAACTCCCCCCGCTGCATGGCAATGACCTGCTCACCCTCGCCTTCAGGAACCGTGGCCAGCATCACCGGGGAATCAAATTCCCGGTCAAAAGCGATGCGGTTCAAGGTCACGCCGGCAAACACTTCCTCCGGAATCTCCAGGGGCGGCACAACGGCCGGCAGGGCGGGGATCTCCAGCGGAGGGGTCTCGGGCACTGCATGGGAAAAACCCGCCCAAGCGAGAAGAAGCGCAAATTGAAGCGGAAGATGGATGCGATGCATGACGATGATGGATGGATCCCCACGTGCATAGATCGTGCCACGGCCCCGAAGTGGCGACTCGGAAATTAAAATTTATTGAAAGAAACTCAAGTTCGCGGCGGTGGTGCCGTCTGATGCAGCAGCTGGCCTGATGGAAGAGCTTCAACTTTAATCATGCGTGGCGAAAGGCGCGGGATTTCAGCCGTCCTCCTGCAATGTTATCTCCACAATAATAATAAAAGAACTCATCGCTTTTCTTGCCAAGATGGTCGGATTGTTTCACAACCTTCTCTCGATACCATGCCACCCCCGCCAGGCATCGCGCCCCCAGCATCGGACATTGTTACGCTCAGCCTCATCTCGCACACCAATGCGGGCAAGACGACGCTGGCCCGCACGCTGCTGCGCCGTGACGTGGGCGAGGTGCGGGATGCCGCGCATGTGACGCTTTTTAATGAGTCTTACACCCTGCTGGAGGAGGAGGCCCGTCTGCTGCGGCTGTGGGACACGCCCGGCTTTGGTGACAGTGCACGGCTGCTGAAACGGCTGAAACGGGAAAGCAATCCGGTGTTGTGGTTTCTGTCCCAGACCTGGGACCGCCTCACGGACAAACCTCTCTGGTGCAGCCAGCAGGCGCTCAAAAATGTGCGCGATGACGCGGATGTGGTCCTTTATCTGGTCAATGCCACCGAGCCGCCGGAAGTGGCCGCCTACATCGCCCCGGAGATGGAAGTGCTGGGCTGGGTGGGCAAGCCGGTGCTGGTGCTTCTCAACCAGACCGGCCCTGTCCAGGATCCGGCTGCCGAGTCGGCGGAGATGAATGCCTGGCGGGAACATCTCAAAACCTTTCCGCTCGTCCACGCCGTTTTGCGCATGGATGCCTTCGCCCGCTGCTGGGTGCAGGAGGACCGCCTCATGGAATCCCTGGCGGCACTGGTGCCGGAAACCAAGACTGAACCGTTCAAGCATCTCAAGCGTGCCTGGCATCAGCGCAATGTGGACGTTTTTAACAAGTCATGCCGGGTCATCTCGGAATTGCTCACCGCCGCTGTGGTGGATGGCGTGGCGGTGCGCAATGAAACGCTGCTGGAGCGTGTGGGTATTGGCCGCACGGAACTCAACAAAGAGTACCAGGAAGCACGGGAGAAACTGGCTGTGCAGCTTGCAGACCGCATCACCGCAGCCACCAATTCACTGATCCGTCTTCACGGTCTGGAAGGCGAGGCCGCAAGGGCCATGGGTGCCCTGGCGCAGGACCAGTTCCATGCTCCGCAAAAGGTGCCGGAGGCCATCTGGAGTGTGGTGGGCAGTGTCGCCGGTGGAGCCATGGGCGGACTCATCGCCGACTTGAAGATGGGCGGCATGACCTTTGGCGGCGGCGCTTTGGCGGGTGGTTTTCTCGCGGGCCTTGGAGCGTATGCTTTGATCCGCAGTTATAACCTGGTGCGTGGCGGCGACCAGCGTCTGCACTGGTCGCGTGAGCATTTCCGTGAGCAGGTGCGTCTGGCCATGCTTACCTATCTGGCGGTCTCACACTTTGGCCGCGGACGTGGTGAATGGCAGGAGAGCGCGGAGCCTTCTCACTGGAACAAACTGGTGGATGAAGTGCTGGATGAGCATAGCGATGGCGTGGACCGTTTGTGGAAGGAAGGTGTGGAAAAGGAAGTCCTGCCGGATGCCCTGTCAAAGTCGGCACTGCCTCTCGTCAAAGACTGCCTCTCATGCACACTGGCCCGTCTCTATCCCGATGTGAGCATTGATGTCTGAGCGCTTCATGGCTCACTGCATCGCCTGAAGAATGGTGCGAGATGAAGGCGCGTCACAGGACAAGAATAAAGAGTTCTGATGGCGAAGATGCCCGTGAGTACAAAGATGGATTGCTCACGTTCCGACACCCAAAAAAAAGAGACCCCCCGGCATGCGGAGCCGAGGGGTCTGTTTTTTAGCGATCCAGCAACCAACAACAGTGAGGATCGTTGGCACGAAAGTCTTAGCTTGAGGAAAGCTGCAACATCGTGGCCTGCCAGGTCAAGCCTCAGCAGACGCCCAGAGGTTAAAAAGTTTTCTCCACCGCGTCAACCCAAGGGGTTGTTTTTTGCAAAAACGGGATGAATTCTCACAATTGAGAGCCTGTTTATGCCGAGAAACTCTGATAATTTTAGAAGAAAGTGACTTGACACGCCTGTGGGTAACTCACTGTTCATGTGAATAAGTGCAATAACTGCAACGCAAAAAACGCGTTGTCACGCACAAGTGTGTTCAGAAAGATGCAGAGATCTCCCGTCGTTCACTCTGTCTGCCCCCAACTCTCATTTCGTACAGCTACATCAGTCACCGAAACTGATTGAAGATGTGCCGGACGCGCTGACGTTGAAGGCTCACACCCCAGCCAGGAATTTTTCACATGGTCCCCCATCGCTTTTATCGCACTGCTTCTTGGTCCGCACTTGCGGCGTCTCTTCTGACACTCTCTCTCCAGGCCAATGACTGGCCGACCTGGCGCGGCCCGCTGCAAAACGGCGTCAGCCTGGAGCATTATACCAATGCGGGCAAACTGCCTGATGCTCCCGCCTGGACCTACGACGCCCGTGGTCGTGGCACTCCGGTCATCTTTGAAGACAAGGTCATTCTGTGGGGCTATCGCGGAGAGACCTCCGACCTTGTAGAACTCCTCACGGTTCTGGATGCCAAGACTGGCAAGAAAATCTGGGAGGTGGAGATCGCCGATTACCTCAGCGATTCCATTTACAATCGCTACTCCATCGGGGCGCCCACGGTGGATCCTGAGACCAAGCGCATCTACCTCTGCAGCAATGCAGGCGTCTTTGTCTGCTATGAGATGGACGGCAAGAAGGTCTTCGAAATCCCCCTCATGGAGGAATATGGCCGCCTGACCTTCCCGAACGCCCGTGTGGGCAGCCCGGTCATCGAAGGAGATGTGGTGATGACCCATTTCATCTTCTCCAACTGGGGAGCTGACGGCCCCGCTGCGGACCGCATCTATGGCTTTGACAAGAAGACCGGCGAACTCGTCTGGTGGTCCCGCCCCGGCATTGTGCCGCCGGTGGACAGCGCCTTCTCCACACCCGTGCTGGAAACGCGAGACGGCAAGCGCGTGGCCTATTTCACCACCGGCTGCGGCCATGTTGTCTGCGTGAACACCCGCAACGGTGCTGCCTACTGGAAGATGCCCATCAGTAAAAACGGCGTCAATGCCTCCGTCGCACTGCATAAGGGTAACAAGCTCATCGCCATCCATGCCGATGAAAACATTGATGCTTCCGACAAAGGCCGCATGATCGCCATCAAGCTGCCGGAAAAACTCGTGGCCGCCGAAGGGCCTGAAAGCACCGTGCTGGAAGGCGCCGAGCTCTGGCGCCTGCCCTTGGGTGCCACCAGCAGTTCTCCGGTCATCGTGGGTGACATGATCTATCAGCTCACCGATGGCGGCGAGCTCAACTGCATCAACGCGGAATCCGGTGAGATGCTCTGGAAGAAAAAGCTCAGCAATGCCAACCTGCATTCCTCACCCCTCTATGTGGACGGCCTGCTCTATTGCCCCATGATGGAAGGCAAGGTGGTCGTGGTGAAGCCCGGCGACAAGGATGCAGAGATCGTCCAGGAGATCAAACTGGATGGCCAGTGCCTCGGCGCACCTGCCGTCTGTGATGGCGTGCTTTACGTCACCACGACAGAGAAGTTTTACAGCTTTCCGATCCCCAACAGCGGCATCAAGGTGGATGAAGCACCGGTGGCCGAGATCCCCAAGGCGGGCAAAGCCACCGCGCTGCAGATCATTCCTGCAGAAGTCGTGCTCATGGCCGGTGAAAAGCAGGCCTTCCGCATCCGCAGCGTGGATGCCAACGGCTTCGTCGTGGATGAAAACGTCAAAGGCGTAAAATGGGAATCTTTCATCCCCCCAACCGCCCGCGTGAAGGCCAGCATGGATGCCAAATTCAATGAGGCAGGCGAACTTGTCGTGGCAGCCGATGCCAAAGAAAGCGCTGGTGCTTTCAAGGCCACCGGACCCGATGGCATCACCGGCACCATCCGTGGCCGCGCTCTGAAAAACCTGCCGATGACGGAGGACTTCGAAGGCTACACCCTCAATGAAGACCAGCCCAATGAAGGCGTGAAGTTCTCGTATCCGCCGCTTCCCTGGATTGGGGCCCGCTTCAAGTTCGACATCCGTGAGTATGAGGGGAACAAAGTCTTCGCCAAGACCTTTGACCGCCTGCTGTTCCAGCGCGGCACCGTCTTCGTCGCCCCGTCCCACCTGTCCAACTACACCATGCAGGCGGATGTGCTGACCGAAGGCAGCGCCCGTCTGAAGTCCGACATCGGTTTCATCAACCAGCGCTACCTCATCTGCCTGCGCGGCAATGCTAACAAACTGGAAGTCAGCTCCAACCCGGAGCGCCTGAAAGTGGAAGGCAATTTCAAAGTCTCCGCCAACACCTGGTACACCCTCAAGACCCGCGTGGACGTCAATGAAGACGGCAGCGGTGTGGTCCGTGGAAAAGTCTGGCCAAAAGGCGAGGCCGAGCCAGAAGCCTGGACCGTCGAAGCCAAGGTGGAAAAAGCCCACAAGCAGGGCAGCCCCGGCATCTTCGGCTTCAGCCAGATGAACCAGAAGCGCGTGTTCATGGACAATTTGAGCATCACACCGAACAAGTAACTTCGTACCTTGTCTTTACCCTTTCACATGAAGCTAAAAACCACCCTCCTCCTGGCACTCATCAGTGCCACAGCACTCCAGGCAGCCGATTGGGCCGAATGGGGCGGCGGCAAGACCCGCAACATGGTCTCCGACGAAAAGAACATCCCTTCGGATTTCAGCCCTGGCACCAAATACGGCCCCAAGGCCGCACCCAAGATCGCCGGACGTCTCCGCCCCAATGCTGAACAGGCCAACAAAGGCCCTGGCGCTGAGGACATCGAGATGAGCACCACCAAGAACTGCCTATGGGTGGCGAAGCTCGGCTCCCAGACCTATGGCACGCCCATCATCGCCGACGGCAAAGTCTATATTGGCACGAACAACGAATCTCCGCGCGATCCGAAGAACGTCGGCGACCGTGGCATCGTCATGTGCTTTGACGAAAAGACCGGCGACTTCCTCTGGCAGCTCGTTTCCCCCAAGATGGGCAGCGGCAAGGTGAATGACTGGGAATACCTGGGCATCTGCGCCAGCCCCACCATCGTCGGCAACCGCGCTTATGTCCCCGGCAACCGCTGCCAGATCATCTGTCTGGATGTCGAAGGCATGGCCAATGGCAACGACGGCATGAAAGAAGAGGCCGCCTTCATGGCCGTGCCGGACAAGGACGGCAAGCTCACCCCCATCGAGCCCGGTGCCCAGGATGCGGACATCATCTGGGTGTATGACATGTACAAGGAGCTGGGCGTTTTCCAGCACAACGCCACCGCCGGTTATCCCCTCGTGGTGGACGGCAAGGTCTTCGTCCCGACCTGCAACGGCGTGGACTGGACGCACACCAACATTCCGTCTCCTCAGTCCCCCAGCTTTATCATGCTGGATGCTGAAAACGGCACTCTCCTAGGCGAGATGGACCACGTGGCCAGCGAGCGCGTGCTGCATTGCTCCTGGTCCAGCCCGACCTATACGGAGGTGGATGGCAAGCCGCATATCATCTTCGCCGCCGGTGACGGCTGGGTCTATTCCATGGCCCCGGAAACCGAGAAGAAGGACGACTTTGACATCCTCAAAGAATACTGGCGCTATGATGCCAACCCGCCTGAATACCGCAAAAACGAGGCCGGCGAGCCGATCAAATACGTCGAGTACGACGGCCCCAGCGAGATCATCGGCACCCCCGTGGTGTATGAAGGCCTCGTTTATGTGGCCATCGGCCAGGACCCTGAGCACGGCGAAGGTGTGGGCATGCTGAGCTGCATTGACCCCAAACTGACCGGCGACATCTCCGGCAAGGCCGTGTGGACCTTCAAGGGCATCGAGCGCTCCATCTCCACCGCCGCCATCAAGGACGGTCTGATTTACATCCCGGACTATACCGGCCGCCTGTTCTGCCTGGATGCCAAGACCGGCAAGGAATATTGGAAGTTCGATACCAAAGGCCACATCTGGGCCAGCCCCCTGGTGGTGGACGGCAAAGTCTATATCGGCAACGAAGAGGGTGAGCTGTTCATCCTGGCTGAAGGCAAGGAAATGAAGGAACTCAACACCATCGAGTTTTCCTCCCCGCTGTTCGGTGGCCTCGTCGCTGCCAACGGCTGCCTCTACGTCGCCACCAATACCCACCTGTATTGTTTCAAAGAAGGCGGCAAGCCTGTCGCGGCTGCCGGTGCTGAATAAGCTGTCGCAGATCGTTGATTAAAATTACGGGGCCGGGGGAGCAATCCTCCGGCCCTTTTTATAACAAGCGCATCAATGCAGGGAATCATCTAGCGGGCCCTGCATGCACTCAATCCAATGCTTACACTTACTTTGATCCTTGCCGCTTCGACGGATGATTACTATAATGCCCGGCTCTGGGCTTGCCGATTTATTCTGCTGATTGGAGGACTGGGATGTTGCGGAGTTCTGTTTGCCTGGGAGCAGATGCAGAAACGACTCGGCTTTATGTTGTATTGGAGGAGGGGGCGCATTCGTTGGTTTCGTGCCTCACGTCTGGGGGCTTTTATCGGCGCATTGACTGCGGTGCTGCTGGGGTTGGTGATGCTGGCTGATACTAACAAGTGGGATCGCCCCCAATGGATGGAGGACTGGTTTCTTGTCTGGGTTGTTGTTTGGGGCCTGGTGATTGTCAGCGTGTTCATCCATGACTATTTCCTCCATGTGAACCGGGACAGGGAGTGACAGTCAAGTGAACTGAATGTCTGGGGCGGATGGCTTTTCGCGGATTCTCTTCCCTTAACCTCGGCGTTCGACATTCTGCCATCTGGGGGTAAAATGGATTTCTCCAACTCATGCTCGAGATTCCTGACTATCCCTTTCAAGCCTACATCTTTGACTGCGACGGCACCCTGGTGGATTCCATGCCCCGGCATTATGAAGCCTGGCTGGCGTCACTGAAACTGCACAACGCGCCCTTTGAGTTCACCGAAGAGTTTTTTTATGCGCGTGCCGGTGTGCGTGAGCAGGATGTGGTCATCGAACTGAATGCCCTGCACGGCAGCACGGTGGATCCCGATGCCGTGGCGGAATCCAAGGTGGAGATGTTCCTGAAAATCATCCCGCAGATGGAGGCCATCAAGCCGGTGGCCGACTTCGCCCGCTCCCTGGAGGGAAAATTCCCCATGGCCGTCGCCTCCGGCAGCGAGGAGATCATCGTGCGCGGCTGCCTGGCAGCCAGCGGTCTTCTGCATCTCTTTCCTACCATTGTCACCCCGGCGTATGTGAAGCGTGGCAAACCCGCGCCGGACATGTTCCTGCTGGCCGCTGAAAAGATGGGCGTGGACCCGAAGGAATGTCTGGTGCTGGAAGACGGCCAGGCCGGCATCGTCGCCGCCGAGGCGGCCGGCATGCAGTGGGCCTTCGTCCCCCGCACCCTGCGGGGCTAAGGCACATGATGAAACTGTAAGCAGTAGAGATCAGCTGTCAGATCAGTGGTCAGCGGGAATCCTGTCACGATAGCTTAGTGTGGCATGTGCACGGTGAAGTTTGTCTCTTCCTGCCCGGATCTCATCTTGATGCGTCTGCCATGGGGCTGGACAATTTTCACTTTCTCACCTTCGGGCAGGCGGAAAAATAAATCCTGTCACACATCGGGGGCCTGTCTCGTCAGGGGGGTGCATGAGAACACTGTTGAGAATTGACGCAAGCATCAGGGCTGAAGGATCGCACTCGCGGGCTTTGGGGGATCATTTTGAAAAACGCTGGCTGGAGGCGCATCCGGAGGGCCGTGTAATGCGGCGGGATCTGGCGCGGGAGCCGGTGCCGCATCTGAATGCGGTCACGCTGGCTGCGTTCATGGGGCAGCTGGTGGCGGATGGGGAGACGGTGTCTTCGATGGCGCTGTCGGAGGAGCTGATCTCGGAGCTGGAGTCTGCGGATGAGGTGCTGGTGAGCACGCCAGTTTATAATTTTGGCACGCCCTCGGCGCTGAAGGCGTGGGCGGACCATGTCATCCGTGCGGGGCGGACTTTCACGATGGATGAGAAGGGCTTTCACGGGCTCCTGAGCGGAAAGTCTGCGTGGATCCTCACAGCACGAGGAGGGGTGGGGCCGCTGTGGCCGGACTTTCAGGGGCCGCTGCTGCATTCGGTTTTTCGCATCCTGGGGTTTGACCGTGTGCAGTGGACGGCGCTGGAGGGCACGATGCTGGGGCCGGTGCAACTGGAGCAGGCGATGACACGGGCCTGGGCGGACGTGGAGGTGTGGTTCCAGCCTGGGCCGCCGGCGGACGGCATCGAATGGCGCGGCCTGTTCACGGCGCAGGACCGGGCGGAGATCGCGGCGCTGCGGGAGGGGCAGGTGCGGGCGATTTTAAAGGGGGATGCGGCGGCTTATGCCAGGCTGGTGACGGATGACATTGTGCTGATGCTGCAAGGGCGGGAAATGGTGACGGGAAGAGAGGCCTTTCTGCGCTGCGAGACGGACCTGCTGGCAGGGACGCGATTTATTACCTTGCAGCAGAATCCGCTGAGGATCGAGCGGGATGGTGTACTGGCGGTCGAGACGGGCAGCCAGGAGTCCGGGGTGGAGGCGGGAGGGGCGGAAACGGGGCATTACCAGGCCCGGCGGAAATACACGCATGTACTCCGCAAAACCGAAGACGGCTGGCGTTTTGCCGTTCTGATGTCAAACAACAGCCAGTGAGACCGATGGAAGAACAAGCCCGCCTTTTTGAGCAGCACCGCAGCCTGCTGTTGGGGATCGCCTACCGCATGACGGGCGTGCTGGCGGAGGCGCAGGATGTAGTGCAGGACACCTGGGTGAAATGGAGCCGGGCGGAGCTCGCAAAGGTGCGGGATGCCCGTGCCTGGCTGGTGACAGCCTGCAGCCGGCAGGCGCTGGATGTGCTGAAGTCCGCCAGGCGGCGGCGGGAGAGCTACTGCGGTGTGTGGCTGCCGGAGCCTTTTCATGAGACTACAGAAGACGGTGGTCCGGTGGCCGCAGGCGTGGATGAATCCGTCTCCATGGCGCTGATGCTGGCGCTGGAAAAGCTTTCGCCTGCGGAGCGTGCGGCTTTTTTGCTGCACGATGTGTTTGGCCACGAGTTTGATGAGATCGCGGTGATCCTGGGCAAGTCCGGACCGGCCTGCCGCAAGCTGGCCTCGCGTGCGCGGGCCGCTGTGCAGGCGGCGCGGCCTAGGTTTGAGACCAGGGTGGAGGATCATCAGCGGCTGCTGGAGGCCTTTCTGAAAGCGGCTTATGCGGGGGAGTTGCAGGAGCTCAAGTCACTGCTGGCGGAGTCTGTGGAAATGCGCTCGGACGGCGGCGGCAAAGTCTCTGCCCTGCCGGATATCATGCGTGGGGTGGATGCCGTGGCGCGGTTCCTTGTCGGGGTGATGCATCATCGTCCGCAGGCGCATGAAGGCCGCAGACTGGTTCCGTGCCGGTTCAATGGCGCACCGGGCATCCTTATCCATGAAGGCGGCCGCCTGGTCACCGCGCTAACCATTGATGTGGAGGCGGGACGCATCCAGGCCATCTATGCCGTGCGGAATCCGGACAAACTGCGCGGGCTGGAGGGTGTTTGAGGAGCTTTTTGTTATTCCGCGTGGAGGGCCAAACATATTTGAACCTGAGTGACTCCAGGCGGGGCTTACAAAGCCTTTACCACCAGACGCTGCACGCGGAACAGCTCCCCTTCTGCGGGAAGGGTCTTGGCGCGAACGCGCAGGCGGTAGATGCCGGCTTCCTGGACTTTGATGCTGCCCACGACGAAGCCTTTGAAATCGTTGGCACTGTCGGTCTTCACGACGGAGGTCAGCAGGGTCTGGCCGGCCAGCAGGATCTCATAGGTGCCGAGCTGGTCATTGGTGTGGGATTGATAGAGGGCGATCTCGTATTCACCGTTGGCGGGTACTTCCACCAGCCAGGAGGCCCAGTCGCCCTCCTGGGTCCAGTTGATGAGCGCGCCTTCTTCCTGGATGAGAGTGCCGCCCAGGCGGTAGTCGGCCTTGTCGGCAGGGAGGGTGGCGCTGCCACCGGGGGGGATGGAGATGACCTGCTCGAGCTTGTCGCGGAAGGCCTTGGCCAGGCTGCGGGCCTCGCCCTTCAATGCGGCATCTGAACTCTTGGCGAATTCTTCAAAAAAGGTGGCGGTGCCGGGGGCAATGGTCCGGCTTAGCACGCTAAGAATGTAGCGCTTTTCGACATCGCCTTTGGCATTCGCATAGAGGCTCTGGCCATGGACAAAGAGCTGCTGCTGGGAGCTGGGGCCGGGTTTGCTGATGAGCTCACGCGCAGCCAGCAGGAGGTAAACGCGGCATTCTTCATCCGTTTCATCCGGGAAGCGGGCAGTGATGGCGGCGAGGGGTTCGTGGGTAGGGTATTCTGCCAGGATCATGATGGCCGCGAGGCGGATCTTGGCAGATGGATCTGAGATGGCCTCACTGACGATGGCCAGGGTCTCATCCCCGCCGACACGGGTGAGGACATTGAAGAGCAGGGTGCGGGTTTCGGCGCGGTCAGTAGCCCTGCGGAAGGCCTGCAAGGTATGCTGGGTGGCCGCCGGGCGGTCCATGGAGGATTCAATGGCGGTGATGAGAGCCTTCTCGATGTATTCGTGATCCCGTTTGTTGCTGCTGCCCAGGAGGTTCAGCACCTGGGGCATCTTATCTGCGGGGGTGATGCGGCCCAGCGCGGTCCAGGCGGCCTGGCGCACATCTCCCCGCTTGTCACTTGCCAGCTCCAGCAGGGTGTCAAAGGCGCCTGCACTGCGCCGCTGGCCGATGACCTGGACCAGCCGGGCGCTGACCGGATAGCTTTTCACCTTTTCCAGATGCGCGTTGAGGATTTCATTGATGTAAGAGCCGCCCTGCAGCTTGGACAGGGCCCTGGCTGCAGGCTCCTGGTGGGTGGGGTCGGCCAGGAAGTCCAGCAGCATGCGCACATCCACATCGGAGCCGACCGCCTGCTCGCTTTCGCTGAGCTCGACCAGCCGCTGTTCGCGGGATTCACGACCAGCATATTTGAAGTAACTGACGAGGGCGAACTGGGCGATCAGGATGACGACAAAGGCGGTGATGATGAGTTGCAGGTTGGCCCGGCGCTTTGGCTTGCCTTTTCCAGGTGTCGCAGGCATCCGGCGGGAGCTTGGGAGATCCTCTGATGAGTGGGTTTCATGGTAGGCCTGGGGGGGTGCCAGCGGAGCCACGGGGGCGGCACTCAGCGCGGGCGCATGAACGGGTGCGGCTGGGACATAGTCTTCTTCTTCCGATACATAGGCGGGGGTGGGCGGCGACTCCGGTTCCGGTTCAATTTCTGGTTCTGGCGCAGCTTCAGATGCCATATCTCCTTCGGCTTCTGTTTGTGCATCAGCTTCGATCAGGGCGGCATGCTCAGGTTCCTCCTCATCGGGTGCAGCCTCCAGGACATGGGCCTCTTCTTCAGCCTCCTCCACCACCAGTGCCGCAGGCAGTTCCTCCTCTTCCAAAATCATATAGGCCGGCTCCTCCACACCGCTGGCGGTCTGAATCTGCAACTGGGTCCCCAGGCGGCGGAAGGCGGCGAGGGCATCTGTCGCATTGGCGGCACGATAAGCAGGCTGGATGCTCATCAGTTGTTCTACCCAGGCACAGAGCCCGTCACTGAGATCCGGGCGCAGCTCTCCCAGCGGTTCTTTGGGCGGATACAGATGCGCGGTGATGACCTGATGCCTTTGCTCCCCCGGAAAGGGATATTTGCCCGTGAGGGCAAAGTAATAGATGCAGCCGAGGGCATAGAGGTCGGTGCGCACATCCACATGACCGCTGCCAAACTGCTCTGGGGCCATGAAGTGGATGGAGCCGATCATGGAATCCTGCTGTCCGCCCTGGGGCGGAAGCTGCTGGGACAGGCCGAAATCAATGAGCTTTACCTCAAACTGGCTGTGCTGGTTCCACGGCAGCATGATGTTTTCAGGCTTCAGATCCCGGTGGATGATGCCCACCTCATGGGCTGCCGTGATTGCATCCAGGGTCTTCATGACGAGTAACCGGAAGTCGGGGATGGAGAGCGGTCCGTGGGAGGTCACCTGTTTTTCCAGGGACTCGCCCTTGATCATCTCCATGACCATGTAGGCGCCTTCTTCATCACTGTCATATTCATGGATGGTGACGATGTTGGGATGGCGAAGGGCGTAAAGGGAGCGGGCTTCGCGCAGGAGGAAGTCTTTCATCACTGCGCCACCGTTGAGGCGCTTGATGGCGACATCCCGACTTTGCGCATTGTCCCAGGCATGCAGAATGCTGCCGCTGCCGCCAGTGGCGAGTGTGGAGATGATATGATAACGTTCTTTCATGAGCGGGGGGCAACTAACTGCCTGATGGAACCGGAATATCCAGCCAGGACTCAGTAACACCGCATGATAACGTAGGCAAAGGGGCAGATAATGCTCGCACTCGAACCCCTGCGGTCATTCTCCTTTGAGCATCACCACATCCTGCGCCTGGACCATGGCTCTCACTTGGGCCATGGAAGCGGTCATGATCTGGCGTGGATTGGACTCGCTGACTTTGATTTCCGTGCCGTCGGCCATCCGCAGCAGGTAGAGCGCCGTGGAACCCAGATAAGTGGTGTCTGCGATCTGCCCTGGGAAGTGGTTGGGGGAATCCAGGAGCTGGCCAAAGGTCAGAGCCTCTGGCCGGATGGAAAGCAGCACCTTCTCCCCATGCTGCGGCTGCCAGTCCGGGCTGCTGGTGCGGGCCCGCAACGTGGTGAAGGCTGTTTGCACCTCATACCCGCCATCGCTGCTGCGGGCTTGTACGATGCCGGGGATGAAATTGCTTTCCCCGATGAAGCCGGCCACCATACGGGAGGCAGGGTGACGATAGACTTCCTCCGGAGTGCCCAATTGGGCCAGCTGCCCCCCGTCCATGACGGCCAGGCGGTCTGCCATGCTGAGTGCCTCATCCCGGTCATGGGTAACGTAGATGGCCGTGAGGCCGGACTCCTTGCAAATACGCCGGATCTCCGTGCGCATCTCATGGCGCAGTTTGGCATCCAGATTGGACAGCGGCTCATCCAGCAGCAGGCAGCGCGGCCGCACGACGAGTGCACGCGCCAGGGCCACACGCTGCTGCTGCCCTCCGGAAAGCTGGGAAATGCGTCTGGCCCCCAAACCGCCGAGCTGGACCATCTCCAGCGCCTCCGCCACCCTCTGCTCAATCTCCTGTCGGGGACGCTTGCGCTCCTCCAGTCCAAAGGCCACGTTCTGTGCCACGTTCAGATGAGGCCACAGGGCATAGCTCTGGAACATCATGGCCGTACCACGCTTGTGAGCAGGCAGGCGGGTCACATCCTCCTGGTCAAACAAGATCTGTCCGGCATCGGGCTTGTAAAAGCCGGCCAGGTGCCGCAGGAGGGTGGTCTTGCCACAGCCGCTGGGACCGAGCAGGAAGAAGAGTTCGCCCTGGCCGATATCAAGATTCACCCGGTCCAGAACCGTCTGGCCGCCGAAGCGTTTCGTGAGATCACGGATGGAGATGGAAACCATACGGCGACTCTTCTAGGCCAGGGGGGCAGACTCGGCAAGCCGCCAGCGCAGCAATCCGTTCAATCTGGACGGAAGTAGGGATCTTTGAAGTTCTTCTTTGATTTGACGACCGGGGCTGACTCAACCTCCGGGCTCTCCAGATTAACGGTGCTGTCTGTGGCGGTCCTTTCAAATTTGGGCAGGCCGAACAGGAGTGGTTCAGTCTTGTCAGTGGCAGCTGAGGCGGTACGGTTTCCCTGCATCTGACGCTCATATCTGGCCCGCTCGGCAGCCGGGAAGCTGATGCAGGAAAGGAGTGAAAACAGGCAGGACAGGGAGAGCAGGCAGCGCATCATGCGAGGAAGAACAGGGGTTACGTTTCAAAATAGGTATAGCCTCGGAGCCCTGCATCGTAAGCACCCATGATCTCGCGCCGTTCGGCGGCCGAGATGCGCTTGGAGACGACGGCGCTTTCCGCGAGGTTGCGGAAGCGGGTGGACAGATCTTTGGGATCGTATTCCACGTAGCTGAGCACCTCGGAGACACTGTCGCCTTCCTGCTCACGGCGGTATTTGAGCTTGCCGTTCTCGATGCTGACGCTGACGACATTCGTGTCGCCTAACAAATTATGCAGATCTCCCAGGGTCTCCTGGTAGGCGCCGACGAGGAAGATGCCGAGCATGTAGTCCTCGCCTTTTTCAAAGTCCGGATCATGCAGGGGCAGGCTGCCGCAGATTTCACCGCTATGGGCGAATTTGTCGATTTTGCCATCGCTGTCGCAGGTGATGTCCGAGAGGACGGCATTGCGCGTGGGTTTTTCCTTGAGGCGGTGGATGGGCATGACCGGGAAGATCTGGTCAATGGCCCAAAGGTCAGGCAGGCTCTGGAAGACGCTGAAGTTGCCGTAATAATAGTCCGTCATGACGGTGCTCATGCGCTCCATCTGGCTGCCGTCGTGACCGACGGCTTCCAGATTGGCGGAGATCCAGGTCATGATGTCCCAGTACATTTCCTCGCCCTGGGAGCGCTCGCGCAGGGCCACTTTGCCGTAGTTGAACTCGCTGCGAAGCTTGTCGCGGTAATAGACGGCGTCGTTGTAGATTTCCTGCACGCGCTCACGGGTGAGCTTTTTGGTGTCTTTTTTGTACTCTTCGCGCAGCTCGGCCAGGTTGTGAAGGGGCTGGGGCGCATCTTTCTTCAGCTCGATGTTGCCACGGCCAGGCTCGAAGCGGTTCACATCCAGGATGTTGATGACCAGGACGGAGTAGTAGGC
Organism: Prosthecobacter sp. SYSU 5D2; assembly: GCF_039655865.1. Lineage (NCBI taxonomy): Bacteria > Pseudomonadati > Verrucomicrobiota > Verrucomicrobiia > Verrucomicrobiales > Verrucomicrobiaceae > Prosthecobacter > Prosthecobacter sp. SYSU 5D2. The sequence goes on along the minus strand of NZ_JBBYXL010000009.1, from coordinate 89,089 downwards.
CACCACGGCGCGGCCGGATTCCGTAATGATGTCCGGGTGCGGCACACCGGCCTCGGCGGTCACTTCGGTGATGGCCTCAATGACATCGGCACAGTATTCTTTGGTGCCGTAGTTGCTGGAGGCGGATGAGGCGCCTTTGAGGCCGTCATAGCTGATGGCCAGGCCGCCGCCGAGATCCAGGATGCCCATGCGGGCACCTTCATGGACTAAGCCGCAATAGACGCGGGTGGCTTCCGTCACCGCCTGGCGGATGGCGCGGATGTTGGGGATCTGAGAGCCCTGGTGGTAATGAAGCATCCGCAGGCAGTCCAGCATGCCCTGGTCACGCAGGCTGTCCACCACGCCCATGAGCTGGCTGATGTTCAGGCCGAAGACGCTGGCGTCCCCGCCTGAGCCGCTCCAGTAGCCGGCGCTTTCCGCGCTGAGGCGGAAGCGGACACCAAGGGTCGGACGCACGCCCATTTTCTTGGAACGCTCCAGGATGAGGGCGAGTTCGCTGGGCATTTCCAGAACCAGGATCACCTGCAGACCCATCTTTTGGGCATTGAGGGCCAGGTCAATGAACTCCTCGTCCTTGTAGCCGTTGCAGACGATGTAGGCCTCCGGGTCATGCATGTAAGCCAGAGCGGCGATAAGCTCCGGTTTGCTGCCGGCTTCCAGGCCGTAGTGATACTTGCGGCCATAGCGGGTGATCTCCTCAATGACCTCCTGCTGCTGGTTCACCTTGATAGGATAAACGCCGCGATAAACGCCCTGATACTTGCCCTCGCGGATGGCGGAGTGGAAACCTTCGTTCAGCTCGTCAATGCGCCAGCGGAGGAGATCGCCAAAACGGATGAGCACCGGGAGCTGGGTGCCGCGCTCACGCAGACCCTTGACGATTTCAGAGAGGGAAACCGGCTTCGGTTTCTTGCCATCTTTCAGGTTAACGACGACCTCGCCTTTGTTGGAAATGTCGAAGTAACCGTGGCCCCACTCGCGAATGCCGTACAAGTCGGCGCTGTCGTCAATGGTCCAAGGGGTGGTTTTAGGGGGGCGGCGTTCCATGTCAGTCTGAGCGCGCGATTATGGGGGCAATCACGCGGATGAAAAGTGAAAGTGTGCCCCGAAGCGGGATTGTTGTCTGCGGATAACGCAGTGTAATGGGCCTCAATCGCGGCTTTTAGCCTCTTAGAAGCCGTATGTTAGAGCCGTTTAAACTCCGTTTTATAGCGCTGTTCCAGCTCCTCAAATCGGGATTCAAGCTCGGAAGTGCTGAGTCCCGCCAATTCCGCATCTGTAGAAACAGGAAGCCCCATCAGCGTCTGCAGCAGTTGCAGTTTGCCTTCAGCTTTGCCTTCAGCTTTACCTCGAGAATGGAGTTTTTGAGCGATGGACATGGTGTTTTCCCTCAGTTCGTGGTTCAATTCCAAGGTATGGGCGATCTCCTCGACGTCAAGATTGGTATCGGCGTGGAGGGCGTAGAGGAGGCTGAGACGGAGGAGGTCCTCGGGCATGGATTTGAGGACGATCTCTGTGGCCATCCAGGTGAAGAACTCGATCAGCTTTTTCTCACGGGCCAGCTTCATGAGCTGGAGCACGACGCGCATCTGGGTGTCTGTTTCCTCCGCGGCGGGATCGAAGAGACTGAGGTCCAGCAGGGCGTGGCGGAATTTGGGGAGGAAGGGCAGCAGGGCTTGCGCCTGTCCCTCCGGCAGCTCAAAGAGGTCTTCGAAGGCGGTGGAAGGGGTCCAGCGTAGAGGCCCTTGGTGCAGGACGAAGGGGATGACGGGCGGCAGCGGCAAGCCGTGCGCCTGCTCATGCTGCTGGAGAATCTCCAGGACATACCCGAGCAGCCGCAGGGGCATGAGGGGATCCGGCGTGGTCTGATGCTCGAACAGCAAGTAAAGGAGGGCCTCCTTTCCGCCCATGTCGGCGGAAAAAAGGAGGTCTGAGTGGGTCTGCTGAAGGTTCTGTTTGACGAAGGAGGCGGGAAGCAGGGCCAGTGTATCCCAGTGGATGCCCTCCACGATCTCAGCGGGAAGGTGCTGGCGGAAGAAAGTCGCCGCATAGACTGGCTGGGAGAAGACCTCCTTGAAATAGGCGTCGTTAGGCTGGCTGGCCAGCAAGTCTTCGTCCGGCTCGATCATCAAGACTGGTGAGATTGGGTGATTTTATTCCGCCTGGCGCATGTAGGAGACGATGTCGGCGATGTCCTGGGCGGTGAGACCGAGCTGGGAGGCGCTGAGCATCATGGAGCGGTCCATTTTGGTGCGTTTGGCGATGCGGTTTTTGGGCACGAACTGGGTCTGGCCGCCCATGCTGCGGACGATGAGGACATCTCCGTCCGCGAGGACCATGCCGTGGATTTTGATGCCGTCTTTGGTCAGGATCTCCATGCCGTCGAAGCCGTGGGCGATGTCTTTGCTGGGGTCAATGATGGCCTGGGCGATGATGTCCGTAGGCTGGCTGAGCCCCCAACCCTGGAGGCTGGGGCCAAATTCCACGCCCTGGCCGTTGATCTGGTGGCACATGACGCAGCGGACGATGAGCGAGGAGCCGTTTTTGGGATCGCCTTTGAGTTTGAGGACTTCCTCCAGTTTCACGTGGCTTTCCGGAGCGGGCGGGATTTCGATGGTGACGAGCTTGATGGCATCGGGGTCAAAAATGCCCTGGGCCTTGAGCTCGCTGGCGATGTTGTAATCCGTCCAGTCATTGGTGCTGCGGTTGATGAGCCACCACATGACGTCTCCGTGGACGGGAGATTCCTTGTCCTTGGCCACGGCCAGCATGGCCTGGGCGGCGGCGGGGGCGTTGGTAAAGGCCAGGGTGTCCACGGCGAGCTTGCGCTGGGGGGCGGAGAGCTTGGCGGACATGGCGCGGGTTTTGACGTCCTCAATGGCTGCCTCGGGACGCAGCCGCCAGGTGGCCTGGGCGAAGGCGTCGCTCCATTCTTCAGCCTGGGTGCCGTTGCCGGCTTTTTTCAGAGCGGCCCAGACTTCGGCCTCCTTGCCTGTGCAGCCGATGCCCCAGGCCTCCAGGTAGGAGCGGTCTTTGCCGTTGTAGCGCTTGGCCAGCTCCACAAGGATGTTGCCGCTCTGAGCAAACGGGAGGTCGCGCATGGCGATGGCGACTTCGCTACGGACGGCGGCGGAGCCATCGGCGGCCATGCTGTTGCACAGGTCCAGAATATCGCCCCCGGCGGCGCGGAGGGCGCGGAAGGCGACGAGGCGCTTGGTGGCATCGTCGGATTCCAGCCAGGGTCGGATGCGCAGGGAGGCTTTTTCACCCATCTGGGCCAGCAGCCAGACGGCGCGAGCGGCGAGGTAAGGGTCTTTGTTTTCCCGGAGGGAAGTGATGGCGGCGAGGGCTTTGTCACCCTGCTCCTTCAGTTTCACAAAACCGCTGTGGCGGACATTGGTAGCGGGGGATTTCAGGGCGGCGAGCTGGCCTTCGGTGCTGCCAAAGCTGATGACTGGAACTTGGGGTTTAAAACCCTTCGGAGCGATGCGGTAGATGGTGCCGCTGCAGGTCTCATCCGTGTCCATGTGGCCGCCGGTGCGCTTGTCGAACCAGTCGCTGATGTAAATGGCACCGTCGGCACCCACGCAAACATCGCTAGGGCGGAAGAGGGTGTGGCGCTCGTCGGACATGTTGTCCTTGCCGCCTACGAAGTCGCTGCCTTTGAAGACGCCGGTGGTGTTGGTGGTGCAGAAGTCAAAACGCTCCAGCTTGAAGCCTGCGCCGTCCGGCTTGGGCAGGTAACCGAAGACGACGTTACGGCCGGTTTCGCAGCTCAGCAAAAGGCCTTTCCATTGGTCACCCAGGGCACCGTTTTCATAATAGCACATGCCGGTGGGCGCACCGCCGCCATAGACATCTCCAGCGGGGATGATGCCAGGGTCTTCCTGGCGCCATTCGGCGATGGCCGTGGTCTGACCGGGGCGCTTGTCGGCACGCCACTGGCGCTTGCCGTCGGCGGAGAAGAATCCGAAGCTGCCGCCTTCGATGAGGTGGCTGACGCGGCAGGCCGGCGGATCGTCATTGTCATTGAGGAACATGTCGCCAAAGGAATTCTTCACGCCTTCGTAGCTGTTGCGGTAGTTGTGGCCCAGAACCCGCGCATTGTGGCCGCTGGGGTCAATGCTGGCGGTGAAACCACCGACGTAAACGTGGCCGTCGTCGCTTTTTTCGCCGGTGTAGGTGTTGTTCAGGTAGCCGCCGCCGATGCGGAAAGTGTTGCCGCTTTTGTCGCTGAACTGGGCACCGCAGTTGCCGTTGCTGAAGTACCAGCGGCCATCCGGACCGGCATAGACGGAGTGCAGGGAGTGGTCATGCTGGGGCTGCTCAAAGCCGGTCAGAAAGACCTCCCGCTTGTCCACGGCGGGGTCGAATTTCAGGTTCCGGTCCACATCGGTATAGACGATGATGTCGGGGGTGTTGGAGACGACGATGACATTGTCAAACACGGCGACGCCCAGGGGGCACTCGAGTTCTTTTTCGCGGACGAAGACGTGGGAGGAATCGGCCTGGCCATCACCATTGGTATCTTGGAGCACGCGGATGGCGTCTCCCTCACGGCTGCGGCCGCTGTTGCGGCGGTAGTTCACCCCTTCGGCCACCCAGATGCGGCCAGCGTGGTCCACATCCATGTTGGCGGGGTTAAAAAGCATGGGGGAGTTGGCCCAGACGCTGATCTCCAGACCCTCGGGCACCTTGAACATGCTGGTATCGAGATGCTCCGGGGTGACCTTGGCGGGATCAAAGGCGGCGACGGCGGGATCCGGGGTGAAGGCTGGCTTGCCGGGGGTGAATTCTTTGGCCGGGCGGGCGGGTTTCACCGGACGGGCCTCTTTGACAGGGCGATCAGGCTTCGCGGCGAAAGCGGTCGCCGAAAGGAGGGCGATGAGGGCTAGGGCAGAGGTGGGTCGGAGCATGAGGGCGATGGGAACGAGTAAGTTCCGTCGCATCTTACGACGTGGCAGAAGTTCGTGACCAGCCCAGAGTTTTTCACAAAGCGAACTAAGTTATACACAGATTGCTGTCATTGCATCGGGGTGGGCATCGGTCATTGATAAGGGGACATGGCAGAATCCGTTTCCAACCTTGTCCAGGCAGCCGCAGCTTTGGGAGAACTCTCCGAAAAAGCTGCGCCGAAGCCGCAGGCCAATCCCTTTGGCCGCAAGCGCAATGAGATCCCGACGGCGGAGGAGCTGCTGGCGAACATCAACCGGGCGCTGCCGTTCAGTGATGAAGCGGAAAAAGGCGTCATTTCGAGCCTGCTGCAGGACCCGAATGAGCGGCTGAGCGAGAGCCGGGTGACGCTCCCAGCGGCGGCCTTTTACCATGAGGCGAACCGCACGGTGTATGAGATGCTTTTGTCGTTCTACGACAAAAACCTGCCGGTGGACCCGGTGATGGTGACGAATGCGCTGCGGGACCAGGGACTCCTGGACCGGGTGGGCGGACCGGCGATGATCACGGAGCTGTTCACCTTTGTGCCGGTGCCGTCGCACTATAGCTACTACAAAAAAATTGTTCAGGACAAGCACATCCTGCGGCAGATGATTCATGCTTGTTCGCTGAATATTGAGGCCTCCTATGAGCATGGGCGCAGTGAGCTGGAAGCGGACATCAATACGCTGATTGACCATAGCGAGCAGCGCGTGCTGGCGGTGCGGGAGACGATGGCCGGGAAGAGCGACGGCGTGAAAAGCCTGGCATCTCACGTCGCGGAGGCGATTGATTCCATCCAGTACATGCTGGAGCATCCGGGGCAGTTGCGCGGGCTTTCCACCGGCTACAGCAAGCTGGACAGCATGAGCAGCGGCCTGCAGGGCGGGGAAATGTTTGTCATCGCTGCCCGTCCCTCCATGGGTAAGACCTCCCTGGCCATGAACCTGGTGGAGCATGTGGCGGTGGACTGTGACAAGGCTTGTGCGGTGTTTAGCCTGGAAATGAGTGCGACGATGCTGGTGCGACGTCTGCTAGTCTCGCGGGCGCAGCTTTCCATGCAGGACCTGTCGCGCGGGCTGATGTCGCGGGCGCAGATGGATGCGCTGACCAAGGCTACGCGCGAGCTGCAAAAGGCGAACATCCTGATTGATGACACGCCGGGCCTGGACGTGCTGGAGATGCGGGCGAAGGCGCGGCGCATGAAAAAGCAGCACAACATCCAGATGATCATGATTGATTATCTGCAGCTCATGACCTCCAGCAGCCGCCGTGCGCAGGACAACCGGCAGATTGAGATCGCGGAAATTTCAGCGGGCATCAAGGGCATCGCCAAAGAGCTGGATGTGCCGGTGATCGTGCTGGCGCAGCTTAACCGGTCGGTGGAGTCCCGTAAAGGACAGCGGCCGGTGCTTTCGGATTTGCGTGAATCCGGTTCCATCGAGCAGGACGCCGACATGGTGGGTCTGCTCAGCCGTGAGGACTATGCCGGGGGTAAAATGGAAGTGGGTACCGAGGAGGAAGAGGAGCGCAAGAAAGGGCAGGCGGTGCTGATTTTGGCAAAAAACCGTAACGGTCCCACGGACGATGTGCCGCTGCGGTTCATTGATTACGCGATGCGATTTGTGGAGCGGTTTCCTGAGGAGGGTGAGGCGGAATCGCCGTGATGAGGATGAACGGGCGCATTGCATGATGGGGCAGGAAGGAGACTCTACGCTGTGCGCCCTGTGACCCACGTCAGCCAAATCTGACAGCGCTGGGCGCATTCAGGGGTAAAACTCGGTTGCGATTAGGGGAGGAATCTTTAACCTCGCGGCCTTATGGCAAAACCTGCACTCGGAAAAGGACTTGGCGCACTGATCTCGGCACAACCCGCCGGATCAGGCATGCCGCGCCCGCCTGCACTGGCCCAGCCGGCTCCAGGGGATGTGGTCAACCGCGTCGGTCTGGAGCAGATCGTGCCCAGCCCCTTGCAGCCGCGCAAGGAGTTCGTGCAGGAGCAGCTGGCGGAGCTCATGGGCTCCATCAAGGAGCACGGCATCATCCAGCCGCTCATTGTCCGCCGGGTGAATGGCAAGCTGGAGCTCATCGCCGGTGAGCGCCGCTTCCGCGCCTCCCGTGAGCTGGGCCTTAAAGAAGTGCCCGTCATCGTCCGCGATGCTTCCGACAAGGACGTGCTGGAGATGGCCCTCATCGAGAACCTCCAGCGTGAAGACCTCAATCCCATCGAAGAAGCGCGGGCCTATGAGCGCCTGGCCAAAGACTTCTCCATGCGCCAGGAGGACATCGCCCAGCGGGTGGGGAAAAATCGCGCGACGGTGGCCAATACCATGCGCCTGCTGGACCTGGCCTCCCCGGTGCAGAACCTTCTCTCCACGGGCAAGCTCAGCACCGGCCACGCCAAGGTCCTGCTGACCCTGAAGGACGGCGAGCAGCAGGAAAAGGCTGCCGAGGAAATCGTCAAAAAAGGTCTCACGGTCCGCGCAGCTGAAAAGCTGGCCAGTGGCATCCTGAACCCGCCCGCGCCCAAGCCGGTGCTGGGGGACAACGAGGTGAACAGCGCCATTGAATCCGTGGAGCAGCGCCTCATGCATCACCTGACCACGAATGTCTCTGTCAGCCACTCGGAGAAAAAGGGCCATATTTCCATTGATTACTACGGTGTTGAGGATCTCAACCGCCTGCTTTCCCTCATGGGTGTACCGGAAGAGCAGGCTGAAGACTGAATTTCCCCTCAGCCCCTCCTTCTCATGCGTCTGTTGTCCGCCCTTTTGCTGAGCCTTTTCCTCTGTGCCTGCAGCCAGGCCGGTCCGGCGGATGAGGCGGCCATCCAGACGTTTTTGCAGCGTTACTTTTCCACCTGGTCTGCCAAGGACATGACCGGATATGCGGCCTGCTTCCACAGCACCGCGCGCATCAGCTTCGTGCAAGACGGGGGCCAGATGAGCAGCCAGGGCCTGACCGATTTCATCCACGGTCAGAAGCTGGGCCACGAACGCTCCCCCGTGCCCATGACCGAGGTACCCACCGACATCCAGATCACGGGCGATGACCGCGTCTCCCAGGCCGCCGTCCGCTGGAAGCTCACCAAAGGCCGCGAAACCGTGACCGGCACCGATTACTTCACGCTCGTCAAAACCGCCGAGGGCTGGAAGATCGCCAGCCTCGTCTTCTACAACGATTAAAATCCACCGCAGTCCCTTTACTGAAAACCGGACACTGCGAACTGAGCACTCAAGTCCTTTCACCCCAAGACTTCCTCCAAATGGCCAAAACCCCCGCCACTCCATCTCCCGCCTCTCCCCAGGCTTCCTCCAGCAGCCTTTTCCTCACGCGCCTCTTTCTCGGCGCGGCCTGCTTCTTGTCCGGGGCCTCTCTGATGGTCATTGAAATCAGCGCCGCGCGTCTGCTCTCGCCCCTGTTTGGAAACAGCGTTTATACCTGGACAGCCCTCATCGGCGTCATCCTTATCGCTTTCAGCATCGGCGGCTACTGGGGCGGGCGGCTGGCGGACCGGCGCGCCGGGCTTGATGTGCTCGGCTGGCTGCTGACAGGAGTGGCCTTTCTCACCTTCTTCATCCCCGCGCTTAGCACCTGGTTCGGTCCGTCCTTTGCCAAAGCCGGCCTCATTGATGGACCGGTCATGTTCTCCCTCTTCCTGCTGGCCGTGCCCGGTGCGTTGCTTGGGGCCGTGTCTCCCGCTGCTGTGCGCCTTTACAGCCTCACCTCTGCCGATACCCACATCGGCGGCGCGGCAGGCACCATCAGCATGCTCGGCTCCCTGGGCAGTTTTGTGGGCACCTTCCTCTCCGGCTTTTTCCTGCTGGGAACCTTCGGTGTGCGCAGCATCTTTGTCGGCACAGCGGTGCTGCTGCTGGTGCTCGCTCTGCTGGCTTTTTTCCTCGCAGGCACAGGGGCTGCCCGGATGACGAAAGTCGTCGCCATGTGCCTCCTCGCAGGCCTTGTCGGCGGCCTCACCGGCCCTGCCCCGGTTCAGGGTGTCATCTATGAGCATGAATCCTTTTACCATCGTATCCAGGTCTCTGAAGAAGGCACCAGCCCCAACCGCCGCCGCCTGCTGAAACTGGATTCCACCCATGAAGGCGGCATGAACCCGGATACCGGCGAGCTCATCCTGGCCTATCAGCATTACTGGCGGCTGGCCATGCTGCAGGACCGTCCTCTGAACAGCGCCCTCTTCATCGGTGCCGGCGCTTTTGGCATGCCTGAGGAAGTCTCCCGCACCTTCCCTGAAGCCACCGTGGACGTGGCCGAGCTGGATCCCGAGGTCATTGAGGCCGGCCGCAAGTTCTTCAAGCTGGATGAATACCCCAACGTCCACGCCCATGCCAGCGATGCCCGCCACTATCTGCGCACTAGCGGCGGCAAAAAATGGGACCTCATTTTTGGCGATGCCTACAACGGCATGCACGCCATCCCGGCCCATCTGGCCACACGGGAGTTCTTCCAGCTCGTTTCCGACCACCTCACCCCTGAGGGTGTTTATACGATGAACGTCATCTCCGCCGTCCAGGGGCCCAAGGCGGAGCTGCTGGCAGGCATGCTCGCCACCCTGCGCCAGGTCTTCCCCCACCTGCAAGTCTTCGCCGTCCAGGGGGACCGCACCGTCACCCAAAACGTCATCATCCTGGCTTCCCATCACGACATGGCCCCGCTCATTGTGGACCAGCATTTCCCCGCCAGCACCTGGCAGGCCCGGCTTCTGCGCACCCACGTTCCGGTCCGCTACCTGCCCGCCAACGGCCAGGTCTTTACCGATGACCTCAACCCCGTGGATGCGATCATCGCACGCGGGCTGATCCGGTAAGGTTAAGTGATGCGGGCACTCTTGCCTGCAATGGTCTGAATTCGGAATACACCAAAGGGTGCCTTCCGTTGAGATGCCCGTGGGTGATCGCTTGTCCCTCGTCAATCGTTGCAGGCAGGCTGCGCAGCCGCGAAGTGAATGTCCGCATCACTTTTGCTTCGCCTTTTCTTCTGCTTCACGTTTTTCACGTGCAGCGTGGAATTCCCGGCCGACGGCTTCGCGATAGAGCTCGCGGAGCTTCTGGACGGCCTGGATCCGCTCTTCACCGGTGGTGGAGACGACACGGGCGACAGCCTCGGCGACCTGTGGCTGGGCCATGACGCGCTCATGCAGCTTGCGGGTATCTTCACGCCTTTCCGGACGGGAGAAACTGATCAGTTCCATGCCCAGGCGCTTCACCATGATGTCGGGAAATTCGGCGGAATCCGGGGGCGGCAGGCGGGGCAGGTCACGGGGGTCGAAATGGTCTTTCGGTTCGATGCGTGCCAAAATGGCCGCAGCCCCTGGATCAATCTTGCCCAGGGATTCCCGGATGGTGTCGCGCATCTCCTCATTGGCGCGCATGGCCTTGTCCTTGGCCGCGATCACTTCCGGACGGCTCCACACCTTGTCCAGGGCTTCGCGTACACGCTTTTTCTCTTCCTCCGGCAGTTTGTCAAAACCGTCGTGGCGCATGGGCGGGCGGCCTCCATAGCCGGGCATGCCGCTGCGGCGATCACTGCCTCGCTCGCCTCCGCGATCCCCACCACGCTCACCGCCACGGGGCGGGCCAAAGCCTGGCGGCTTGTCCCCGCGCTCCCCTTTGGGCGGAGGCGGTGGTTCCGCCTGGGCGACGAGGGCCAGTGCCATCAAAAGGCCAGGGAGTGCCAGAAATCGTGTCATTGCGGTAATTTTCATCGGATCAAGGGGAGCGCAACCCCTGAACCTCACGGGCCAGGGCGGCAAGGCAGATAAACACGCCCTTTGTCCTGAAGTTGCGCACTCTGGCGAAAGCGGCCCCGGATGCGGACGCGGGGCCGCACTCCGTAGGGCCTTGACTCCCGCCCCGCCAGAGGGCACAGAGTGCGCCCCCCATGCTTTCTGTTTCCAATGTCAGTAAAACTTATGCAGGCCGCACCCTCTTCAGCGGTGTGTCTTTCCATATCAATCGCGGTGAGAAGATCGGCCTCATCGGACCCAACGGGGCAGGGAAGTCCACCCTTTTTTCCCTGCTGCTGCGGGAGACGACGCCGGATGACGGCCTGGTGACGATGGAAAAGAACCTGGAGTTTGGGTTCCTGCCGCAGGAAAGCGCCCCTGTGGATGACATGACGGTGCTGGAGCTGGCGACGAGCCACTGCCACGAGCACAGCCGCTGGGAGGCGGAGCCGAAGGCGAAGCGCATCCTGAAGGGACTGGCCTTCCGCGAGACCGACTTCGACCGGAATGCCCGCACCCTGAGCGGCGGCTGGGTGATGCGTGCGCATCTGGCGCGCCTGCTGGTGCAGGAGCCGGACCTGCTGCTGCTGGATGAGCCGACCAACCACCTGGATCTGGAATCCCTCATCTGGTTTCAAAATTACCTGATGAGCTATCCGGGGGCCATTTTGATGATCTCCCATGACCGTGAGTTCCTCAATGCGCTGACGGATGCCATCCTGGAGATCGCCCACAGCAAGGTGAACCGCTATCGCGGCAACTACGATTCCTACCTGGTGGAAAAAGCCGCGCGTGAGGAGCAGATGAAGGGCGCATTTGAAAACCAGCAGCGGGAGATCGCCAAGCTCCAGCAATGGGCGGACCGCTTCAAGGCCAAGGCCAACTTCGCCTCCCGTGCCCAGGACAAGCTGAAGATGATTGACCGCATGGAGAAGCTGGAAGGCCCGGCGGCGGCGGCCAAGACGGTCAAGTTCCGCTTCCCGCAGCCGCCCCGCAGCGGCCAGCGGGTGCTGACGCTGAAAGGGCTGGATTTTGCTTACGGTGAGACGCCGGTGTATCATGGCCTGGATTTCGAAGTCGAAAGGGGCCAGCGCCTGGTGCTGGTGGGGCCTAACGGCGCTGGGAAATCCACGCTGCTGAAGCTGATGGCCGGGGCGCTGACGCCGCAGGGCGGCAAGCGGGATCTCGGTCACAATGTGAAGCAGGGTTACTTTGCGCAGTATCGTGGTGACGTGCTGAACATGAAGCATACCGTTTTGCAGTCCGCCATGGACCTGCCCAGCCGGCCGGGGGAAAATTTGTGTCGCACTTTGTTAGGCTCTTTCCTGTTTCATGGGGATGATGTGTTCAAGCCTGTGGGCGTGCTGAGCGGGGGGGAGAAGTCCCGACTGGCGCTGGTGCGGCTGCTTTTGGATCCGCCGAACCTGCTGCTGATGGATGAGCCGACGACGCATTTGGACATGGGCAGCATTGATGCGCTCATCGGCGCGCTGGAGGACTATGAAGGCACGCTGGTTTTCATCAGCCATGATGTGCACTTTATCCGCGCGATGGCCAGAGGGGTGGTTCATATCGCCGGCGGCGTGCTGACGCCTTATGCCGGGGACTACCAGTATTACCTGGACAAGACCAAAGCCACCTCCGCCCGTGAGGCGCTGACCGCCAGCCTGACCAACAGCCAGCCGGGAGCCTGGGATACACCGGCCAAAAAGGCCTATTCGCCCCCCAAGTCCAAAGAGCAAAAACGCCTGGAGGCGGAGGCCCGCAACAACCGCGCCAAAGGCCGCAAGGACCTGGAGAAAAATGTGGCCCGCATCGAGGAAGAACTCGCCGCTCTGGACAAGCGCAAGATGGAACTCGTGGAACTGCTGCAAGATGGCGCCACCTATGCGGATGCCGCGAAGTTCAAGGCGCTGAGCCAGGAGATGGAGCAGATCGAACCGCGCATCGCCACGAAAACAACCGCCTGGGAAAAGGCTGCCGGGGAGCTGGAAGCGCTGATTGCCAAAGAGGCTGCGTCTTGATCCGCAAGACCGGCGGGCGCAAGGGCGTTCCTTCCGCATGTCCCGACCTCTTTCTTCACGTCGTCAGTTTTTGACCCAAAGCTCCCTGCTGGCCGGAGCGGCCCTGGGTTTCCCTGCCATCGTCAGCTCCCGGTCTCCGAATGCGCGGGTGAACCTGGCCTTCATTGGCGTGGGGGGGCGTGCGGGCAGCAACATCAAGGAGCTGGTGGGCACGGCGCTGTATCCCAAAGGTCCGAAGAAAGAAGGGGAAGCGGTGCCCGCTCCCCAGGAGCCCACGGAAAACGTGGTGGCCATCTGCGATGTGAACAGCCAGCATCTGGACCGGGCGGCTGCCGCTTTTCCGAAGGCCAAATCTTATCGCGACTTCCGCAAGATGTATGAGGAGTCCAAGGACATAGATGCCGTCGTCGTCAGCACTACCGAGCACACGCATGCCTATGCCACGCTGCCCGCGCTGCTGGCCGGAAAGCCGGTGTATTGTGAGAAGCCGCTGACGCGCGACATCGCCGAAGCGCGCCTGATCACGGAGGCGGCGGCCAAGGCCGGAGTGGCCACGCAGATGGGCACGCAGATCCATGGCATGCCTAACTACAGGCGTGTCGTCGAGCTCATCCAGAGCGGTGCCATCGGCAATGTCACGGACGCGCATGTGTGTGTTTCCCGCGCCTGGGGCCACCAGACGAAGGAGGAGGCGGAAGCCAACAAGGACATCGTTTTTGTGACCGAACGCCCGACCGAGGAGCAGACCCCGCCGCCGTATCTGGACTGGGACTTGTGGCTCGGTCCGGCACCTTACCGCCCGTATAACGAGATCTATTTCCCCGGTCCGAAGTGGTATCGCTGGTGGGACTTCGGCAATGGCACCATGTCCGACCTGGGCAGCCACTGGAACGACCTGCCGTTCTGGGCTTTGAAGCTGGATGCGCCGCTGACGGTGGAAGCCTTTGGCCCTGAGCCGCATCCGGAGATCGCTCCGGCGTCCATGTCCGCTGTGTATGAATACGGCCCGCGCGGCGACATGCCCGCCTGCAAGATCCACTGGCATCAGGGCAGCCATAAGCCGGATGTGTGGAAGAACGATCCCTTCATCAGCCAGTGGAACAACGGCGTCCTGTTCATCGGCGACAAGGGCATGCTGCTTTCCGATTATAACAAACATGTCCTGCTGCCTGAGGCCGCATTTGTGGACTTCCAGCGGCCCAAGCCCTTCATCGCCGATTCTCCCGGTCAGCACATCGAGTGGCTGAACGCCATCAAAAACGGCACACCGACCGGCAGTCCTTTCAGTTATGCCGGGCCGCTGACGGAGGCCAACCACCTGGGCAACGTCGCCTTCCGCGCAGACGGCAAGATCACCTGGGATGCCAAGGCCATGAAGATCACCAATAACGAGGCGGCCAACCGCTTCATCAGCCGTGTGCCGCGCGAGGGCTGGAAGCTGTAACAAAAGCCACTCGACCAAGCTTTTGATTTGCGCACCCGAGCGGTCTCAGGTCACTTGGCTGCGCATGTCTGAAGTCACCGCCATCAGCAAGTTCGCCTGCCCCGGCTGCGGGGGAGAAGCCGTCTGGACTCCGGCCAAAAAGGCCCTCGTCTGCCCTTACTGCGGCACCGTCTCCCCGGCGGAGCTGAAGGCGGACGGGTCGCTCATTGAGGAGAACGACCTGGTCACCGCGCTGCGGGCCATTCCGGACGATCAGCGCGGCTGGGAGGCGCAGCGGAAAACGGTGCGCTGCCAGAGCTGCCAGGCCATTTCCGTCTTCGATGAAAAGCGGGTGGCGCAGCGCTGTGACTTCTGCGGCTCCTCTGCCCTGCTGGATGTGGCGGACATGCAGGCACCCATCCGGCCCGGCAGCCTGCTGCCGTTTAAGATCGCTGAGGGTCAGGTGCGCGAAGACATCCGCCGCTGGTATGGCAGTCATTTTTGGGCCCGGAGCAATCTGAGCAACAAAGCCCTCACGGATACCCTTCACGGCCTTTACCTGCCCTACTGGACCTTTGACGCCCATGCCGAGTGCCCCTGGCAGGCGGAGGCGGGTTATCATTATTACGTCCGCGACAGCCAGGGCCGCCAGCAGAGGCGCACCCGCTGGGAACACGCTAGCGGGCATGTCAGCGAGGACTTTGACGACGTTTTGGTACCTGCCTCCAAAGGTGTCCATGCGCCACTGCTCGGTGCGCTGGAGCCGTTTCCCACGACGTCTGAGCTGGTGCCCTATGATGCCGGTTATCTTTCCGGCTGGGTGGTGGAGCAGTATCAGATTGACCTCATCCAGTCGGCCCAGATGTCCCGCCAACGCATGGATGCCCTGCTGCGTCAGGTCTGCTCCCGCGAAGTCCCGGGCGATACCCAGCGCAACCTGCAAATCTCCCCCACGTATAGCGAGCAGACGTTTAAACACGTCCTGCTTCCCGTCTGGCTCCTGTCCTATACCTACGGCACCAAAAACTACCAGGTGGCCGTCAACGGCGTCACCGGCAAGATCACCGGCGAATACCCGCTGAGCTGGGTGAAGATCACGATCGCGGTGATTATTGGACTCATCATCCTCTTCGTCTTCATTGCGTATAGCGATTGAGGGAGGGATGGAAATGAATGACGAATGATCCCGCAGGGAGGGAACGAAGACTGAGGACTGAGGACTGAGGACTGAGGACTGATGCGGACGAGGGCGAGGGCGAGGGCGAGGGCGAGGGCGAGGGCGAGGGCGATGCGGTTTTCGGGATCGGCGAAGCAGAGGCTGCCACTGGCACCGGGATGGCGAAAGGCGGTGAGGATGTCCTGAAGGCTGGCAGGGATGACGTGCCTGCTATGGGTTGCCCATATGTCAATAGTCATCAACCTGACCCCGATTCCCCTTTATCTTTGTTTCATAAAACAACCAATTATCCAAGCAGGGAAAGTTACAGAAAAAAGTGCGATCACCACTATCAATACCAAGCCAATAAATGCGCCTACCAAGCTAACTTCGGGGCTAGATTCTCCTGATGATGAAGATGAAACAAACACCGGTGCTATGACGATAAGAAAAAAAGTTACCACTGATGCAAAAAGACAAAAAAGGTCATGTTCCCCCCATGCCAGTCTCACTTTACGGATAAATTTAGTATACATTGGTTTTGATTTTATAATCTCCATCAAACACATATGAAGTATCCATACGGCTTTGATGCCCGAAAAGCGGGAACGAATGCTGAGAACTGAGGGCTGTGCACTGCGAACTGGGCCTGATGCGGACGGGGGCGTATGCGCTCCTCAGGCGTACAGCCGCTCCACCATGCCCAGCACCTTCGGGCCGGGGAGGGTACCGAATTCCATCTGGTTCATCACGTAGGCCAGGGCGATGCGGTTTTCAGGGTCGGCGAAGCAGAGGCTGCCTCCGGCACCGGGATGACCGAAGGCCGTCAGGCTGGGGCCAAAGTGCTGGCGCAGCTTGCTGCCGTCCTCGCTTAGCGGGTCCTGCATGACGCCGGCGGCAAAGGCGATGGGGGTGAGCAGCACACTGTCTTCTTCTTGGGAGAGAGTGTGGCCTAACTGCTTCAAAACGGCTTCGGAAACGAGCCGCTGGCCCTTCCACAGGCCGCCCTGGGCGAGCATGGCATAGAACTGCCCCAGGCCATGCGCGGTGCCGACGCCGCCCATGCTGGCAAAGCCGGGTGCCCAAAGCTCGGGCGTATTGTATTCGCTCACCGCATTCAGTCCAAAGGGACTCACGAAGGTGCGGTGCGTGAGGCTGCTGCTGTTGTTATAGGCTTTTAAGAAAGGCTGGTCGCTGTTGGCGATGCTGATCCGCCCCGGATACACGGGCGAGACGCGGGGCCAATGCTGCTCCGGCAGGCCGATCCAGAAATCCAGGCCCATAGGGGTGGCGAAGGTATCGCGAAAGTAGAGCCCCAAGGAATCCACGCCGGTGATGCGGCGCACGATTTCATCCATCAAAAAGCCAAAGGTGCGCGCGTGATAACCCTGCTTCGTGCCCGGCTCCCACAGCGGCACCTGGCGCTCCAAGGCCTCCACCACAGCCTCATAGTTAAAGATGGGCACGCGCTCATCCATTGCGCAAAGCCCGGCGGTGTGGGAGAGCAGGTGCGCGAACTGCATCTCCCCTTTGCCGCCGCCGACGAATTCCGGCCACACCTCGGACACGGCGCTGTCCAGCGGTAAACCGGCTTCCTCCAGCGCCATGAGGCAGCAGACCGCCGCCGGGGCCTTGGTGGAGGAAAAGACCGGAACCAATGTGTCCGCCGTCCAGGGCCGGGTGCTCTGGCGGTCGCAAAATCCATGCGCTAAGGAAAGCACTTCGATGCCGTTTTGCCAGATGGACACAGACGCCCCCAGCTCCCCCCGGCTGCGGAAGTTTTCCTCAAACCATTCCTTGACGGTGGTCAGGGCTGAATCGGTGATGGCGTGCATTTTCAGGGCTTTTCCAGCAGGGGGCGCAGCCGGTCCAGATCCGGGTCTTTGCGGGCGTGGCTGCGCAGGCTGCCATCCATCTCAAAGGATTGCTTCAGCAGGTTCAGGGCCTTTTCGTCCTGACCCAAGCAGGCCAGGTAACACCCGAGGTTGTAATAATATACCGGCTTGGTGCGCAGCGTCACCGGTCCCCTCGCTAGCAGGTCAAGCGCCTCCGTGGTATGGCCCAGCTCATGCAGGCAATAGGCTGCATGGATGAATCCGCCCGGCTCCTCCGGCTCCAGCTCGCACAGCTTCTGGGTCAGCACCAGCGCCTCGGCCCAGCGCTGGTCGCCCATGTGGCAGAGCACGGTCAGCTCGATCACATCCACCCGGTCTGCGGCGTGCAGCGGCAGGTGAGCGAGCTCCGCCCGCGCCTCCTCATGGAGACCAAGCTCCACATAGCCCTGGGCAGCGAGGATGCGTCTTTCCGACTCGTTCATGGTACGGCTGCTTATTAGACAGAGGACCCGGGCGAGTCAACAAGACAAGGCGGGCAGCTCCAGCCTGAAGCCTGCTCAACACCAGTCCCGCATGGCCACCATCTTGGCGTGGGCGGCACCGCGGTCGAGGAGGGATTCGGCGAGGGATTTGCCTTCGGCAAGATCGGGGGAGATGCCGGTGATGACGAAGCCGGCGGCGGCGTTCAGCACGGCGATGTCGCGCTTGGGGCCTTTGAGGGTATGATCGAGGATGCCTTCGATGATGGCGGCGTTTTCAGCGGCATCGCCACCGACGAGGTCTTCCAGGCGGGCTGGGCCGAAGCCGAGGCTGGCGGGATCAAGGGTGGTTTCCGTGAGGGTGCCGTTGCTGACCTGGCAGACCTGGTTTTCACCCAGGGTAGAGAGTTCATCCATGCCGCCGCCGTCATTGCCAGTACCGTGGACGACCCAGGCGCTTTTGCGGCCGAGGGTCATGAGGATCTCGCCAAAGGAGCGGGTGAAGGCGGGATCAAAGACGCCCAGGAGCTGGTAGTCGGGGCGGGCGGGATTGAGCAGGGGACCCAGGAGGTTAAAGATGGAGCGCTGGCCCTCGGCGGCGAGGAGCTTGCGAGCTTCGCCCACGGCCTTGAAGGCGGGATGATACAGGGGGGCGAAGAAGAAGCCGAGGCCGTTGGTCTCCATGCCGCGTGCCACGCGCTCCACGGGCAGGTCAATGCGGATGCCCAGGGCCTCCAGGACATCGGCCCCGCCGGCTTTGCTGGTGACGCCGCGGTTGCCATGCTTGGTCACGCAGACGCCGCCGGCAGCCAGGATGAACATGGCGGTGGTGGAGATGTTGAAGAGATGCAGTTTGTCACCGCCGGTTCCCACCACGTCCAGCATGGGGCCGGGGAGCTTGTCGCGGTCCAGGCCGGGATCCACGGCCAGACGCAGAAACTCCTGCACGAAGCAGGCGATCTCGGCCGGCGTCTCGCCTTTTTTTGCGAGGGTGCGGAGGAAATTGGCCTTGGTCTCAGGAGACTCCTGCTCGTCCACCAGAAAGGCGGCGGCTTCGCGCACTTGGGCTTCGGTCAGGCATTTGCCTTCGGCGAGGGGAGTCAATAGGGTCTGCATGGGCGCGAATGCTGGCAGAGATGATCGGTTTTGGCAATCCCCGGTGCGCAACGATTCCTTGTCTTTTCACTAAAGGCGTGGCTATGAGGAGGGAAAGACATGCCTGATTCATCCCCCATCCTTGGCCTTGACCTCGGTACAAAGGAACACGCTTTGGCGAGCGCGGCTACGGAGGGCTCGCCCATCCTTGGTATTGACCTCGGCACCACCAACTCCCTCGTGGGGGTGGTGGACAGTGGTTTTCCCATCCTCCTGGCTGATGAAGAAGGCCAGCGGCTGACGCCTTCCGCCGTCAACTATGGTGCCGACGGCAGCCACATTGTGGGGGCGGCGGCGCTGCGCAAACGGGCGCTGGAGCCGCAGCGCACGGTGACCAGTGTGAAGCGTCTGATCGGACGCCGGGCGGGGGAGGGGGGCTGGCAGCCGCCGTATGATCTGCGGCAGCTGGACACGAGTCCGGTGGAGGTGTCTGCGGATATTTTGAAGCGGCTGAAGGCCATTGCTGAAAGGGCGCTGGAGCAGCCGGTTTCA
Source organism: Prosthecobacter sp. SYSU 5D2 (assembly GCF_039655865.1). NCBI lineage: Bacteria > Pseudomonadati > Verrucomicrobiota > Verrucomicrobiia > Verrucomicrobiales > Verrucomicrobiaceae > Prosthecobacter > Prosthecobacter sp. SYSU 5D2. Next base: position 69,847 of record NZ_JBBYXL010000009.1, on the reverse strand, counting down.
CGGGCGGTCATCACGGTGCCAGCCTATTTTAATGATGCCCAGCGCAATGCCACAAAGCAGGCCGGTGAGCTGGCCGGTCTGACTGTGGAACGCATCGTCAGCGAGCCGACGGCGGCGGCGCTGGCCTATGGGCTGGACAAGCTGGATGAGCGCAAGAAAATCGCGGTGTATGACCTGGGCGGGGGCACCTTTGACATCAGTGTGCTGGAGATGCGCGACGGGGTGTTCCAGGTGCTCAGCACCGCGGGAGATACGCAGCTGGGCGGGGATGACATTGACCGGGCGGTGGTGGCGCATGTGCTGAAGGGTCAAGGGGGTCAAGAAGGTCAAGGTGTGAGGGCTTCCAGCCCTCATGATGAAGGCAGGATGGCCTCACTCCTTGGGGCGGTGGAGGCGGCGAAGAAGCGGCTGTCCACGGAGGAAGAGGTGCGCATTGAGCTGCCTTTTTTTGACGGGGTGCAGAGTCTCAGCGTGGAACTTACCCGTGCAGCGTTTGACAAACTTGCCCGGCCTCTCATCGAGCGCACCCGTGCGCATTGTCTGCGGGCTTTGAGCGATGCCAAGGTAAAGCCGGAGGAGCTGGACGAGGTCATCCTGGTGGGGGGCAGTACGCGCATCCCGCTGGTGCGGAGTTATGTGGAAGAGATCTTTGGCCGGGTGCCGAATACCTCGCAAAATCCGGATGAGGCGGTGGCGCTGGGGGCGGTGATTCAGGCGGGGATTTTGAGCGGGTCTTTGAAGAATGTTTTGCTGCTGGATGTGACACCCTTGTCGTTAGGCATCGAGACGTTTGGCGGGCTGATGAACATCATCATTCCGCGCAATTCCACGATTCCCTGCAAGGCGGGGGAGATGTTTACCAATGCGGTGGCTAACCAAAAGGATATGCTGATCCGGGTGCTGCAAGGAGAGCGTGAGCTGGCCAAGGACAACTGGGAGCTGGGGCGTATCGAGATCCCTTTTCCTCCCGGTGCCAAGGGCAGCGCGCGGGTGGGGGTGCAGTTTGCCATTGATGCGAACGGGATCCTGGAGGTGCTGGCGCGGGATACGGCCACCGGCACGGATACGGTGCTGGCCATTCAGAATACAGCGGTGAATGTGGACGATGAGCGCGTGGAGCAGATGATCGCCGAAAGCGTAGAGTATGCCTTTGAGGACATGAACGAACGTGTGTGGACGGAGGCCCGGCTGAAGGCGGAGGAACTGCTGCCGGCGGTGGAGGCGGCGCTGGGTCAATTCGGCGATGCAGTGACGCCGGAAGAGAAGGCGGTGATTGAAGCGGCGGCGGCGCAGGTGCGAGCGGTGCTCACCACACCGGAGCACGATGTGAAGGCGCTGAAAGCGGCGAACCAGGCGCTAGACGATGCTACGCAGGAGCTGGCCGTACGGCTGGTGGAGCAGGCTATGGAGGAATCGCTTGTGCGGCGGGGGCTGGTGTGAAGCTGTTCGGAGTACCGCATTTATGCGGTGATTGGGGAGCTTCGAAGGGGCAATGATTCCGCCAGCGTGCGGGTCACTCCTGATCTGTTTTGGCCTCTTTCATCCGCTGAATCTCCGGGGAGATTTGAAGGCTGCGCCAGGTCTGGCCTTTGACCCAGCCGCCTTCGCGCTGGAGAAGGCCGTGGAGTTTGTCTGGAATGGTCTTGCCGAGGAAGACGTCGGCGCGGGTGAGATGCAGGGTGAGGCCACCATCCGGGCTCACTGTTTGCGGCTGGGGTTCGTCGCTGTTGATCCAGCCGTCTTCGGTGAAAAAGAGGACCTTTTCATCCGGGGTGAAGGGGCGGGCACCGGGGGCAGGGAAGAGGGTGAGGGTCATCTTCAGGCCGTCTTCGACCGCCGTGGAGGTCCAGGCCTCGCTGGGGCGGGGATAGGCGGCGCGTTCTTTTTCAAACAGGGGCTGCCATTGCGGATTGGGAGTGGATTTTTCGGCCACGGACATCTCCAGAGACAGGCCCATATGACCGGGGTGGCAGGTGTTGCCGCAGCACATCCAGGTGGCTTTGGTGCGGAGGGTGATCTTCTCACCGGGCTGCAAATCCGCCGGCGGCCGAATCTCCGTTTGCAGCAGGACATCGCGTTCATAGCCCTGCGCTTTGATGTGAAACATCAGCACGCTCTCCGGCTCCGGGAACTCTAGCTCACCCGCCGTAAATCCCTCCGGCAGCTCCCAGGCCAGGCTGGTGGGCACACCGACGATGCCCGGCTGCCGCCAATAAGTGTGCCAGTCCTTTTCATGCTGGATGAACAGGCCCACGCGGAAGGGCTGACCGGGAATGATGGCGGATGTTTCGGGGACGAGTTGGAATTTGAGGCCTGTTTGGGAGTAAGAGGGCGTGAAGGCAAAAAGGGAAAGGAAAATGACGAATGACGAATAACGAATGACGAATAAACGGAGACGGGTCATTCGTGGCAATGGGGCGGCTTGTTTTGCTCTGGAAAGTTCACTGTTCATTCTGCATTCTGCATTCGTCATTCGTCATTCGTCATTATTAATACGGCGCATGACCCGGTGTACGCGCAAAGGGAATCACATCGCGGATATTGCTCACGCCGGTGACAAACATGAGCAGGCGCTCGAAACCGAGGCCGAATCCGGCGTGGGGCACGCTGCCATAGCGGCGGAGGTCCACATACCAGCGGTAGTCCTCCTCATTGAGCTGGTGATGCTGCATGGCGGCGCGCAGGACGTCCAGTCGCTCTTCGCGCTGGCTGCCGCCGATGATCTCGCCAATGCCGGGGACGAGCAGGTCCATGGCGGCGGCGGTTTTGCCATCGTCATTTTGGCGCATGTAGAAGGGCTTGATGTCCTTCGGGTAGTTGTAAATGGTGACCGGGCCGCGCACGTGCTGCTCGGCGATGAAACGCTCGTGCTCCGTCTGTAGGGCCTCCCCCCAGACGACGGGATGCTCAAAGCTGCGACCGGATTTTAACAGCAGGTCCACGGCCTCCGTGTAGCTGATGCGCTCGAAGGGTTTGTCGAGTGTCTGTTGCAGGCGGCTAACCAATTCTTTGTCAACGAACTTGTTGAAGAATTCCAGCTCCTCCGGGCACTCGGTGAGCATGGCATCCACGAGGTATTTGACGTGTTCTTCGGCGAGGGTCATATCCGCCAGGAGGTCGTAAAAGGCCATCTCAGGCTCGATCATCCAAAACTCCGCTGCGTGGCGGGCGGTGTTGCTGTTTTCCGCGCGGAAGGTGGGGCCGAAGGTGTAGATGTTGCCCAGTGCGCAGGCAAAAGTCTCGCCCTGAAGCTGGCCGCTGACGGTCAGGTAGGTGGGGCGGCCAAAGAAGTCGTCTTCGGGTTTCGCGGCAGCGCCTTGCTTGAGTGTGGTCACGCGGAAGAGCTCGCCCGCACCTTCGCAGTCGCTGGAGGTGATGATGGGGGTGTGGACGTAGAAGAAGCCGCGCTCCTGGAAAAAACGGTGCACGGCAAAAGCCATGCGGCTGCGCACACGGAAGACATTGCCAAAGAGGTTGGTGCGCGGGCGCAGGTGGGCGATGGTGCGGAGAAACTCGGGCGTATGGCCTTTTTTCTGGAGCGGATAGGTGGCGTCAGCCTCGCCCAGCAGGCGCAGCTCGGTGGTTTGCAGTTCCCACTTCTGCCCGGCGGCGGGGGAGGCGATGAGATCTCCCACGACCTCGACTGAGGCGCCGGTCAGCACGCTGGCCAGCAGGGAGGCGGTGGGTAGCGTGGCATCAACCACGACCTGCAGGCCGCGAAAGCAGGAGCCGTCCGTGATTTCCAGGAAGGCACAGGATTTGGATTCACGCTTGGTCCTCACCCAGCCACGGACGATGATGGAGGAGCGGGGGGATTCGGAGGCTAGGATGTGGCGCAGGGTTTCCGGCATGGGGCATTTATGGATGAGGGAAAGAGGCTGGGCAAATGGGATGCGACAGGTTATCAACGTTCGTGATCAATTGCTGAACTACCGATGACACGATTTCTTTCCCGTCATAGACCTGGCTTGTTCATCCTGGGTGGCCTGGGGTTGTTGGTCCTGATGTTCATGGCTAGGTGTGTCCTTGGCCATGAGGCGAGGATGATCGAGAGACTGGTCCAGTCAGGGCTGGTGTCGCATAAGGAGGGTGTGCGTCTGCTTCATTCAACGGGATTCAGGCGTGAGAACACGCATGTATATCAGGTGTCCGAATTGGCAGCCGGTCTGGATGAAGGTCAGAGATTGTCTCCAGAGGACTGGGAACTCGAATGGGCGCGGGAGCATCTTGAAAAGCATTTGAACCCCGGAGTGGATTGGACACGGGCAGAGTTCTATTCATTCGCCGCAGGAAAAGATGACGACTGGATTCTTTGGTCAGCTGTCGTGGTCAACGTTCCCAATGCTCCTCCCTGGGTGATCCTGAGTATCTTTTAACAGCGAGTGAAAAAATTACTGTGTTTCACACGACGAAACCCGTTCCATCTGAATCTGAATTTATGATCGAACACACGGTAACTTTTCTTCTCAAACACGCATCTGGCTCCGTAGAAGAGCAGCGATTTTTACAAGCGGCTGCGGCGCTGGCCTCTTTGCCCGGTGTACGCGACTTTGCGATCCGCCGCCAGACGAGTGCGAAGAACCCGCATGCTTTTGGCATCACGATGCGGTTTGATTCGCAGGCGGCCTACGATGGTTACAGCCAGCATCCAGAGCATGTGGCTTTTGTTCAGGAGCGGTGGCTGGCGGAGGTGGAGGACTTTTTGGAGGCTGACTTTGAACCGCTCGAAGGAGGCACGCTGTCATGAAGGTGTGGCTGGGTCTTCTGGCGCTGGCTTTATTGACGGGCGAGGTTGAGGCGGCTCCGCTGATGGCGGGTGCGGCGACGACGGACATTTCGCCGAAAAAGCTGCCGGCCATCCGCAATGGCGGCTTTACCCAGGTGCTGTGGAACCGGGTGGATGATCCGCTCTATGCTCGCGCGCTGGCGCTGAAGTCGGGGGAGGAAACGCTGGTGATCTGTGTGGTGGATTCCTGCATGCTGCCGACGGATGTGTGCGATGCCATCAAGGCGCGGGTCGCGCAGGAGACGGGGATCCCGTCAGGACGCATCCTGATTTCTTCCACGCATACGCACTCCGCTCCGGGGACGATGAATATGTGCCTGGGTACACGGAAGGATGAAGTCTATACGGCGCAAATGATCCCGCAGGTGGCGGAGGCTATTGTCAAAGCCCATAGCCAGATGCGGCCGGCGAAGGCCGGATGGACGGCGGTGGATGCTCATGGTTATACGAACTGTCGGCGCTGGATCCGCCGAGGCGACAAGATGGATGTGGACCCGTTTGGTGAGAAGACCGTACGTGCGATGATGCATCCGGGTTATCTGAATCCAGATTACGTGGGGCCATCGGGGCCCACCGATCCGCAGCTCTCTTTGCTCAGCCTGGTTGATGCGGCGAATGACAAGCCGCTGTGTGTGCTGGCGAATTTTTCCATGCATTACTTTGGGAATTTGGGTGGGTTTTCGGCGGACTATTTTGGGGACGTGGCGCGGGCATTGGAAAAAGGGCTGGGAGGCGAAGCTGTGGGCATAGTTTCCCAAGGCACCAGCGGTGATCTGCACTGGATGGACTACAGTCAGGCGAAGCGGGAGGGCTACACGCGCCAGCAGTATGCGGAGGGCCTGGCTGCGATTGGCTTGGAGGCTTATAAAGGCATCCGTCACGAGGCGGACGTGCCGCTGGCCATGGCGGAAACGCGTCTGCCAATGGGGCGGCGGGTGCCATCGCCAAAGAGGCTCGAATGGGCGAAGCCGATCAATGAAAAGCGCGGTGATACGCCGCCCAAGGACAGGCCGGAGGTCTATGCCGAACAGGCGGTGTGGATCCATGAAAATCCGCGCACGGAAGTGGTGCTGCAAGCGCTGAGAATCGGCGGGCTGGGCATCGCTGCCATGCCTAACGAAGTGTATGGAATCACTGGATTGAAGATCAAGGCGCAGAGTCCGCTGTCGGCCACGTTTAATATTGAACTGGCCAACGGTGCGGAAGGATACATTCCGCCGCCGGAGCAGCATCGCCTGGGCGGCTACACGACCTGGCCTGCCCGCACTGCCGGACTGGAAGTGGAAGCCGAGCCCAAGATCGTGGAGGCGGTGCTGGGCCTGCTGGAGCAGGTATCGGGCGGGCAACCACGGCGACCACTGGTGGATGCCGCCAGCCCTTACAGTGAGGCGGTGATGAAGGATGAACCGCTGGCCTACTGGCGGCTGAATGATCTGGCGGGGCCTTCACCCCGGGCGGCGGCGAAAGACCTGGACGCTGCTTGGGAACCTGGTGTGGCCTATGGCCTGCCGGGGGTGCAACGGAAGGGCGGTGAGATTTCGGCGCCGCCTGAAAAACCATCGCCTTTTACAGGGCCTGAGATCAACCGGGCGGTGCATGTGGCAGGTGGGCGTCTGCATATCCAGAAGGCGGATTTGGGCAGGCAATACAGCGCCGAGTTGTGGTTTTGGAACGGGCTGCCGGAAGATGTGCGTCCGGTGACCGGGTATCTTTTTTCACGCGGTGTGGACGGTGACAAACGTGCGCTTGGGGAGCATCTGGGCATCGGCGGCACGAGTGGCGTTGTCAGTCCTGGACGGCTGTTTTTTTACACGGGTAACGGGATTGGAAAAGTGGTTGCTGGCAAGTCTCCGTTATCGCTCAAGGACTGGCATCATGTGATGCTGGTGCGGGATGAGAAGAAGCTCACGGTCTATCTGGACGGGCAGGTGGAGATCGAGGCGGAGGCGGAATGGACCTTGCGGGAAAACGGAGGCAGCGTGTTCTTTGGCGGGCGTTGCGACGGGTTTGCCGGGCTGGAGGGAAAGCTGGATGAAGTAGCTCTTTATCCTCATGCGCTGACAGCAGCGCAGGTGATGGCGCATTTCAAAGCGGCGGAGCGCACGGCACCGAAACCGCCTGCGAAGAAGCCGGACTCTGAACCGATGTCTCCTGAAAAGAGTCTGCAAAGCCTGCACTTGCCTGAGGGTTATGAAGCCGCTGTGGTGGCTGCTGAGCCGCTGGTGCTGGACCCGGTGGCTTTTGACTGGGATGGCCAGGGGCGGCTGTGGGTGGTGGAGATGGCGGATTATCCACTCGGCCTGGATGACAGCGGCGCGGCAGGTGGCCGGGTGCGCATCCTGGAGGATGTAAATGGAGACGGTGTGTATGATCAGAGCCGTGTCTTTGCGGATGGACTGAATTTTCCCAATGGCATCCTCACCTGGCGGGGCGGCTGCATCATCACGGCCGCACCGGATATTTTATACATGGAAGACAGCACGGGTGATGGCAAGGCGGACATCAAGAAGGTGCTTTATACCGGCCTGAGCGAGGGCAACCAGCAACTGCGTGCCAACGGCCTGCGCTGGGGGCTGGACAACTGGGTGTATGTGGCGGCGGGCGGTCACAACGGCAGGCATGGAGCCGATACGCGGCTGCTATCCAAACGCACTGGCAAGGAGACAATGGTCGGCAGCCGGGACTTTCGTATCCGGCCAGATACTGGCGAGGTGGAGGCCCAAAGCGGACCTGCACAGTTTGGCCGCAACCGCGATGACTGGGGAAACTGGTTTGGCACGCAGAATTCGCATCCGCTGTGGCACTATGTGCTGCCGGAGCAATACTTGAAACGCAATCCTCATCTGGCCGCGCCTGAGGGACGGGTGCAACTGCCGGGCGGCTCCAATCCGCCTGTGTATCCCATCAGCGCGCCGGAAAAACGCTACCACAATTTCAAGCAGGCCGGGCGCTACACGTCCGCATGCAGCGGCATGATTTATGGGGATTCCCTGCTGTTTGGAGAGGATCGCAGGGATGCCTTCATTGCCGAGCCTTTTCATAATCTGGTGCAGCATCTGGAACTGGAACCTGAGGGCGTGACCTTCTCCGCGCGGCGTCCAGAAGCAGACGGTCAACCGGACTTTTTTGCCAGCGAGGACCGCTGGTGCCGGCCGGTGATGATCCGCACCGGGCCGGACGGGGCGCTGTGGATTGCGGACATGTACCGTTACATGATCGAACATCCGCAGTGGCTGCCGGAGGAAGGCAAGGCAGATCTTTTGCCGCATTATCGGTTAGGTGATGATCTGGGGCGGATCTACCGGGTCACCCGGCAGGGGGCGGAAATACCCCCGTTTGCAAAGCTTGCCTCGCTTGACGCCGCTGCCCTTGTGACGGCATTGGATTCATCAAATTCATGGGTGCGTGACAAGGCTCAACAGATGCTTCTTTGGAAATCAGAAACTGGCATTCTGCCTCAGCTGAGAGAGCTGGCCAGGACAGCGGGCAGGCCGCAAACCCGACTGCAGGCCCTTTGCAAGCTGGACGGCTTGCGGGCCTTACAGGTTGAAGATGTGCTGACGGCACTTAAGGATGCACACCCCGGTGTGCGCGAAAATGCGCTGCGCATGGCGGAAGATTTTGATGACAGCGCAGTTCTGAAAGCGGCTTGGTCGCTCGCGTCTGACCCGGATGCCAAGGTGCGTTTGCAACTCGCCTTCAGCCTGGGCCAATGGTCACAGGCCGGGGCAGGGGAGGTCCTTGCAGGGATGTTGAGGGAACATGAGAACAATGCTTTCATCCGTGTCGCCTGCCTCAGCTCGGCTTTGCCGCATCTGGATGCGCTGGCGGCATCCGCAGGACCCCATTCGCGGGATCCGCTGATGAAGATGGCGCTGGGGGAAGGACGCAGGCAGGCTCTGGCCGTGCTTTTGAGACCTGCGCTGCAAGCCAGTGGCGGAATGAGCCAGGAGGAATCGTGGAGTTTGTTAGGCCGGTTGATGGACATGCTGCGTGAGCGGCAGACCACCCTTGCCGCGCTTCGTGATGAAAAGACTGGTGATGATCTTTCGGTGATGCTTGGCAATGCCGAATCCCTTTTTGCTCAGGCTACGGCCGCTTTATCCAGACCGCAGGAAAATCAAAGGGTGAAGGTTGCCGCAGCGGCCCTGCTCATCCGGCAGGAGTCGGCTCGCGACCAGGCGCTGCAGCATCTGATGACGCTGCTGCATCCCGCCACCGCTCCGGATGATCTGCGCCTGGCGCTGGACCTCCTGGTCACGCATGGCCCGGATACGGTGCCGGAGAATCTTTTGGGTCTTTGGGAAAGCCTGCTGCCGCAGGCGCGCAGCCTGGCGCTGGATGCCATCCTGGCCCGGGACAGCTGGACGCGGCATCTGCTGGCGGCGGTGGAAGCGGGAAAATTCGCTGCGCGTGATCTGGATGCCACCCGCCGTCTGCGCCTGACGAGCCACCCTAACAAAACGCTGCAACAACAGGCATCCGGTTTGTTCAACCTGGCCGGGTCTCCCTCGCGCACTCAGGTGGTGGAGAAATATCACAGTGCGCTGACCTTGCCCGCTGATAAGAAGCGGGGGCACGCGGTGTATCAACGAGCCTGTGCCGCCTGCCATGTCTATGGCAGCGAAGGGAATGCCATCGGGCCGGATCTGCGCACGGTGGGCGCGCATCCGGCGGAGAAAATTCTCGTCAACATTCTGGATCCGAACCTGGACATCCAGCCTGGTTTTCATGCTTACACTTGCACGCTCAACAGCGGCGAGCAGCTCTTCGGGCTCATTGCTTCCGAAAGCGCTTCCAGCGTGAATTTCAAGATGCCCGATGGCAGCTCGCGCAACATTTTGCGCCAGGACATCACCACGCTGAGGAGCCTGGGCATCTCCCTCATGCCGGAAGGGCTGGAGGCGACACTGACGCCCCAGGATCTGGCGGATTTGATCGCCTTTCTGAAGGCGGAGGGATGATGCGTGTTTGACCGGCAGGTTCAGAATTGTGCAAGGTGCCAGCGTGGAGGCCGTTCCCATCCGCGTCCAACCTTCTGCCTCCGTTCCCCTTTCCCAATGAAAGTCCTTTCGTCCCTTTTGCTCGTCCTCATCACCGCCTGTGCGCTGTTTTCCAGCGCCTCTGCTGCTGAAAAGCGGCCTAACATTCTTTTCATCCTGGCGGATGACCAGTCGCCCTTTGATCTGAAGATTTACAATCCGGCCTCGGAGCTGGAGACCCCGGCGCTGGACCGTCTGGCGGCGGAGGGCATGGTGTTTGACGGGGCTTATCACATGGGCTCCTTCAGCGGCGCGGTGTGCTCGCCGTCGCGGCACATGATCATGAGCGGGCGCACGGTGTGGCATCTGCCCCAGGCACCCTGGGCGGCCGAGCGCTGCCCTCCGAACCTGGAGCAGCAGACGATGCCCGCCGTCTTCAATCGTGCTGGATACGCCACGATGCGCACCTGCAAAACCGGGAACAGCTATGAGGCCGCCAATGCCCTCTTCACGGTCCGGCGGGATGCGATGAAACGCGGTGGCGATGAGGAGAATGGCAGCGGCTGGCATGCCCAGCAGGTGATGGATTACCTGGGCGAACGCGAGGCTGCCAAGGATGAAAAACCTTTCCTCATCTATTACGGCTTTTCACATCCGCATGACACCCGCGATGGCAAACCGGAGCTGCTGGCCAAATATGGTGCCACCAATCATGACGATCCGGAAACCGCGCCGTCTTTGCATTCCAAGCAGCCCAAACTGCCCGCCAACTACCTCACTGCGCATCCCTTTGACATGACTCATGCGGATGTGCGTGATGAACAGCAGGTAAGCGGCGTATGGGGGCGGCGGGATGAGGCCAGCATCCGCAATGAGATCGGCCGCCAGTATGCCTGCAGTGATAACATTGACCAGCAGATCACCCGCGTGCTGAAGAAGCTTGAGGAGATGGGCGAGCTGGACAACACGTATATCATCTACACCGCAGACCACGGCATGTCCATTGGCCGCCATGGCCTCATGGGCAAACAGAACCTCTATCAGCACACCTGGCGCGTGCCCTTTATTGTGAAAGGTCCTGGCATCAAGCCTGGCAGCCGGGTGGAGGGCAACATCTACCTGCTTGACATCCTGGCCACTCTTTGTGACCTGGCTGGAATCACTGCTCCGGAAAGCAATGAAGGCAGCAGCTTCAAACCGGTCCTCACTGGTGAAAAGACCGTCGTCCGGGATGTTCTCTATGGCGCGTATTCCGGCGGCAGCAAACCGGGCATCCGTTGTGTGAAGCAGGGGGACTGGAAGCTCATTCAATACGAAGCTCCAGACCGGTCCGTCAGCGAAACGCAGCTCTTTAACCTCAAGGAAAACCCGGATGAACTGCTGGCCCAGCATCATGATGCGAAGGTGGCCGCTCTCACCGGTTTCACGCCAGCGGATGGCCAGGTCAATCTCGCCAAAGATCCCGCCCATGCTGAAAAGCTGGCCGAAATGCAGGCCCTCCTGCTCAGCGAGATGCGCCGCCTGCATGATCCCTGGCGCTTTTCCAACCAGCCTGATGACAGCCTGCCCACGCCTCCCGCTCCGGCTGCGCGTAAAGGGCAGGGGAAAGGCAAGGGCAAGAAGGCGAAAAAGCAATAATGGTTAGGTGGCTGTGGGTGGCTCCGTTCACTTTGCGAAGTCTCTGTAGGTATTACCCCAAGTCTGTGGCTCCGGTCTGATTCAGCCACTCCTGTGCCTTTTCTTGGATCTTGATCACCAAATGATGATATGAAATTTCTGCTCACTCTTTTTTCCTTTCTCGCCGCACACGCTGCGATGGCTGCGAAGCCTAACGTATTGTTCATCGCGGTGGATGACCTTCGCAACGACCTCGGCGCTTATGGCGTGGCCCATGCGAAGACGCCCTCACTGGATGCTTTTGCGCAGACGGCCCGCGTTTTCAGCCAGCACTATGTCCAGGTGCCCACCTGCGGAGCCTCGCGCTGTGCCCTTCTGCGCGGGCGTTATCCCACCGTGCCTGCTCATGTCACGAATGATGCGGTGGCCAAAACACAAAAGGAATGGGGTGCGCAGAGCTTGCCGGCGGTGTTTCGGCAGAATGGTTATCAGACCCTGGCCATGGGCAAGATCAGCCACTATCCCGGCGGCCTCACCGGCAAGGACTGGATGGTGGGGCCGGAGGAACTGCCCGGCGCCTGGGACCGCTGCTGGGTGCCCAAAGCGCCCTGGACCACGGCCGAAGGCATGATGCATGGCTATGCCAATGGCGTGCCCCGTGAGCGCGGCAAGTCGCCCCCGTGGCAGGCCTTTGACGGACCGGATGAAGCCTACCCGGATGCGTGGGTGGCGGCGGAGGCTGTTTCTACGTTGAAGGCGCTGGCCAAACAGGACAAACCCTGGTTCTTCGGTGTCGGTTTTTTCAAACCTCATCTGCCCTTTGCCGCACCCAAAAAATGGCATGATCTGCATGCTGACAATGTGCCCGATCCTAAGCCGGAAGTCGCTGCCAAACCGGACTGGCCAGCCGGATGGTATGACGGCGGCGAGTTTCGCGGCAACTATGGTCATGAAGCCGGTCGTGACCCGGAAACCGATCCCGAATATGCGCGCCTCATGCGCCAGGCCTATGCCGGCTGCATCAGCTACATGGATGCGCAGGTGGGCCGTGTGCTCACCGCTCTGCGCGAGGCCGGGCTGGAGGAAAACACCATTGTGGTCCTCTGGAGCGACCACGGTTTCCTGCTGGGTGAGCACGCCATCTGGGGCAAGCACTGCCTCTATGAACGGGCGCTGAAGTCGCCCATGATGATCCGCCACCCAGGTCTCAAATCCCCCGGCCAGACCAGCGCCGCGACGGTTGAAACTGTGGACCTTTTCCCCACACTGGCCGACCTCTGCGGCCTGCCTGCTCCCGCCAGCCTGGATGGCCACAGCCTGCGCCCGCAGTTGGAAGATCCCGCCGCCCCCTCCGCCAAGCCTGCCCATGGATTTTGGACCGCCAACCAGCGCACCTTGCGCACCGACCGCTGGCGCCTATCCGTGGATGGTAAAAATGGCCGCATCGAACTCTTCGACTATCAAACCGACCCCGAAGAAACCCGCAACCACGCCGCCGACAATCCTGATGTCGTCCGCGAACTGCTTGCGAAGTTAGGAGAAGCAAAAGTGAAGTAAGCCGATCCTACCTCTCCGCCTTCACCTCCGTTTCCCAGTTCATCATGAGAGCTTTGAGGCGGGTCACTTCGGCCCTTTGAGATTTCTTGGCATCCGTCTTTTCAGTGGGATCGCTGCTCAAATTGAAGAGCCACTCTTCTTTGTCGCCAGGGTCTTCGCGGGAGATCCATTTCCAGCCGCCGGAGCGCACGGCGCGCCAGGTGCGGTCACCGCGCCGCGCCCGCCAGTAGAAGTCTCGCGGGGCGCTTTCGCGACCTTCAATCACGTCCACCAGCACCGGCTGGCCATCCAGTGGGCGACCATCCGGCACTTTGGCATCGGCCAGGGCCAGGATGGAGGCGGTAAGGTCCATCAGCATCCAAGGGCGGTCATCCACACTGCCAGCCTTTAGCCTGCCGGGCCAGCGGGCGAGCACAGGCGTGCGGATGCCGCCTTCAAACAATGTTTCCTTGTAGTCGCGATACGGCCCGTTGGAGCCTGGTTGCATGGCTCCATGATCACTGGCAAAGACGATGAGGGTATTTTTGTCCGCGCCCGTTTCCGCCAGGGCTGCCATGACTGCCCCGGCGGCCTCATCCATGTTTTCGATCATCTTCACATAGTTGGCGCGGGTGCCTTTGGTCCATTGCTCGGCGGTGGGCATCGGCTCGTCCGCAGTCCCGGGCGGCTGAAAGGGAAAATGCGGCGCGGTGAAGGCGAGGAAGAGGAAAAATGGCGCGGGATTTTCCACCTTGGTCTGTTGGCGGATAAAGGCCACGGACTCATCGCGAAAGAGGTCCGTCATGTAGCCTTCACGCGCCACCGGCTGGCGGTCCTCCATGAAGACCGGCAGGTCTGAAAGCTCCACATGACGGTAGTAGTCTACATTGCCGCCGAGGATGCCGAAGAAGCGGTCGAATCCCTGCTCCAGCGGATTGAATTTCGGCTCATAACCGAGATGCCATTTGCCGATGAGGGCCGTGGCATAACCCGCCTGCTTCAGCCCCGGTGCCAGCACCGCCATGTTCGGAGGCAGGCCCAGGTCGTTCTTCTCGCGCAAGCGGATGGCATCGTCATAGCGCCCCACATTCCCCGTGCCCAGCGGGCACTCCAGGCCGCCGGGCCGCTGCGGATGCCTGCCCGTGTGGATGGCCGTGCGGGAGGGGGTGCATTCCGGTCCGTTCGCATAGGCTTGGGTAAACTTGATGCCCTCTTTGGCCAGCCGGTCCAGGTGCGGCGTCTGCACATCCTTGGCACCAAAGCTTGGCAGATCGCCATAGCCCAGATCATCCGCCAGCATGAACACAATGTTAGGCCGCTCCGCTGCCGCTGCATTCAAAATGAAGACCATCAGGCCCGTCCAGATCCATTTGCTTTTCATGTCCGCCATCCTGACATCCTTGGTCAGAAAAGACAAAGAGGTCTTGCGGGTTTTTATGCACGCTCCACTTCCTCATCACACTCGCCGCGCAGACATCTTGTTTTCAAACTGGGAGATCAGTTTGGCTTCGGCCCTGAACGTGGTCTTTCGCAGTTCACGAAGTGCCTGCATGCCGTCAATGAAACCGGCCTCATCGGCCAGATCGAGCAAGTTGAGAGTGCCAATGGGTAGTAGTCCACGGGCTTCTGCCGCAGCCCGTCCTTTGCGCTCGTCCATCATCACGATGGGAATGTTTTGCTCAAGCGCCAGGCTGATGGCCTCGTTCTCTCCGTCGCCGAGCTGAATCGTTGGGTCAGTCCATGTGACGGACTGGATTCGCAGCCATGCCGGTAGCGAAATGAGCCAGCGGGAGACCTCAACGGGGGCCTTGGGATGCCTCAGTTCATTCAGGACAGCATTGGGAATGAGCACCTCTTTGAACAGTTGCCCCAGAATGTCGGTGCAGCCGATGAGAATCAGATAATTGAGCGGGGTGGTATCGGCCACAGCGAGCAGGCCGGTTTTCATTCTCTGAGGAGTGCTTTGAAAGCTTGGGTGCCTGCCTCCATCTCTTCCCAAGTTGCCTGCTGATCAGCGCCATGACGCTTGAGGAGTGCTTCGGTTTCGTGAAACCCCAGCCCCAGCATTTCTGCCGTCTGCCCACGGGAGAGCCGTCCTTCCCGGTAACCTTCAATCACCAGCATCTCCCGCGCACGTTGTGCCGGATTGTCAGCATCAAGTCCCAGCAGATGCTGCCAAGAGTCCGGGAAATCCAATATCAAAGTCATGATCCTAAAGTGTGGTTTCCTGGCTCGGTATTCAATGTCAAATTTTGGGGCAACTGCCCATGAGCACAATGGCCGTTTCAAAGTGATCCCAGGAATCAAAAGATAAAGACGGACCACACCGGCGTTTCCCGCCTGCTACGTGATTTTCAATCATAGCCAGTCCGCATGAAAACTATCCTTTCAATCACCTTCCTGCTGTTTTTCCTCAGCTTCTCAAACACAGCCTTATCCGCTCCTCCTAACGTCATCTTCATCATGGCAGATGACCAGGGGAGCGAAGATCTGGGATGTTATGGGGCCAAGGATTTGGTGACGCCAAACACGGATGCGCTGGCGGCGCGCGGGGTGCGGTTTACGCAGTTTTATTCTGCGGCACCGGTGTGCTCACCATCGCGGGCCGGAGCCTTGACAGGACGCTGGCCCGCGCGGGCGGGTGTGCCGGGCAATTGCTCTTCGCAAAAGGGAGGCAAGGGCGCGCTGCCGCCAGAGGAGGTGACGATGGCGGAGATGTTCAAGGCCGCCGGTTATGCCACGGCGCATGTCGGCAAGTGGCACCTGGGATACACGCCGGAGACAAAGCCGATGGCGCAGGGTTTTGACCACAGCTTCGGTCACATGGGCGGCTGCATTGACAACTTTTCGCACTTCTTTTACTGGAGCGGACCGAACATCCACGACCTCTGGCGCAACGGTGAGGAGGTGTATCACGATGGCGAGTTTTTCCCGGACCTGATGGTGCGTGAGGCCTCGCAGTTCATGGATGAAAATCGTGAAAAACCCTTCTTCATTTATTATGCGCTGAACACGCCGCACTATCCTTATCAAGGCGATGCGAAGTGGCTGGAACACTTCAGGCATCTGCCTTATCCGCGCAATCTTTACGCCGCCTTTGTGGCCGCGCAGGACCAGCGCCTTGGAGAGCTCTTTGCCAAGGTGGACCAGCTCGGCCTGCGTGACAATACGGTCATCATTTTCCAAAGCGATAACGGCCACTCGACGGAGGAGCGTGCCCACTTTGGCGGCGGCAGCCCGGGGAAATATCGCGGGGCAAAGTTCAGCCTGTTTGAAGGCGGCATCCGCCTGCCAGCCATCATCTCCTGGCCAAAAAGCCTGCCGCAAAATGAAGTGCGCGACCAGATCGCCCATTCCTGTGATTGGCTGCCCACGCTGGCGGAGCTGACGGGCATCCAGCCGCCGGATGCCAGGCTGGATGGACGCAGTCTGGCGGGAGTGATCCGCGATGCCAAAGCGCCAAGCCCTCATGAAAACCATGCGCTGCACTGGCTGGTCGGTGGAGCCAAAAATCCCGACTGGGCGGTGCGTGAGGGCGACTGGAAACTCATCGGCAACACCCGCGACACCAGCAGCAACGACGGGCAGGGCATGCGGGTGGAAAACATGCTGGTGAACCTCAAAGACGACCCTTCCGAAAAGACCAACCTCGCCGACAAACATCCCGACATCGCCGCCCGCCTGCGTGAGCTGCATGAGGGACATCTGAAATAATAAAGCATCTCGCTCCTGCATGCGTTTCCCCTCATCTCTGATTCTGACCTGCGTCCTGGTGACGCTGTTTTTTCCAGCGTCCACTTCTGCCGCCCTGCCAAACATCGTCCTCATCCTCGTGGATGACATGGGATATGGGGACCCGCAGTGTTACAATCCGGATTCCAAGATCCCGACGCCGAACATGGACCGCCTGGCCCGTGAAGGCATGCGTTTCACGGATGCGCACTCTGCGGGTCCGCTTTGTCATCCTTCGCGTTATGGCCTCATGACAGGGCGATACCCCTTCCGCACCGATGTGTCCCGTTGGCCTACCGAGCCGCTGATTAAAGAAGGCCAAATGACTTTGGCGTCATTGCTGAAGGATCAGGGCTATGCGACGGCGATGGTGGGTAAGTGGCACCTGGGTTTCCTTGAAAAAGGTTACGACCAAATACTGCCAGGCGGGCCGGTAGATCGTGGTTTTCAGAGCTTCTTTGGCATGCGTGCCTCCACTGACATCCCACCGTACTTTTATATCCGTGGAGACCGCGCCGTGGCTCCGCCGACGGCTCAAATCGCCGCAAACAATTCGGACGGCTGGTCGCCGATCCAGGGAGCTTTTTGGCGTGAGGGCGGCATCGCGCCGGGTTTGGAGCTGAAGGAGGTGCTTCCGCTTTTCACTGAAGAAGCTCTGGGCGTGATTCATCAACATGCGGGGGCAAAATCCGCCTCTGATGACTCCCGTCATAAGCCGATGATGCTTTACCTTGCCTATCCGGCACCGCACACTCCCTGGCTGCCAGCGCCGGAGTTCATCGGCAAAAGCGGAGCTGGGATGTATGGTGACTTTACCACGATGGTGGATGCCGAGATCGGCCGTGTGTTGGCGGCCCTGGATGAAACCGGAATGACCCAGGACACGCTTGTCATCATGACCTCAGACAACGGCCCGACTTGGTATGATGTGGACGTGGAAAAGTTTGGCCATGATTCCGCCAACGGTCTTCGCGGCATGAAGGGCGATGCGTGGGAGGGCGGCCATCGGATCCCCTTCATCGTGCGCTGGCCGGGGCGGGTGATGCCTGCATCTGTGAGTGCGCAGTTGATCGGTTTCACGGATGTGCTGG
Organism: Prosthecobacter sp. SYSU 5D2; assembly: GCF_039655865.1. Taxonomy (NCBI): domain Bacteria; kingdom Pseudomonadati; phylum Verrucomicrobiota; class Verrucomicrobiia; order Verrucomicrobiales; family Verrucomicrobiaceae; genus Prosthecobacter; species Prosthecobacter sp. SYSU 5D2. The sequence continues at coordinate 52,103 of NZ_JBBYXL010000009.1, read as the reverse complement.
CCACCTTTGCCGAGATCTGCGGCGTGAAGCTGGCCGATGGGGCCGGACCGGACAGTGTGAGTTTTCTGCCTGTGCTGACCGGCAGCCAGCCTGAGGGAAAAGGTCTGCGCAGCACCCTGCTGATGCGTGCTGGCAGCAACGGCGCGATGACCGTCCGCTCAGGCGACTGGAAGTACATTGACCAGCTCGGTTCAGGAGGTTTCACAAAACCCAGTTTCATCAAACCAGGTTTGGGTGATCCCAAAGGCCAGCTCTACAACCTCCGTGAAGATTCCGCTGAAACGCGTAACTTGTACCTTGAAAAACCCGAAATTGTGGCCCGGCTCCAAGCGGAGATGAAGACGGTCATTGAGGCCCCTGCGAGCCGCTGAAAGGTGATTCAGTGCCAAAGCTCCCCTTCGAGGGGAGCCGGGGCCGAATGCTTTAGGAACCGCTTTTCGCGATGGTCTCGCAGCTTTGGACATCGAGTTTTCCGGAGGAGAGAATCGGGATGTCGGCGACGCGGATCATCTTTTTGGGGATCCAAAGTGGCGGAAGGCCTTTTTCTAGGAGGCGGTAGCGGAGGTCGAGGATCTCCTGGTGCTCGGGGCCGCCGGGAATGGCGGTGAGGAGGATGAGGGCCTCGCCACGGTCGAGATCGGGCACGCCGACAACGGCGATCTTGCGGACGCTTTCGTTTTCCAGGCCCATGGCTTTGATGAGGGCTTCTTCGACGGTTTCATGAGGAACCATTTCGCCGCCGATCTTGGAGAAGCGGCTGAGGCGGCCTTCGATGTAAAGGAAGCCGTCCATGTCCACGCGGCCGATGTCGCCGGTGCGGAACCAGCCGTTTTCATCAATGACCTCGGCGGTGCGTTTGGGGTCGTTAAGGTAGCCGGTGAAGACATTGGTGCCTTTGAACCAGATCATGCCGCTGCTGTGCAGGGACTGGGGTTCGCTGGTCTCCGGATGGGTGATACGGACGGCGAGGCCGGGGATGAGCTGGCCGACACTGCCGGGGCGGTGATTGGGGATCCAGACGTAGCCGCTGTCCTCGCTGCCGAGGGGGACGGGATCGGGGAGGTTGACATTGGAGACAGGGGAGGTCTCGGTGAGGCCGTAGCCTTCGAAGACTTTTTTATCAAAGCGCTGCTCAAAGGCGGTGGAGACGGTGGTGGGGAGTTTTTCCGCCCCGGTGACGACCATCTTCAGGGAGGTGAGGGACTCGCGATTGACGCCGCGCAGGTAGCCGCGCAGGAAGGTGGGCGTGGCGATGAGGAGGGAGACGCGGTGTTTTTCGATGAGCTCGCCGAGCTTTTTGGTCTCGAGAGGACTTGGGTAGGTGACGAGGTTCAGGCCGCTGATGATAGGGTACCAGAGGGTGACGGTGCTGCCAAAGCTGTGGAAGAGCGGGAGGCTGCCGAGGATGCTGTCGTTGGCCTTCAAGCTCAGACGGCTGCTGAACTGAATGACATTGGCCAGGACGTTGCGATGGGTGAGCGCGACGCCTTTGGGATTGCCGGAACTGCCGCTGGTGAAAAGCAGGACGGCTTCGGTATCGCCGCCTTTTTTGGGCACACCGAGAATGGTGGCGAGGAGGGAGGCGGGAAGGACTTTGCTGAGGCCGAGCCAGAGGGCGATCTTGGCCTTGAGCTTGGGCAGGAGGCGCTCGATGAGGATGAGTTGTTTCGTGGGCGGCCAGGGGAAGGTTTGCATCTTGCGCACGAAAATGTCGGCGGTGATGAACCGGTCCAGGTCGGCGGATTTGATGGCGTATTCGATGGCTGAGCGGCCGGCAGTGAAGTTGAGGTTCACGGGGATCTTGCCAGCCAGCAGGACGGCGACATTGGCGATGAGTCCGCCCAGGCCGGGAGGCAGGATGATGCCGACACGCTTTTTGTTAGTCTCGGTTTTGATGACCTTGGACAGGGCGATGCCGACGGCCAGAACTTTGTCGTAACCGAGTTCCTTGTCGTCCTTGCCATCCAGGACGTGATTGCGGCTGCCGTGGCGCTTCAGGCCTTTGAGCAGCGCGTAGGCCAGGTGCATAGACAGGGCCGGATGCTGGCTGAAGCATTTTTCAGCGAGCACGAAAAGAGACTCCTGATAGGCGGCCAGGGTGATGTCTTCCCCTGGAAGCAGCGGGCCGATGGCCATCACGACGGAGGTTTCATCGCAGGCGGGCTCGATGGCCAGGGCGACATCGGCGGTGGCCTGGACATAGACGGGGAGGACAGGGCAGGCGGCTTTGAGGAGGAACTCCAGCTTCGCACCGGGGACGGTGGTGAGAGGGGCGGTGCCGGTGGCGGCCTCGGCAGGGAGGTAGATGATGACGGAGCCTTTTTCGATCTCGGCCGTGACGGCCTTGCGGTAAGCGTGGGCATCCGTGAGGTCCGGGGCGATGACGAGAGTGTGGACGGAGTCCTGCTCGACATGGGCTTTGAGCTGGGGGGAGAATGCCGCGCCCTGCTCCATGAGATAGACGATGGGATGTCCGCTCAGGAAGGTTTCCAGCCGCTGGAGGTCCAGGTGCCTTAGCTGGCTGGGCAGGATGAGGTAGCCGCCTTTGGAGGGAAGGTTTTCTTTCCCCAGCAGGGTGAGGTTCTTGAGGGAAACGGAGGTGTCTGAGGCCATGGCGGTGATGGGGGAAAGAATGAAAAGGAGAGTAAGCAATGAACCATGCGCATTACCAGCGGGAAAAGGATCACGCAGCTTTTGAAAAAGGCGATGATCCGTTTTTTCAAAATTCCCCGCATGGGAAGATGATCCTGATCAGGGTCAAGATCAATCTCACGAATCCATGCTTGCTATGATAATGAATCCTACACCATCTTCAGTTATGACCACGCACACGTTTCCTTCGCATGATGGGGCCGGGCTTTTTTACCGGGCGTGGTTGCCCTTTTATCAGGCGAAACAGGCCATCGTGCTGCTGCATCGTGGGCATGAACATTCCGGCCGGATGCTGGAGCTGGCCGGTGCGCTGGACATGCCGGACACGGCCCTGTTTGCCTGGGACCAGCGCGGACATGGGGAGTCTCCCGGGCCACGGGGCGGGGCGGAGAACCTGGGTGTGGTGATCCGGGACCTGGAGGAATTTTTTCAGCACATCGAGAAGACGTACGCCATCGCCCGTGAAAACATCGTGCTGGTGGCGCACAGTGTGGGCGCGGTGGTGGCGGCGGCCTGGGTGCATGACTATGCGCCCCGGCTGCGCGGACTGGTGCTGGGCACGCCGGCCTTCAAAGTGAAACTGTATGTGCCGCTGGCGGTGCCGCTGCTGCGGGCCAAGGAGAAGCTGCTGCCGGGCGGTGTGGTGAAAAGTTATGTGAAATCCCGCGTGCTGACGCATGACCCGGAACAGCAGCGGGCGTATAACCAGGATGAAAAGATCTTCAAAGAGATCTCGGTGAACATTCTCCTGGACCTCTATGACACGGCCCGGCGGGTGGTGGAAGATGCGGCGGCGATCCGTGTGCCGACGCTGGTTTTCAGCGCGGGTCAGGACTGGGTGGTAGAGGAGGGCGCGCAGCGGGAGTTTTTCGAAAGGCTGGGATCATCCGACAAGGAGTTTTACAAGCTGCATGGTTTTTACCATGCGATCTTCCACGAGGCGCAGCGGGAGGTGGTGTTTAACCGGGTGCGGGCGTTTGCTCAGAGGCTGTTCGACGCTCCATCGGAAAAGCCGGTGCCGCTGCTGGATGCGGATGACCGTGGACATACCCGCACGGAGCGGGATGAACTGGCGTCCACACGCGATGAGTTTACATCGCGGGTGACGAGGCTGATGTTTGGAACACTCGGCCGGCTGAGCAAGGGCATCGCGCTGGGATGGGAGGCGGGTTTTGATTCAGGCCGCACGCTGGACTATGTCTATAAAAACAAACCCTCAGGCAAGCTGGGCCTGGGCTGGCTGATGGACAAGTCCTACCTGGACAGTCCGGGGTGGACGGGCATCCGTTGGCGTGGAAAAATGCTGCAACGGGTGCTGGCGGATGTGCTGGCGCAGGCAGGGCCCACACCGCATCTGGTGGACATCGCCTGCGGCGGCGGACGTTATGTTTTGCAGACGCTGCATGACCATCCGGAACTGGCTGTCACGGCCACGCTGCGCGACTACCAGCAGCCAAACCTGGACACGGCGCGGGCGACGGCGGAGGGGCTGGGCCTAACAGAAAGGGTGACTTTTGTGCAGGCGGATGCATTTGACCGATCCTCCCTGGCGGGGCTGAATCCGCCGCCGATGGTGGCGGTGGTATCTGGCTTATACGAGCTGTTTAATGCCAACAAACCGGTGCTGGAATCGCTGAAGGGACTGGGGGATGCGATGGCACCTGGTGCGAGGCTGGTCTATACGAACCAGCCGTGGCATCCACAGTTGAAGTTCATTGCCCATGTCCTGACGAACCGGGAAGGGCAGCCGTGGATCATGCGGCGGCGCACGCAGGAGGAGATGGATGACCTGGTGCGGGCGGCAGGGTTTGTGAAGGAGCGGCAGGAGACGGATCCATCCGGCATCTTCACCATCAGTGTGGCCAGAAAAGCCTGATTCCATGAGCCCGCCCTCTCGACGTCCCACCTTCTGGCAGGCTGCATGGGTCAGTGCCTGGACCAGTATGGTTTTCCTGGTCATTTACAACGCCAGCAACTGGTTGACCGGTCTGCGCCCGGATGTGCAGACGGCGGCATTTGCCTGGGAGCGGATGATTCCGGTGGTGGAATGGATGATCGTTCCCTACTGGTCGCTGGATGCGTTCTTTGTGGTCGCGCCCTTTTTATGCAGGGACCGGAATGAGCTCCAGGTGCTGAAGAAGCGGCTGGTGCTGACCAATCTGGTGGCCGGGGCCTGTTTCATGATCATTCCGCTGGAGCTTGCCTGGCAGAGGCCGCAGGTCACGGAAGGGATGTTTGCATCCTGGTTCGGGGCGATCCAGGCGATGGATGCGCCGCACAATCTTTTTCCAAGTTTGCACATTGTTTTGCGGACGATTATGGCGGTGCACTATGCTCGGCACTCCAGCGGGATCATTCGCATGATGCTGCATGTCTGGTTCAGCCTCATCGGGATCTCCACACTGCTGACGTGGCAGCATCATCTGGTGGATGTGCTGGGAGGGTTTTTACTGGCTGCCGTGATTTTTCATGTTATCCCAGACGCGCATGAAAGGAAGGCAGCCGTGAACAGACGCATCGGGTTTTATTACCTGGGGGCGGCGTTTGTGCTGCTGCTGGCCTGCCAGATGAACATGCCGTGGTCCCTGCTGCTGTCCTGGCCGGCGGCGGCTCTGGGGACGGTTTCGGCAGCGTATTTTGGGGCCGGGGCGCTGGTGCTGGGAAAAAACAAAGGACGGCTGCCGGTCATGACGCAGTGGCTGCTGGCACCCTGGTTTATCGGGCAGGAGATCTCCTGGTGGTGGTACCGGCGGCAATCGGCCAAATGGGATCAACTGACGCCGCGTGTCTGGATGGGGTCAGTCCCGGATCACGATGCGGCTTATGAAATGGTCCAAGACGGGGTGACGCATGTGCTGGACCTGACAGCGGAATTTGAAGCACCGAAAGCCTTTCGTGATCTGCCCGGATACCGGAACATTGCCGTGACGGACCTGACAGCACCGACGCAGGAGCAGCTCTTTGCAGCGGCGGCATTCATTGAAAAAGCGCGCAAGGACGGCATCGTGTTTGTGCATTGCAAAGCCGGTTATTCCCGCACGGCAGCGGCAGTGGGAGCCTGGCTTTTGCAAAGCGGCGGCACGACGGAAGCGGCCCTGGCACAGATGAAGGAGGCGCGGCCCGGGATGATCATCCGGCCCGAGGTGGTGAAGGCGCTGCGGCAGATGGAAGCGTCATTGATGGCACCCGGAAGAAAGCCGGTTTGAGGTTGAAGTGCTGGAGGGTTCACTACAAGTATGAGCGTTGAATGAACGGTTTTTTCGTTGATGTGCTATTTTTTGCTGTCCTGCTGTTTTTGGCAGGCAGCAACTTTGCCAATCTAAAGAGAGGGAAGCGAGATGTTTGGGAAAAGCTTGTCATTGCAGGGCTCTCCATGGCGAAGATGCTCTTGCTGGTGCTTCCTATGCATGGAATCCACCTCCTTTGCCATGAGGCATTGCCTGATGCCCACAATGGCTGGTCGGCATTTATTGGGATGCTTTCTTTTGCCCTCCGTACATTCTTGTTGGCATCCGTCGCTTTGGATTTGGGCATGCTTTTGGCAGGAGTCAGGATCCCATTTGTCCGCGATCCATTTTGGGCTGGCAGCGCCGTGGATTTCTGGAGTCGTTGGGGGCCGGGGGCCCGGCCTGAATTTCCCGCCTGGCGGAGTGTGCTCGCGGGTGTGGCCATGGTGATGCTGCTTTCCTTGCACGGTTTCTCGGAGGGCCTGGTGATCTGGCTCCTGCTGCACGGATTGCTGATTGTTCTAGACTTTTTGTTAGGCCGTCACGCAGGCTGGTTTCGTGTGCCGAGGCAGGCGCGCGGTGTCCTGGGTGTGTGCCTGTTTGTGCTGAGCATGCCGCTGATCTACAAGGGAAGCTGGGCGGCGGCGGTGGAAGAATGGAGGGTGCTTTTTAATCCGCCTGCAGAGACCGTGTATGCGCTGTTTTTGGACCGCAGGCTTACCACCTGGCAGGTCGGCTGGGTGATGTGGGGCGCGGTGCTGACAGCGGTGGCTGTGCCCGGATATTCCTGGTGGATGGAGCGGCCGCAGCCGGTGCGCAAGGCGGTCAGGGGGCTGGGTTTGTTTTGCTGCTTCGCCTTTGTGGCCTTCCTGGCCGGTTTGGCAATCCCTGGCTTTTCCCAGCCTCTTCGCTGGTGGGATGCAGTCCCGGTGTATAGCGGCAATGACGGCTGGCTTTATCCCATTGAGGAAATTGACCGGCTGACTCAGAAACGTAAAAAACCAGGGCTCGCGGAAAAGGTGCTGAGTCTGAAAAAAGAACTGGAGCAGCAGGGAGCGAAGCTGTTGCTGCTGCCGGTACCGGACAAGGTCTCGCTCTATCCTGAGCCGGTCCTGCCTGCGACCTACTGGGCTCCTGTGCTCCAGCCAGGGTATAAGGAGGAACTGGAGCGCCTGCGCGCTGCCGGAGTGGATGTCCTGGAGCTGCCCGTCAGTTTTTGGGACATGAAGAACCGCCAGCCGTTTTACTTCAAACAGGATTCCCACTGGACGGCGGAAACGATGAAGGAAGTGGCGGTATTGACATCACGCCACATCCGCAAGACTTACCCGCAGGTGGTCAAAGAAGAAACTCCCATGGTGGATGCCCAGTTCATCGAGCGGCAGGACATCGGGGATCTGGCACGTGCTTTGACGGGTGCAAATTCCGAGGACGAGTGGGAGGCGGAGTCCACGCAGATGGTGGGCCTGCGCGGGCTTGAGGATACTTTTGGCTCTCCCGTGCTGGTGATGAGAAGCAGCCTGGTACGTGTGTTTGACGATCATAAACTCAGCTTTCATCCCAACTCCGTGAAGGATGCGCCGGCGGCTTTTCCGACGCAACTCGGAGCCTTGCTGGGACGTCCGCTGGAGGTCACTGACAAGGCGTGGCCGGACTTTTCCATTCCGCGTTATCAGGGAAAAAAGCTGGTCATCTGGGTGGTCAGGGCAGGGGAGCTGTAACTGGGGGAAATGGAGCGGGTGAAAATTTCGGATCATTCTTTCACCGCCTGCTGCTTGCCAGGGGCATGATTTGAAACGAAAGGCGGCATGTTTGTATGACTGACCTCCTTGCTTATTATCTGCACGACCTCAGCCCGCACGTCATCCGGTTTACGGACACTTTCGCCGTGCACTGGTACGGTCTGGCGTATGTCCTGGGGTTTTATCTGACTTATCTGGTCATGCACTATCTGGCCCGCAAAGGCCTTTCAGAAATCAAACCGGAGCAGGTGGCGGATTTCATCACCATGGTGGCGCTCTTCGGCGTGGTGCTGGGCGGGCGGCTGGGCTACATGCTGCTCTATGATTGGGATCATTTTGTGGAGGCGCCCTGGAGCCTGTTTCTGCTGAACCAGGGCGGCATGGCCAGCCATGGTGGCATCGCCGGAGTGGCCCTGTTTTGTCTGTGGTATGCACGCAAACACAAGATCTCCTGGACGGGCATTGGAGATACCATTGTCTGCGGCGCCCCATTGGGGGTCTTCTGCGGACGCATTGCCAATTTCATCAATGGCGAGCTTTTTGGCCGGGTGACGACGGTGCCCTGGGCGATGAAATTTCCCACGGAGCTGCTGCATGAAGACTTTGTCGTCCAGGGCGGCACACCGGTATCGCTGCCACAGGGGATTCAGTACAGCCCGGAGATCATCGGCTTTTTCCAGACGCAGCCGGAAGGTGTGGCGGGACTGGAGGCGATGCTGCATCCTCGTCATCCCTCCCAGCTTTATGAGGCACTGGGCGAGGGGCTGTTTCTTTCCATGATCTTGCTGTCGGTGCGCCTGCTGTATCCGCGCCTGCCGCATGGCATTTTGACGGGTCTGTTTTTCATCCTGTATGCGGTGGCCCGGATCAGCCTGGAGTTCGTCCGGCAGCCGGATTCTGGCTCGGAGGCCATCATGGGGCTCACCCGTGGGCAGTTTTTCTCCCTTTTCATGATTCTCGTTGGGGCGGCTTTCATCGCCTATGGCTGGTATCGCGGGCCGGTGAAAAAGAGTGTGGCCTGAGTTACTTTTTATCCCCGGCCTGGACTGCAGGCTGCGTCAGCATCCGGTTTGTTTTATGGCTTCCGACATCCTCATCACCAAGCGCAAAGATTTCCTGCCGGTCACCGATGAGCTGGAGACTTATCTGGATGAATTCGGCAGGCACTATTCATTGCCTGCCTCCTATAAGGACCTGCTGGGCTTTACGGAGAGCTATCCGCTGGATGACAAAAACGGCAATCCCACACACTGGGCCAGCGTGCTGTATCCGCGAGATCGTCAAGATGAGCTTTATCCGCGGCTGACGAGCATTTATTCCCTGCTGCGAACGGGTGATCTGCATGCGGTCCCCCACCTTTTTGTGGAGCGGGTGGACTACTGCGAGTTTGGAAACTCCCGTCCCTTCCGCATCCGGGTGGTGAACCAGTATAACGACAACTATGACCATTTTTATGTGAAGACGGCGGATGCCTCCCGCGTGTATGGCCTGGAGCTGGAGCATCTGCTTTCGCCGAACCGGATCAATTACCTGGCGCAGCGAAATACCCTGGTGGAGGAGCACATCGCTGGCGTGCCTGGGGATGTCTTCATCCGCGATCACCTGGACCGGCCAGACGTGAACAAGGTGCGCATCGCCAAGGAGTTTGTGAAGTTCAGTGAGCGCTGCTTCCTGCGCCTGCTGGGCGACATGCGCAGCTACAATTACGTCATCGATATCACGCCGGACTTCGAGGACGTGCAGTACCGGGTGCGGGCCATTGACTTTGACCAGCAGAGCTATGAAGGGCGGCGCAGCATCTACCTGCCGCAGTTTTTCAAGGAGAACAATCCGGTGGTGTGGCTGTGCGGAAAGCTGCTGAACCTACCGACCATGAACCAGTATCAGGACGAGGAGCGCAGCCTGATCGCCCGCCGCTACATCAGCGAGCACCAGCGCATCACAGCCCTGCTACAGATTATGAAAAACAATCCGCGCGAGCCGGCGGACAAGGTGGCGCAACTGGCCCGTGAGCTGGGTGAATACCACAATACGGATGCTTTTGACCGCTGTGAAAGCATGGGTGCCGTGGTGGAAAAAAACCTGGAAGTGACGCTGGGACGTCATTTGGTATGAAGAAAATGTTTGTGCTTTCCATGGGAAGTGCGGACGCGTTAAATTGAAATCATGTCTGACACCACCTGGCATCTTATTAAAGCCGCCGACAAACAGGAGTACGGCCCCATCACCACGGAAACACTGCTCGGCTGGGCCAGTGAGGCCAAGATCTCCCCCATGGACAAGCTGTCCAATGACGGACGGGAGACCTGGCAGCGCGCGCCCATGATCCTGGACCTGCAAATGGACTGGCTCATCCAGATGCCGGACCAGTATCTCTACGGCCCCACCAATGTGGCCACTATCCAGGAATTCCTGGCCACCGGCCAGGTGGATGGGAGCGTGGTGCTGATCAACTGCGTGAACGGCACGGAATCCCGTCTTTCCGAACTGCCTTTTTTCGGCTTCAGCCCGCAGCACACCCGCACGACGGAAAACACCCTTGTCGGCGCCCAGTGGCCGGACCTGCAAAAAAGCAACAGCAGCGATGCCCACATGCAGCAGCGTGTGACCCTGCTGGAAAAGCAGATCGTGGAATACCAGCATGCCATGGATGAGTGGGAGCGCAGCTACAACAGCCTGCGGCAGCAGTTCATCGAGACGACGGGGCGTGAGCCGCGCTGATACTGCGAATTCAGACGGTTAACGGGAATAAAATGCTTGGGCCGCCCATCCGGTTCAGGCATGGGATACGATCTCGTGTGAACCCTTCAATGGCCCTGCTAACCACCCTCAAAACCAAAACGGCTGAAAAGCACCTGGCGCTGGAAGCGCAGATGGACATCACGCGTCATTTCAAAACGCGTGATGACTACCGCCATTTGCTGGAGCGTTTTTATACTCTTTATGCACCGCTGGAGGCCAGGCTGGCCGAGGCGGTGGACTGGCAGCAGGCAGGATTTGATTTTGATGATCGGCGCAAGACGCCTTGGCTTGTGGAAGACTTGGCGCATTTGGGCGCAGAGCCTCAGGAGGGGCTGGATCTTGCAGAATGCCAGACCCTGCCGCAGGTGTCGGGCCTGGCTAATGCTATTGGATGTCTTTATGTGCTTGAGGGATCTACATTAGGCGGGCAGGTGATTAGCCGGCTTTTGCAGCAGCATCTGCCCATAACTCTTGAAAACGGGGGACGTTTTTTTGCCGGTTACGGAGCGAAGACCTTGCCAAACTGGCGCCTCTTTGGAGAATGGGCGGAAGCCTGCTCAACAAGGGATCCGGCCATTGAGCCGCTGGCTGCCGCCGCTGCGCAAAGCACCTTTGACACCTTTGCCCGCTGGTTTCATCAGCCTCACTCTTCATGTCCGACCCTGTAGATCTGACCAATTGCGACCGGGAGCCCATCCATATTCCCGGTTCCGTCCAGCCTCATGCCATTCTCCTGGTTTTGGAGGAACCTGCACTGAGCATTCTGCAGGCGACAGCCAATGCTCCGGAGCGCCTGGGGCTGGATTTGGAAGGGCTCTTGCAAATGGACCTGCCAGAGCTCATTTCCGCCCAGGATATGGACTATCTCCGCAAGCAGATCCTGACCAAGGATCTGGAGGCATCACCGCACTACCTGCCACCGCTCCAGGTGGGTCCGGCAGGACAGTCTTTCGAAGTGTTGGTGCACCGGTATCAGGGCGTTCTCATCATGGAACTGGAGACATGGACGGACCAGGCGTCCATGGTGCAGGATGAGGTTTATGTTTCTCTGAAGCACACCCTCAGCCATCTGCAGAGCAGCACCTCGGTGGTGGAGTTCTGCCAGCGTGCGGCGGAGCATGTCAAGCGGTTTACCGGCTTTGACCGGATCATGGTGTACCGTTTTGCGGATGATGCATCGGGCCACATCATCGCTGAGGCACGGCGGGACGACCTGGAGTCCTACCTGGGCATGCATTATCCGGCATCGGACATTCCCAAACAGGCGCGCAAGCTTTTTGTCAGGTCGCAATTGCGTCTGAATCCGGACGTCCGCTACCAGGCGGTGGCATTGCTGCCGCGTCTCCGGCCGGACAATGGTGAGCCGCTGGACATGAGCTACTGTGTGAGCCGGTCCATGTCTCCCATCCATGCGGAGTATCTTCAAAACATGGGAGTGACAGCTTCCATGTCCATCTCCATCGTAGTTGGGGAGGAGCTGTGGGGCCTGTTTGCCTGCCATCATTACTCTCCGCGCTACGTGGCGCACTCCACCCGCATGGCCTGTGAGTTTCTGGCCCACATGCTTTCCCTCCAGGTGGGCAGCAAAGAGAATGAGGAGCAGCATGAATACATGCTGCGCCTGCAGCAGGAACACCGGGTGCTGGCGGATGCGATGATCCTGCAACCGGAGTTCTACCACACGCTGATCCACAGCCGGGGAGAAACGCTGGCGGGTATTGAGGCGGAGGGCTCCGCCCTGCTTTATAATGACATGGTGCACCTGAGAGGCCGGACCCCGGATGCCACAGCCGTCCGTGCCCTGGCCATTCGCCTGGCTGAGTCGCAGGAGCAGGCCGTCTGGTCCACCGATCACCTGGGGGGCCACTATCCTGAGTGGCAGCCGGCGGCCGCCACAGCCAGCGGTCTGCTGGCCGCTCGCCTCTCCAGGCAGGCACCGGCCTATCTAATGTGGTTTCGCCGTGAGGAAACCCAGACGCGTAACTGGGCGGGAGATCCCACCAAACCCGTGGAAACCGGACCGCACGGGGACCGGCTCACGCCGCGCAAGTCCTTTGAACTCTGGCAGCAGGAGGTGCGCGGCCGCTCCCGGCCCTGGCTGAATTGCGAAACCGAGGCGGCTCGCGCTCTGCGCCAGACTATCCTTGAAACGGAAGTCCGCCGTGCCGAGCACCTGACCCGGCTGAATGCCGAACTGGATGAGCGCAACCGCCAGCTGGACTCCTTTGCCTATGTGGCCTCCCACGATCTGAAGGAGCCTCTGCGCGGCATCAGCAATTTTTCCAATTTCATCCTGGAGGACTGTGGCGCGCAGCTGGATGAGCAGGGGATCAACTACCTCCGCACCATGATGCGGCTGACGGAGCGCATGGAGACTTTGCTGGACTCTCTGTTATACTATTCCAGGCTTTCGAGAGCCGAACTTCAGACCTACCGGGTGGATATGAATGCCGTCGTGCAAGATGCCCTGGAAATGGTGGTGGCGCGTGTGCAGGAGAGCCAGGTCGAGATCACGGTGGCCAAAGATCTGCCTCCGACCTTTGGAGATGCTGACCGGCTTGGGGAGGTATTCGCCAATTTGCTGAGCAATGCCATCAAGTATAACGATAAAAAACCGCCTCAAATTGAAATCGGGTGGCAGCCGGCCACGCTCACTCATGCGGCCATTTATTTCGTGCGGGACAACGGCATCGGCATCGCTGCTGAACATAAAACCCTGGTTTTCCAAATCTTTAAGAGACTTCACGGCAGGGAGGAGTATGGTGGAGGAGTCGGAGCTGGGTTGACCATCGTCCGCAAAATCATTGAGCGTCACGGTGGGCGGATGTGGTTGGAGTCCGCGCCAGGTCAGGGAACCACCTTTTATTTCACTTTAGAACAGGATCCCGCCACACCATGAATGAGATCATCAATCCCTCCTTCCTTGTGGTGGAAGACAGCGATGAGGACTATGCCGCTTTGGAGCGCATCGTTCTGCGCTCCAAGGCTCCCGCTCCGGTGCGGTTGCAGCGTTGTGTGAGCGCCGAGCAGGTGCTGGACATGCTGAAGGCGCCGCTGCTGCCTGACCGGCCGCTGCCTGTGCTGCCGGCCCTGATCGTGCTGGACCTGAATCTGCCTGGGGTGGACGGACGTTCGGTGCTCCTGGCAGTGCGTCAGCATCCGCGTTTGAAACGCACTCCGGTTGTGATCTTCTCGACTTCCAGCAGTCCTCACGACATCGCCTGGTGCTATGAGCACGGGGCCAATTCGTATCACGTGAAACAGACCGATTACGGGTCTTTCAAGCGTGCGGTGGAGCTGCTGGTGGATTATTGGGTGGAGGCCGTGCGACTGCCTGTGCCGCCACGAAGCGCCAGCATTCTGGACAAGCCGGATGAAATGGCCTCCTGAATCAACAGACACTTTTCCATGCCCGTGCTGCCATGGCCCAGCTTGCTCCGCTCAAGGTACTGATTGTCGAAGATTCACAGACGGACTGCATCATCTTCCGCCGCCATCTGACCCGCGGCGTGGCAGTGCCCTGTGAGATCCGGGATGCACCCACCGCCACGCTGGCGATGCAGCTGCTCTCCCAGGAGCTGCCTGACTGCGTGCTGCTGGATTTTAACCTGCCTGACAGTGACGGCGTCAGCCTGGTGAAAAAGATCGTCGAAAGTTACGGCGAGCATGCGTTTGGCATCGTCATGCTCACCTCCAACCAGGAGGTGGAACGTGCGGTGGAGGCGATGCAGAGCGGTGCCCATGATTTTGTGCCAAAGGCCTCGGTCAATGCCATCGTCCTGCGCCGGGCGGTGGAGAACGCAGCCGAGAAAGCAGGGATTCAACGGCAGCTGGAAATCCAGCGCCTGGCGCTGGCTCAGAAGAATGAAGAGCTGGAAACGCATGTGCGGCGTCTGGAACAGGAGGCTGCAGAGCGGCTGCTGGCCGAGGCCCGCCTGCGCCAGAGCGAGCAGCAACTGCGGGTGGTGACGGACCATGCGGACGTACTTCTGGCCCGGTTTGACCTGGACTGCCGCTACAAGTATGTGAACCGCCCCTATGCCGAGCGCTTTGGTCTGGATCCGGAGTACATCGTGGGGAAAGAGATCCGTGAGGTGCTGGGAAAGGATGCCTTTATTGCCGTTCAGCCGCATCTGAAAACCGTACTTGCCGGAGAGCGTGTAGAATTCGAAATCGAAATTCCCTACGCCAAACTTGGCCTGCGCTGGGTGAGCGTCGTCTATGTTCCGGAGCGGGCACTGGACGGTTCGGTCATCGGGTTCATCGGCCTGAAGTCGGATGTGACAGCGCGGAAAAGAAGCGCCATGGAGCTGGAGCATGCACGTGATGAGGCCCTGGCAGCCTCCCGTGCCAAGGATGATTTTGTGGCCGCGCTGTCCCATGAACTGCGCACCCCGTTGAACCCCATCCTGCTGCTGTCCAGCGAGGCCGCCAATGACCCGGAAATTCCGGAGCCGGTCAGGGCCATCTTTGAAACCATCCGCAAGAATGTGGAGCTGGAAGCCCGCCTGATTGATGACCTGCTGAACATCACGCGCATCAGCCGGGGTAAGATGGTGCTGGAGCGTGTGCCGGTGGATTTGCACACGGTGATTGCGGATGCGGTGGCCAATGTGGCCCCTGAGATTGATGCCAAACATCTGGCCTTGAAACAGGAACTGCATGCGGCCAATCCGATGGTGATGGGTGATGCCGTGAGACTGCAGCAGGTCTTTTGGAATGTCCTGAAGAACGCGGTGAAGTTCACACCGGAAGGCGGCATCATCACCCTGGCCACGACCAGCCTCCCGGAGAAAAAGGCCATCGAGATCCGCATCACAGACTCCGGCATCGGTATCTCCGGGCCGGAACTGGAGCGTATTTTTGACGCCTTTTCGCAGGGAGATCATGCGGGAGAGGGCGGCTCGCATCGTTTTGGCGGCCTGGGGCTGGGCCTGGCCATCTGCCAGATGCTGGTGCAGAGCCACTCTGGCAGCATTCAGGCCAGAAGCAACGGGCCAGGGGAGGGGGCCACTTTCATCATCTCCCTGCCATCGTCTACGGATACCTGTGACCGTGTTCCGTCTCCTGTCCAGCAGCGGGTTGCCAGACCTGCTGGTACCAAGGTGACGCGCGTTCTTTTGGTGGAAGATCATGAGCCGACGCGCAGTGCGCTGACCCAGTTGCTGACGCGCCGTCGCTACCAGATCCAGGCGGCTGGCAGCGTCAGGGCGGCCCTGGAACTGGCCGCAAGCCATGAGTATGACCTGCTGATTTCTGACATCGGGCTTCCGGATGGTAACGGATATGAACTGATGAAAGAGGTGGCCAGGCTGTATGGACTCAAAGGCATCGCCCTCAGCGGATATGGCATGGAAAAGGATCTGGGCCGGAGTGAGGAGGCCGGTTTTGTCCTGCATCTGACCAAGCCGGTGCAGATGCAGTCTCTGGACCAGGCCATTAAAACCGCCATGGCCGCAGAGCCCAAATTGCTGCACGCAGATCCGGCCCCGGATTCGATTTAAATTGAACCCCCTTGTTTCGCGTCCGAATATTTGCAGACCCTTTTGACATGACCATGCTGACTGTGCATTTGCTGTTCTCCCCAAGAAACGTCCTGGCCCATACCGCGATACTTGAAGGGATAAGCCGTGCATTTGGTCCATGCAGGGTTGAGGAAACGGATTCCATCGAAAAGGCTGCGGCAGAGGCCAGCGGAGCGGGCGGGAAAAGCCTGATGATTTTGGTCCAGCCAGAGATGGCTGAACTACAGCTTGCCATCAAGCTCAGCCAGGAAGACGGCATGGCCCGCTGGCCGGTGGTGTGTCTCAGTGACAGCATCCAGAGCACCGGTCTGGACGTCATTCCGGCGGAGGACTGGCATGGCCAGTTGCTGGCGCAGGTGTTTCGCTCAGCCTTGCAGAAGCATGAGCTGATCCGGGAAAACGGCCGACTGCGCGGCGATCTGCTCACCATTGCCCGCCGCATCAGCCACGATTTGCGTACTCCGCTGAGCGGCATTTTTACCACGGCGGAGCTGCTGAAGGAAATCCTCTCCGAGCATTCCGAGGAGGATGCTGCGCTGACCGGATCGCTGTTCGATTCCACCCAGGCTGTCTTGAAGATCATCGAGCGCGTGAGCCAGCTTGTGCGTGCCTCTGTGGACCACCCGCTCAAGGAACCTGTGGAGATGGGCCAGATCGCCTGGGCGGCCCGCCAGGGTGCGGAGCGCACCGCCATGGAGCGCGGCACGAAGATGGAAGAAGTCACCGAATGGCCTGCCGTGGAAGGAGTCCCGGCCTGGCTGGAGGTCATCTGGTCCAGCCTGCTCATCAATGCCGTCACCCACACGGGCCGGGGCCGGACGGTGAAGATGGACTGGCGCGAGCTGCCGGAAGAATATGAATTCAGCGTGACGGATGACGGACCCGGTGTGGCAGAAGCCAAGCTGCCTAATTTGTTCTATCCATTTGAGAAGCTCCACGCGACCCATAGCTCCAAAGGGCTGGGTCTTTCCATTGCCCAGAGGCTGGTCACCCTCCAGGGTGGCCGCTGCGGATATGAGCGCGTGGCTGAAGGCGGTTCACGCTTCTTCTTCACCCTGCCCAAGACAACGGCGTAGTGATGCTTGCACTTGGCAAGGTTCACGCCTTGCACAATGCCAATGGCTCGCAAATGGACAGGGTCTCCTGGCGCTGCCTGCCCAGGTAAAACGGGCTAAACAGGCGTGGCACAGATCACGCAATAGAAGAGGGGAGTGAGGGTAAGGCCCTCATCAATTAACAACCACACCCCTATACGATTATGACAAAGCTAAGCATGAAAGGCAGTTGGAACGAAACCAAAGGCAAGCTGAAACAGAAGTATGCCCAGCTCACCGATGACGATCTTCTTTTCGAAGAAGGCAAGGAGGACGAGCTGCTCGGCCGTATCCAAAAACGCACCGGTGAAGCCAAGGAGACCATCCGCAGCTACATCGAAGAAGCCTAACCATGAGTTAGGTTTTAAGCCGCTCACCCCATGTTAGCGGTGACCTTCTTCTCCACGAAGAAAACTTCCGTCCCTGGTGTTTGAATCTCAAGCACCAGGGACTTTTTTGGTCAGGCCGTGGTTTCCGGTTCGGGTGGCTTCTCTTCCGGACGGTCCAGGCGGCGGATGGTGATGGCCACATCCATGCCCTGATAGGAACCCGGAGGGCCGTCATAGATGCCGCTGACCGGCATGACACCGCGCGGATGGGTGCTGACACCCAGGGCGACATGCTTGGGAGTGACGGTGGCACCGACGGTGGGGTCAAATCCACGCCAGCCGCTGTCCGGCAGATACACCTCTACCCAGGCATGGGTGGACCCGCGTCCTGCAGCAGAGGCCATGGCATCCAGATAACCGCTGACAAACCGGGCCGCAATGCCCAGGGACCGGCAGGCCTCCATCAGCAGCGTGGCCATGTCACGGCAGGAGCCTGTACCTAATGTCAGTGTACGTGCGGGCGACTGCACCCCTCTTTCCTCCCGCCGCTGGTAGCGGATCTGTTCGTGCACACACCGGTTCAGATGCGCCACCATGGCCAGCGCCGTGGGTTTGGGCACGGATTCACTGCATTTTTGAGTCCATTCATGGACCGATGCCAGATCGTCTTCATAGACCGGGATGATGTAACCCTGGATGACACCCAGCTCCATCTCGGGATAAGTCACCGGCACCGGGGCCATGGAGGGCCGGCTGATGCGCTGTGGAGCGGAGTCTTCCAGGCCTTCCACGCGGTCTATGATGACCTCGTTGATGATTTCCAGCCGGTTCGCCTCCTGCGGGATTTCCACCAGGGCGATGTTGTTGCCAAAAAGGTCCGTCAGCCAGAAAAACTTCGCCTCCGGCTGGACGATGATCTTGTGCTTGATCACCTGGATGTCATGGCTTTCGCGGGGGCGCAGGACCAGCCGGTGCAGGCCGAAACGCACAGGTTCCGAGTAGCGGTAAACCGTCCGGTGTTCGATGTGGTAACGTCTCATAATCTCATGGGCTGGCGGTCAGGAAGACCGCGCAGCCTTGCGTCCGGCAAGCGGTCAGGCATGGGCAATGCAGATGCTCTGAAGCTCTTCTTGGGTAAGTTTTCGATAGTCAGGTGACAGGGCTTTGCAGACCACGGACTGGCGGTCCAGGCGCAGACTGCCAAATGACGTGCAAACAGATACGTCCGCCGCATCCCGCCCGGTTCCTATATGGACTACGGAATCGGGTGAAGAGAGGCCCGTGGCATCCCAGAGGAGCCAGTGCCCGCCAATCCAGGTTTCAAAACACGCGTGAAAGTCAGGCGGATTCAGGTCGTGGGCATACCCGGTAAAGTATCGCGCCGGGATGTTCAGCGCCCGGCATAGGGCGATCCCCAAATGAGCAAAGTCCCGGCATACACCTTGCCGCTCCACCAGCGAATCCACAACTGAAGTCGTGGACGTGCTGGACCCAGAAACGTAGTCAATGTGGGTGGAGATCCATTCCACGATCGCCCGCGCCTGCTTCAGAGGGCTTCCCGTTTCACCGAACAGCTTCATGGCCAGATTCCCCAGCCGGTCAGACTGGCAGTAGCGGCTGGGATACAGGCAGGACAGCACATCCAGTTTAAAATCACTGACATCCATTTCAGGCAGTTCCTGGTCGGTGAGCTTCAGCACCTGCGTTTCCACGGTCGCCTCATAACGGATGTGATACACGCCAGGAATCTGAGCCGTGATCTGGTCAAACCGGTTGCCCGTGACAGCATCAGTATGGGCCACGTGTGGCATCTCGGGCATCAGGGTAAACTTTTCCTCCAGTACAGTCTGCTGCGGCCCGGTCTGGGGGCGGATGTTGAGGAGAAAAGTGACTGGCAGAGTGACGGTGTAGTCCAGCTCGCTGAGAATTTTAAATTTCATAAGGGGGGACGGCCATAGTGTGCATGGGGCGTGCCATCGCCCTTCATAGGCCTCCCAAGGATGAAAAGGGCCTTGCCTTGCAGATTGCAAAGTCTCTGCTGTGCAATTTGAAATATCAGGGTGGCGAGCCTGCATCCCAACCCGTGAAAAAAGCATGGCATGGCTTTTGCATTAAGTATGGCGCATTCTCCTATACTGTGCCTATGTCAGTCGTGAATCATCCCGCTTTAGTTCAATCAGCCGAACTGAATTTACATCTTTCACCGGAGCTCCGCGTTAAGCTGGCTGTCCTGCAGACCCCGACCCATGAGCTGGACCTGCTCGTCCGCCAGGAGATGCAGCAGAACCCGGTGCTGGAACTGGAAAACGGCCTGGATTCCACCATGGAAACCGGCCCGGAGGACCAGAACGATGATGAGTCCTGGGAGACTGAACTGAGCAATCTGGCCCGGATGGATGATGAGTGGCGTCCGGCCCCCATGGCCGCTTCTTATTCACCCGAAGAAGATGAGCGCAGGCAGTTCATGATGGAGTCGCTCACCAAACCGGTGACCCTGACGGAGCACATCGAAAGCCAGCTTCTGGGCATGCGCTTTGATGAGGAAGAGCGGGCGGACATCATCAGCCTGCTGGGCCATCTGAACGATAACGGCTGGCTGAAAAAACCGCTGGCTGAAGTGGCGGAGGAAGAAGGCCGGCCACTGGAAGACCTCGAATTTGCTCAGGAGATTTTGCTGACATTGGATCCGCCCGGCATCGGAGCCACGGATCTGCGCCATTGCCTCATGGTGCAACTGGAGCGGCAAAACCGGTCCAAAACCCTGGAATATCACATTTTGGACGAATGCTTCACGCTGCTCTCACGGCGCAAGCTGGAGGACATCGCCGTCCATTTTGATGTGGAGACGGAGGATGTGCAGGCAGCCGCAGAACGCATCACCACGTTGAATCCGCGTCCCGCCAAGGAACTGGAAGAAGCTCCCGTGAGCGGCTTCCATGTGCAGCCTGAGATGACCATCGAAAAGAAGGATGGCCGCTGGCAGGTGATCCTGCACAAAGACGTCACTCCCTCCCTGCGCATCAGCCATTTTTACAAGAACATGATGGCGGAGTCCGATGGCAAAAAGGATGTCCGTGAATTCATCCGCGACCACATCAAGCGCGGCCGTTTCTTCATTGATATGCTGCGCCAGCGCCATGAAACGATTCAAAAAGTGGCGGAGCACATCATTGCCCGTCAGGAAGACTTTTTTGAAACAGGTCCCTCCTATCTCAAACCCATGACCATGGCCGATATCGCCACGGAGGTGGGCGTGCATGAGAGCACGGTGAGCCGTACGGTGGCAGGCAAGTATGCCGTCACGCCACATGGCACTTTTGAACTGCGCTCCTTTTTCACCTCCGGCATGGCCACCTATGCCGGCGAGGCCGTCAGCTCGCGTGCTGTGGAGGCGGCCATCAAGGACGTCATCGCCGATGAGGACCGCGCCAATCCTCTTAATGACAAGGAAATTTCCGAGCGCCTGGCCCTGCGCGGCATCCGCATCTCCCGCCGCACGGTGGTGAAATACCGCGACCGGCTGGGCCTGCTGCCCAGTGCGCTCCGGCGCGGACTGTGAAAGCACTTTTGGTTAGGTGATGCCGTTCGGGCATCAGTCTTTGTTGATGCCCATCTTCTTCCGCTTCCGGTACAAGGTGGCCTGGTCAATGCCCAGGATCACGGCGGCCTCGGCCAGGCTGCCGGCCGTCTCCAAAGTCCTCTTGATGTGCATCTCCTCCAGTTGCTCCAGCGTCATGCCGGCAAAGGCGTCCGCGCTGACACCACCCGTCTGTCCCATGCCCGCAGGCGCATAGGATGCGGTGTCATCGCCGCTGCTCCCATGATGCACTTCCGCTGGCAGGTCGTTGGCTTCCAGCTCCTCGGTGGAGGAAAGGATGACCGCGCGCTCGATGGCATTGCGCAGTTCCCGCAGGTTTCCTGGCCAGGTATAATTGCGAATCCGCTGCCGGGCCGTGGGGGAAATTTCCTGTACCTTGCGGCCCACCTGGCTGGCAAAGTGATGGGTGTAATGCTCCGCAAAGCTCATCAGGTCATCCTGCCGCTGGCGCAGCGGCGGCATCTCCACAGAGATGACGTTCAGGCGGAAATACAAGTCTTCCCGGAAGGTCCGGTTCTTCACACATTCCTTCAGGTCACGGTTGGTGGCTGCGATGATGCGCACATCCGCCTTGCGGGTGACGGTTTCACCCACGCGTTCATATTCCCGCTCCTGAAGCAGGCGCAGGAGCTGCGGCTGGATCTCCAAGGGCAGCTCGCCAATTTCATCCAGAAACAGCGTGCCGCCTTCGGCCTGCTTGATCTTGCCCCAGGTGTCTTTGACCGCACCCGTGAAGGCCCCTTTCACATGGCCAAAAAGGTCGCTCTGCAAAAGCTCCTTGGACAGGGAGGGGCAGCTGACGGTCACAAAAGGTTTGTCACGCAGATGGCTGTTGTCGTGGACGGCCCGCGCCACCACGCTTTTGCCCGTGCCGCTCTCTCCCAGGATGAGAATGGCCGCAGGTGCCTTGGCGGCCCGCATGAGCACATCCATCACGGATTTCATGGATGGTGTGGCAAAGTCAAACTTCGGCTCCGGCCCGCTCTGCTGGCGTACTTCCTTGACCTCTTTCTCCAAAGTTTCGATCCGCTGGCTCATCTGCCGGAAGCGGTTCAGCCGCGCCAGCACCGCGCGGAATTCTTCGCGTGTGAATGGCTTTTCCAGAAAGTCCAGGGCACCGCGCCGCACCGCTTCCACCGCCGTTTTCACCGTGCCCTGGGCCGTGAACATCACCACCGGGATCTGCGGATGCTGCTTCACCAGCACGTCCAGCACATCCAGGCCGTTCTCATGGCCCAGCCTCAGGTCCAGCAGGATGGCATCATACTTTTCCTCCTTCAGCCGCGTCAGGGCGCTGGCACTGTTGACCACGGGTTCTGCATAGTGCCCTTCGTCATCAATCAGCATGCAGGTGGCGTCACGGATGCTCCGCTCATCATCAATCACTAAAAAATCCATGGTTTCAGTTCAGGCCCTCCAGTTCTTTGTCCAGGATGGCGCGGCGGATCTTGGGCAGTCGCACAATGAAGGTGGAGCCCTCGTCAGGCACGGATTCCAGCAGCAGCCTTCCGTTCATCGCTTCGATGAGCCGTTTCACAATGCTCAGGCCTAGACCCGTGCTCGGCTCTCCTGCTGTGGGCCGGGCGGAAAGACGTGCATAGCGGCGGAACATCCGGCTCTTGTCTTCGGCAGTAAAGCCAGGCCCTTCATCGGAG
This sequence comes from Prosthecobacter sp. SYSU 5D2, assembly GCF_039655865.1. NCBI lineage: Bacteria > Pseudomonadati > Verrucomicrobiota > Verrucomicrobiia > Verrucomicrobiales > Verrucomicrobiaceae > Prosthecobacter > Prosthecobacter sp. SYSU 5D2. The sequence goes on along the minus strand of NZ_JBBYXL010000009.1, from coordinate 29,539 downwards.
ATACGGCACTCCACATAGTCACCCGTCATCGGTTTCACCGTGATGCCGATGCTCTTGCCATTATCAGAAAATTTGATGGCGTTGGAGATGAGGTTATCCAGGATCTGCTTCACCCCTGTCGGGTCCGCCGTCACCATGCTGTTCGCGCTGCTGTCCAGATCGCAGACAAACTGGATTTCTTTGCGCTCTGCGGTGATCTGATACTGGCGCACCGTCTGCGCCGCTGCCTGCGCCAGGTTCACCGGTTCAGCGGAAAATTGCAGCGTCCTTTCCGCCATGCTGTTGGCCAGGAACTCCTTCACAAACGCCAGCATCTGCGCCGTATCCAGGAGGATGTTGTCCACCAGCTGGTTGATCTTTGCATCCACCGGCTGCCGCGTCAGCCGGTCATGCATCAGTTGTGCACTCATCTGCATGCCGCCCAGATGGTTCTTTAAATCATGCGTCAGGATGCCCAGCAGTTCGTCCTTGTCCTCCGCCAGCGATTTCAGGGAATCCCGCGCCGATTTCAGCGCCAGGTGGGTGCGCACCCGGGTCAGCAGTTCTGCCCGGCTGAAGGGTTTGGTGACGTAGTCCACGCCGCCGCTTTCCAGCGCCTGGACGATCAGGTTTTTGTCATCAGCGGCAGACAGGAAGATGATAGGAATGTCTGCCAGCACCGGATTCTCCTTGATGCGTTTGCAGGTCTCCACGCCATCCAGCTCAGGCATCATCACATCCAGCAGCACCAGGTCGGGCGTTGTTTTCGCCAGGAGTTCCAGCGCCTGCTCCCCGCTCTGTGCCTCGATCACTTCGTATCGCATCGCGATGGTCAGCAGCTCTTTGACCAGTTTCACATTCTGCGGCTGGTCATCCACCACCATGATGATGGGTTTGTTCTCGGAAAGATCGTCTTTTTCTATGGCGGCCATGGCGGGAGGTTGGGGAGGCGGGGGGCTTAAAGCGGCGGACCCTGAAGCTGATTTTGGGATTTCATCGCTCCCGATAATATGCAGAACGTATGCCAGCAGACGGTAGACCGATTGAATCCCTTATTCCAGGCGGTTTGCAAGGTTTCTTGAGGCTATAAATCGGCGTCTTACAGGTCGAACGTTCAGGCGAATTGCATGATTCAGTTATGCAGTATGCAATTTCCGGACAGCATTTGTCCAGCTTTTTAGAAACCATCAAACCATTCCTGGGGGCCATGTTCAGCGCTCTGACCGATGACTTTTGGATAAAACGAGCCTTCCGGCAAACTCGCCTCAATCATCATCATGCTGCAACCTCTGAAATCCCTTTGGGTCCAGACCCTGAACACCACTCCGGTGGTACTGCTGCGGGCCACCTTTGAATCCTGGATCGAGGACAAGGCGCTCCGGCTCAGCGCTGCCGTCGCTTACTACTCCATCTTTTCCATCGCCCCTTTGCTGATCCTCAGCATCAGCCTGGCCGGTTTGTTTTTGGGGGAGGAGGCTGTAAAAGGGCATTTGGATACCCAGCTTGTGGATTACATCGGCGCGCCCGCCGCCCAGGCCGTCCAGTCCATGGTGAAAAGCGCCGCCCAGGCGGACCAGGGCTTTGTGGCCACGCTGCTGGGTTTTGTCACGCTTTTTGTTGGGGCGACGGGCGTGTTTGGCCAGCTCAAGGACGCTCTCAACACCATCTGGGAAGTCCGTGTCAAACCCGGGAAGGCCTGGCTCCGCCTGCTGCGGGAGCGCATCATCAGCTTCGGCATGGTGCTGGTCATCGGTTTTCTTCTGCTCACCTCCCTGCTGCTCACCACCGTCCTGGCGGCCTTCAATCAATACCTGGAGCAGGTATTTCCGCTCCCCGGCATGTTGTGGGCCTTCATCTCCATGGCCATCTCATTCGGCCTGGTCAGCGTCCTGTTTGCCTTCATTTTTAAAGTCCTGCCGGACGCCCGCATCGCCTGGCGCACCGTCTGGAGTGGCGCCTTTTTCACTGCTGCCCTTTTTGAGATCGGCAAGTTCGGCCTCAGCCTTTATCTGGGCCGTGAAAGCACCGCCTCCAGCTATGGGGCCGCAGGTGCGGTGGTACTGCTGCTCCTTTGGGTCTATTATAATGCCTGCATTCTCTTTCTGGGGGCGGAGTTCACCCAGGTCTATGCCCTCCACTCCGGTCATCACATCCGGCCCGCTCCCGGAGCGGAAAGCATCACCGTGGCTCAGCGCCTCCAGGAGGGCCTGGATCCCGCCACCCATCAGGTGCTCAAGGACACGGTCAAACCGGCCTAGCGCGGCTTTTTGAAAACTGGCCCAAAATCTCATGTCGCAAAATGCGTGACATGCGCCAGACTGCCTGCCCCTTTCCCATGTCCACCGAACGCAAGACCCTTGAAGAACGCGCCCAGATGTCCGACATCGAGCGCCTCCGCCACTCCTGTGCCCACATCATGGCCACGGCGATCCTGCGCCTCTGGCCGGACGCCCAGTTCGCCTACGGCCCACCTATTGAAAACGGCTTCTATTATGACTTCAAGATGGATCACCGGATCACCCCGGATGACTTCGAGAAGATCGAGGCGGAGATGAAAAAGATCGCCAAGGAGAACCAGAAGTTTGAATGGAAAGGCGTCAGCCGCGAGGAAGCCAAGGCCATGGCAGAAAGCGGCCGCCTCGGCGGTCTCACCGAGCGTCCGGGCAATCCCAGTGTCTTCAAGCTGGACCTCATCGATAAGATTCCCGAAGGCGAGCAGATCTCCTGCTTTCAAAACGGCGACTTCATCGACCTCTGCGCCGGCCCTCACGTCGGCTACAGCGGCAAGTGCAAAAACGTCAAGCTCACCTCCGTGTCCTCCTCGTTCTACATGGGCGATGAATCAAAGGGCCAGCTCCAGCGCCTTTACGGCACCGCCTTCCCCAGCAAGGAAGAGCTGGACACCTACTTCGTGAACCTGGAAGAAGCCAAGAAGCGCGACCACCGCCGGCTGGGCAAGGAACTGAAGCTTTTCCACATTGATGAAGACGTGGGCCAGGGCCTCATCCTCTGGACGCCCAATGGGGCCGTGCTACGCCAGGAACTGCAAAATTTCATCGGCGAAGAGTTGCGCAAGCAGGGCTACCATCAGGTCTTCACGCCGCACATCGGCAAGCTGGCCCTGTATAAAACCAGCGGCCACTTCCCTTATTATAAGGACGCCCAGTTCCCGGCCATCATCGAGCAGAACCAGCTGGAGCAGATCGCCCATGAAGGCTGCGGCTGTGCGGAAATGACCGCCCGCCTGGATGCCGTCTCCGCCCAGTTTGCCAGCCAGCTCAATGAGCGCACCGGCACAGAAGTCATCGGCCAGGACCGCATCATGGACCCGGAGAAGCTGCTGGACGGCTTCCTGCTGAAGCCCATGAACTGCCCGCATCACATCAAGATCTTCGGCAGCCAGCCACGCAGCTACCGCGACCTTCCCGTCCGCCTGGCAGAGTTTGGCACCGTGTATCGCTGGGAGCAGAGCGGCGAGCTCAATGGCCTGACCCGCGTCCGCGGTTTCACCCAGGACGATGCCCACCTCTTCTGCACCGAGGACCAGGTCCCGGCGGAAATCATCGGCTGTCTGGCCCTGGTGAAGACCGTCCTCACCACGCTCGGCATGAACGATTACCGCGTCCGCGTCGGCCTGCGGGATCCTGACAGCACCAAGTTCACCGGCAATGCAGCCCAGTGGGACAAGGCCGAAGCCGCCTGCCGCGAAGCCGCCGCCACCCTCGGCGTGCCCTTCACCGAGGAGCCTGGCGAGGCCGCCTTCTACGGCCCGAAGATTGACTTCGTCATCAAGGATGTCATCGGCCGCGAGTGGCAGCTCGGCACCGTCCAGGTGGACTACGTACTGCCCGTTCGCTTTGACCTCAGCTACAACGGCCCGGATAACAAACCGCACCGCCCCGTCATGATCCACCGCGCGCCTTTCGGCAGCATGGAGCGTTTCTGCGGCGTGCTCATTGAGCACTTTGCTGGTCACTTCCCCACCTGGCTGGCCCCGGAGCAGGTCCGCATCCTCACCATCAGCGAAAAGGTGGACGCCTTTGCGGACGAGATCTATGCTCAGCTCAAAAACGCCGGCCTGCGCGTCACGCTGAACGACGACGCTGACAAAATCGGTGCCAAGATCCGCAACGCGCAGCTCGACAAAGTCCCCTACATGCTCGTCCTCGGTGAGAAGGAAGCCGCCGCCAACAGCGTCGCCGTCCGCCATGCCAAGCGCGGCGACCTCGGCGTCAAAGCCGTGGCCGACTTCCTCGCAGAGGTGACTGCGGAGGTGAAGGAGCGCAGTTTGTAAAAAGTGAAGCGGGCACTCATGCCTGCCTCCCATCCAGCGGCCAGGGACCATTCCCTGGCCGCTTTTTTGTGTACAGGGCAGTGCACTTGTTTTCATTAAATCTGCCTTTCGCAGGCATGGAATCCAGGGTTCGGAGTACCGCATTTATGCGGTGATTGGCAAGCTTCGAAGGTCGTAGATTCCGTTCCGCATACGGAACGGAACTCCTAACGCCGGATTGCTAATTTCGGAGTAACTCGATTAAACTGCATTAAAGGCCCCGCCATGCCGTCCCACATCTCTGGGCGGAAAAATAAAATCCGCCCGCCCCAAGAAAACCTCCACGTCTCCGTGATGCTTGGCGAACACCCACCCATGAACGACACCCACCGCCTGTTTTTGGATACGTTGACGCGCTATGAGCGGCCGCTTCTCCGCTATGCTCACAGTTATACCAACGATGCCGAAGACGCCCGCGACGTCGTCCAGGATGTGTTCATGAAACTCAGCCAGAACCTGGCCACCCTGGACCCGGAGCGCCTCGCGCCCTGGCTCTTCACGGTCTGCAAAAACCGGGCTCTGGACCACCAGCGAAAACATCAGCGAATCACCGTCATGGACGTCCAAACCCTCGACCTCGAAGTCTCCGATTCTCCCCGCCCCGGAGACGAAATGCAAAGCCGTGAGACCGCCGCCGCCCTGCGCGGTCTCATTGATGAACTGCCTCTGCGCCAGCGCGAAGCCGTCCGTCTCAAATTCATCGCCGGTCTCGACTACAAGGAGATCAGTACCGCCATGGAGACCAGCATTGGCAATGTCGGCTATCTCATCCACCACGGCGTCCAGGCCCTGCGCCTCAAATGGCAGGAGCTGGAGGGCGACCACCCGCCCAAACCCAAAGCCGCCCTTGCCTAACGCGAAGCATTGTAACGCAAACACTTTTTAACATCACCTTTATGAAACCGGAACAACTGACCGCCTGGGCGCTGAATGAACTCAGCGACGAAGAAAAGGCCCAGATCGAATCCCTGCTGCAGGAGGACAACAACGTGCAGACGCAGGCCGCCCAAACCAAGTCCTTCTGCGACTTCCTCTCCACCGAACTCAGCCAGGACTCTCTTGCCCTCACCCCCGAAGAACGTGAACGCCTATGGAGCGCCGACGCCCCGTCGGCATCCCAGCCCAAACCACAGACAGTCTCCGCCCCCGCCAAAAAAAACCCCTTCTGGAGACGCCACGCCCTCGTCAACCTCGCCGCTGCAGCCGCCGTCGTCCTCGGCAGCACCCTCCTGCTCCGCCACGAGGCCGAAAAGACCGCCCAGCGCGAAGACAGCCTGGCCACACGTCCTGCAGCGGCTCCGAAGCTCCAGGCTGAAGCGGCAGCCATGCCCGCACCCGCCATGAAACCCGACTCCCTGGTGGTCCTCAACAAACTCGGTACAGGCTCTCTGACCATTCAAAGTGGAGGGACGCTTGCGGATATCAATCCCTCTGGTGCGGGCACCATGAACATGGCCAGCGCGCCTGCATCCGCACCGCTGGGAGGACTCGGGAAAGACAAGTCAGACTCGTTCCCCACAACCCTCAGTGGAACCGCTACCTACAGCGGGTCCACCACGCTGCCAACCATCCATGCCAGCGAGCAAATGACTGGAGATGCTGCGCGTCAACGCAGCGATGCCTATGCCAACTCCACACCCGGTTCTGCCGCCACAATGTTGAACGGATCGTCACCTCCACCACCGTCCGCCTCCTCATCCACCCTCACCCTCACCGGAAATATTACCGCTAGCGGGAGTCTTTCGGTTCCGGCGCGAAGGGGAGGAAATCTCATCCTCCAAGGAGGTGCATCTGAAGAACTCAGTATTGAGTCCAAGAATAATGCTCCACCAACTCCAGGTTTAGCTTTCGCCGATGCCGCCACCGCTCCTCCTGCTCCTGCAGCGCCATACGCCGACGGGTTCGTTGACTTAAATCAGCCTCAAATTGCCCGGAAACCTGATGCCACTCCCTACAGTGACTCCTTCAACGGCCGATCCGACCTCCGCCCCAATCTCCGCACCAACGAATCCTACACCCAGATCATCGAAAACGTCCTCAAAGACGTCCTGCGTGAGCCGCTTTCCACCTTCTCCATTGATGTGGACACCGCCGCGTATGCCAACGTCCGCCGCTTCCTCAACCAGAACAGCGCGCCGCCTCGCGATGCTGTCCGCATTGAAGAGCTCATCAATTACTTTCCCACCGATGAAGAAGGCCCGGCACCGGGAGCCAAAGAACCCTTCGCCGTGAAGGTGGAGATGGCCGCCTGTCCCTGGCAGCCGCAGCATCGCCTGGCCCGCATTGCCATCAAGGGGCGGCAGATCGGCCAGGACCGCCAGCCTTCCAATCTGGTCTTCCTGGTGGATGTCTCCGGCTCCATGGGCGAGCCGAACAAACTCCCTCTCGTGCAGCAGAGCCTGCGCATGCTCACCGAGCAGTTGGGTGAAAACGACCGCGTCTCCATGGTCACCTACGCGGACGGCACCCAGGTCGTCCTGCCCTCCACCAGCGGCCAGAACAAGGCGGAGATCATGGCCTCCATTGACCGCCTGCAATCCGGCGGCAGCACCCATGGCAGCGCCGGCATCCGCCTGGCCTATGAGCAGGCTGTGGCCGGCTTCATCAAGGGCGGCGTGAACCGCGTGATCCTCTGCTCCGATGGCGACTTCAATGTCGGCATCAGCAGTCCGGAAGAGCTGGAAACCTACATCACCGAGAAAGCCCGCAGCGGCGTCTTCCTCAGCCTGCTGGGCTACGGCTCCGGCAATCTCAAGGACCGCACCATGGAAACCCTGGCCGACAAAGGCAACGGCAATTACGCCTACATTGACAGCCTCAGCGAGGCCCGCAAAGTCCTCGTCGAGCAGATGAACGGCACCCTCGTCACCATCGCCAAGGATGTCAAAATTCAGGTCGAGTTCAATCCTGCCGTCATCCGTAGCTACCGCCTCATCGGTTATGAGAATCGTTTGTTAGCCAAAGAGGATTTTAATGATGACACCAAGGATGCCGGTGAAATCGGCGCCGGGCACAGCGTCACCGCTTTGTATGAACTGGTGCCCGCCAACCTCCCTCCCGGTGCCAATCCGCGCCCCAGGGTGGATGACCTGAAATACCAGCAGCCAAGTGCAGCCTCTGCCGCACCGCCTGCTACCGTCACCGCCGCTGCTGCGGAATCCGGTGAGGCCCTTACCGTCAAGCTGCGCTACAAGGAACCCGAAGGCAGCGTCAGCAGCCTCATCGAGGTGCCACTCCGTCAGGATGACCGCAGCCTGGAGACCGCCAGCCGCGAGTTCAAGTTCACGACCGCCGTCGCCGGTTTCGGCCTCCTCCTCCGCCAGTCCAGCTACAGCGGCCAGCTCACCTGGGAGCAGGTCCGCCGGCTCGCCCTGGAAGGGAAGGGGACCGATCCCCTCGGCTACCGTGGCGAGTTCATCCAGCTCATCGAAAAAGCCCGCGGCCTCACCCGCTGAACCCTTCTCCCAGGCTCTTCCAAGAGCCTGGTGAGGTATTTCGAAACTTTTTAATCAGCACTGTTTGACAAACCCCAACCTTCATCTAATCTCCCCATCCGCAGCCAACGCTGCAGGGCCTTAAAGCCAAAGCACCCCTAGCTCAACGGATTAGAGCATCTGACTACGGATCAGAAGGTTAGTGGTTCGAATCCACTGGGGTGCACCAAAAGTTTAAACTTTTGGTGCACCTGTTTCATTTCAATACCGAATGAAAACCATGGCCCAAATTTTCGAGGAGATCCGCCAAAACAGCAGCCGGTGAATTCAAAAGCCTTTTGGCAGCAAGTGGAAGCATTCAAAGTCGGGGAGAACCTCGGGGTTCATCGTTGGCAGTACCGCATTTATGCGGTGATTGGAAACCACTCCCAACAATCTCATTAACAGGCAGCGTGATTAATCATCCACATACTTTCTTCTCGAGAGCAGCAATAGGTTATTGACTGGGGCTCAATTCATAAAAATAATCCATTCAATATGGAAGCTAATCCTTACGCCCCTCCTCAGTCGGATATTTCCATCGCTGTGTCAGCAGAGGAAACGTTGCGCAGAGATCATTTAAGCGCAGAAGGAGCTATTAAAAGCGTGGGGATCCTTTTAATTCTTGGAGGACTCGTGACTCTCAGTGCCGGGAGCTCAGCCCCTGCGGAGGTGATTCAAATTGGCCTGCTCAATGTTCCTGCCGCTTTTTTGATTATCGTGGGAGCGGTCCAGACGGGTATTGGCCTTGGTATTCGTTTGCTTAAGCCATGGAGCCGCATCCCCGGCATTCTCATCTGTGCTCTCGGCCTGCTTAATTTCCCTGTGGGCACGGTTTTCTGCGCCCTCTTTATTTATTATCTGGCCAATAAACGTGGTACCTTTGTTCTCTCTCCAGAGTACAAGGCCGTTGTCGCCGCCACGCCCCAGGTGAAGCGCAAAACCTCTATTCTGCTCATTGTTTTTTTGCTGCTGCTGCCAGTGATTTTTGGCTGGATGATCTATTCGATGGCGAATGAATAGCGGTCTCTGGCACCAACAGTTCCCGAGATGGCACTCCCGTTTGACTTCCGCCGCCACGTCCCGCATCCTGACCGCCTTATGGGACTTTTTGATACATTGGCCAAGCAGGCGCTCGGCGGCATTTTGGGCGGCAGCAGCAAGCAGGGTGATCTGCTGAGCAACCTGATGAACCAGGCCGGCGGCCTCGGCGGCCTCATGCAGCAGTTTCAGGCAGCGGGCCTGGGCGAAACTTTTGCCTCCTGGGTGTCCAAGGACGCCAACCAACCTGTCCTGCCCGCGCAGCTCGAAGCCGCCCTCGGCAGCGATGCGGTCAAGGACCTCGCCGCCAAAATCGGCTTTGATGCCAAAATGGTTCTGCCTTTGATGTCGCAGTTTCTGCCGCAGATCATTGACCGGCTCACGCCAAATGGCGTCATTGATGACACTCATCCCTCCTCGGAAAAGATCCAGGACGTGCTTACCGGCGTCATGAAAGGCGGCCTCGGCGGCTTCTTCGGCGGGCGCTCGTAATTTGTCCTTGGCAGGGGAAAAGTTGCCGCCTGGCATGTCTCCTGCCGCTGTCGGTCATTGTCAGGCGTATGGTCACCCGGATGTCCTCCACGCCTTTCCAAACTGCCCTTTGCTAAAATGCTCCGTCTCTCCCTCAAGATGCTTTTTGGTGATACGGGCAAGTATCTCATGCTCGTGGCCGGCCTGGTCTTTGCCACCTTCCTCATGGCCCAGCAGACCGCCGTCTTCTGCGGCCTCATGAGCTGGACCACCGCCACGCTGAAAAACGTTCCCGCCCCTATCTGGGTGGTGGAATCCCGGGTGGAGCAGGTGAATGAAACCAATCCTCTCCTGGATACCGATGTCGCCCGCGTCCGCAGCGTCAGCAGCGTCGCCTGGGCCGCGCCGCTCTACTCCGGCATCCAGCGCGTCCGTTTGGAAAACGGCAATTTCAAAATCATCCAGCTCATCGGCATCGATGCCACCACCCTGGCCGGTGCGCCGGTGAAACTCATCGAAGGCCGTCTGGAGGACCTCCGCTTGCCGCACGCCGTCATCATTGACGACCTCGGTGTCAAACGCCTGGCCAAAGAGCGTGGCGGCGCAGTCAAGGTGGGCGACACCTTTGAAATCAATGACCAGGAAGCCCGTGTCGTCGGCATTGCCGATACCATGCAGAGCTTCACCGGCGGCCCTTATGTCTGGACCACCTATGAGCGCGCCCTGCAATACACTCCGCCCCAGCGCAAGATGCTCTCCGCCGTCATCGCCGCCCCCCGCGAGGGCATCAGTGATGAGCAATGCGTGGCCGATATCGAGCGCGAAACCGGCCTCAAAGGCTACCTCAACCGTGGCTTTAGCTGGGCCGATTACACCGCCGAAAAACCGCCCGCCATCCAGGATTTTAACACCACCACCGTCGCCTGGTATGTGCGCAATACCGGCATTCCCATCAGTTTTGGCATTACCGTCGTCGTCGGCTTCATCGTCGGGACTGCCATCTCCTGCCAGACCTTTTACTCCTTTGTGCTGGAGAACATGAAGCACCTCGGTGCCCTCAAGGCCATGGGCGCCTCCACCTGGACTCTTTGCCTCATGCTGCTCACCCAGGCTCTCACTGTGGGTCTCATCGGCTACGGCATCGGCCTGTTTTTCACCGCCGGTTTTGCCAAAGGTGCCCTCGCCAATGAGCAGCCGCCCTTTTACATGCCGGAGGCTGTACCGCTGGTCGTGCTCGGTGTCATTCTGCTCATCTGCAGCCTGTCCGCCCTGCTCGGCATCTGGCGTGTGGCCCGCCTGGAGCCCGCCATGGTCTTCCGCGGCTGATTTGATTTCCCATGTCCGCTCCTGCTGCTCCATATGCCGCCCGTGTGCGCGGTTTGAACAAGTCCTTTGGCGATGGTTCCTCGCGCCTGCATGTGCTGAAAGACGTGGAGATGGATGTCCGCCTCGGTGACATCACCATGCTCATCGGTCCCTCCGGCTGTGGCAAGACCACCCTCATCAGCATCCTTGCCGGCACCCTCAAGCCGGATCCCGGCAGCCAGGACCTGACCGTCCTGGACCAGGATCTGCAAAAAATGAGCACCGGAGCCACCACCCGCTTCCGCGCCCAGAACATCGGTTTCATCTTCCAGTCCTTCAATCTCATCCCCACCCTCACCCTCGCGGAAAACGTCAGCGTGCCGCTACTCATCCAGGGTGTCGGCTCGCGTGCAGCGGAGAAAAAAGCCCGCGATGTCCTCGCCCAGGTCGGCCTGGGAGACCGCGCCAAAAGCCGCCCCAACATGCTCTCCGGCGGCCAGCAGCAGCGCGTGGCCATCGCCCGCGCCCTCGTCCATGAGCCGCGCCTCATCATCTGTGATGAGCCCACCGCCGCGCTGGATGCCAAGAACGGCCAGGTCATCATGGAGCTCTTCGAGAGCGTCGCCCGCAGTCCGGACCGCGCCGTCCTCATCGTCACCCATGACAACCGCATTTTCCCCCACGCCAACCGCATCGCCTCCATGGATGACGGCCGCATCGTCGAGGTCCACGACATTGATGCCGCGCACCCTCTCCCGGAGAATTTGAAGCACGGCTTCCACCAATGACTCTTCTTTGTAAAAGACAGCTTCCAGGAGCAGCGATAGAGATTCTTCGCATCCACTTGCCTCTCCCTGGCCGATCTTTTTCAGCAACAAGTTTGACACGCCGAAAACCCCAGGCGTAACCTCTCTCTACTCACCGACCTCAATGCGCACGCCGCCCCCCCTGCTCCCGGAGAAGGAATTCCGTTCCCACGCACCAGGCTTTTGGAAAGACAAACTCGTCCCCCAGCACGACTGGAACTCTTCCGCATGGCAACTCCGCAACCGCGTCACCACCCTGGCCGGCCTGGAAGAGCACCTCACGCTCACCGATGAAGAGCGCGCCGGCGTCCTGCTCAGCGGCAACAAGCTGGCCATGGCCATCACGCCGCACTATTTCAATCTCATTGATCCCGAAGACCCGGAGGATCCCATCCGCCGCCAGGTCATACCGCGCATCGAGGAGACCTGGGAAGACCCGGATGAAATGGCCGATCCCTGCGGTGAGGACAGCCACATGCCCGTCCCCGGCCTCGTTCACCGTTACCCGGACCGCGTCCTTTTCCTCGTCACCGACCGCTGCGCCAGCTACTGCCGTTATTGCACCCGCAGCCGCGTTGTCAGCGGCGTCGGCGAGCAGGAACTCCACACGGACTATGAAGCCGTCTTCCGTTACCTGGAGCGGCACGATGAAGTCCGCGATGTACTCCTCAGCGGCGGCGATCCCCTCCTGTTTAGCGACGGCAAGCTCGAGGCCATTCTCAAACGCCTCCGCTCCATCCCGCACATCGAGTTCATCCGCATCGGCAGCCGCGTGCCCATTTTCCTCCCACAAAGGATCACGCCCGAGCTCTGCCAGATGCTGCAAAAATATCATCCCCTCTGGCTCAGCATCCACACCAACCACCCGCGCGAGCTCACCACCGAGGTCAAAGCTGGCCTGGAAATGCTCGCCAATCACGGTGTACCCTTGGGCAATCAGAGCGTCCTCCTGCGCGGCGTCAATGACGATGCCGACGTCATGAAATCCCTGGTCCAGAAGCTGCTCATGTGCCGCGTCCGGCCCTACTACCTGTATCAGTGCGATCTCATCCAGGGCAGCTCACACCTGCGCGCCAGCGTCAGCACCGGCGTCGAGATCATCGAGCAGCTTCGTGGCCACACCACCGGCTACGCCGTCCCCCAGTTCGTCATTGATGCTCCCGGCGGCGGCGGAAAAGTCCCGGTGAATCCCGACTACGTCCTCCTCCGCGACGAGCAGCGCACCATCATCCGCAACTTCGAAGGCCGCACCTTCGAATACCCGGAACCCGCGATGGTCAGAGTGTGATTTCTAGATAGGATGGGCATCGGCCAGTCCCATGCTCACCCTCCAGAACATCCGTTTCCAATATCCTGGCAGTCCCTTCTGCCTGGCGGTGAAATCGCTGGCCGTCAGGGCAGGGGAGCCGCTGGCTATTTTGGGCCCCAGCGGCGGGGGCAAGACCACCCTGCTGCGCCTCATGACCGGCCTCCTGCCGCCAGATGCCGGCCAGATCACTTGCGGAGAGACCTGCCTCACCGCCTTGCCACCGGACCAGCAGCGCCGCTTCCGCCTGCAAAACATCGGCCTCATTTTCCAGGACTTCGCCTTGCTGGACTACCTCACCGTCGCAGAAAACATCCTGCTTCCCTCCCGCTTCAGTCCCTCCCTCCCCAGCGTCACCGCCCACGCCCAGGAGCTCGCGGACCGCCTGGAGATCACGCCCCACTGGCAGCGCCTCACCAGCCGCCTTTCTCAAGGCGAGCGCCAGCGGGTCGCCATCGCCCGCGCACTGGCCCACCGGCCCCGTTTTGTGTTTGCAGATGAGCCCACCGCCTCCCTGGACACTGGCCGCCGCAGCCTGGTCATGGACCTGCTGCTGGAGTACACCCGCCAGTCCCAGGCCTGCCTCGTCATGGTCACCCATGACACCGCGCTCATGCCGTTTTTCCCTCAAACTCTGCGCGTGGAGGATCTCACGGCGTGACTTCGGCCTGCCTTCACCTCGCCTGGCGTTACGTCGCCCGTCATCGCGGCCAGACTTTCCTGCTCGCCGCCGCCCTCGGCCTCGTGCTCGCCCTGCCTCTGTCCATCCGCGTCATCGTCCGCGCCTCAGAGACCGCCATGCGCGCCCGCGCCGAGTCCACGCCACAGGTCATCGGCGGTCGCGGCAGCGCCCTGGATCTCCTCCTCTCCGCCCTTTATTTCAAGCGCCAGCCACTTCCGCCCCTCACGGTCAATACCCTCCAGGAAGTCCGCGCCGCCCGCCTTGGTACCGCCATTCCCCTCTATACCCGCTTCCACGCCCAGGAGGCCGCCATCGTCGGCACCACGCTGGACTACTTTCCCTTCCGCCAGCTCACCTTTCAGGAAGGCCGCATGTTTGGTCGCCTGGGCGATTGTGTCCTCGGAGCCAGTCTCGCTGCCAAGCGTGGCCTTCATGTTGGCGACCACATCTTCTCCTCCCAGGAGCAGGTCTTCGACCTCGCCGGCATCTACCCTTTGAAGATGCGCATCACCGGCATCCTCGCCCCTAATGGCAGCTCCGATGACGAAGCCGTCTTTGCCGATCTCAAGACCACCTGGCTCATCGAAGGCCTGTCCCATGGCCATGATGATCTGGCCAAAGATGAAGACGCCATCTTAAAAAAAGAGGATGGCAATGTCGTCGGCAATGCCAGCGTCCGCATGTTCAATGAGGTCACCGAAAAGAACCTCAGCAGCTTCCACTTTCATGGCGACCAGAGCGCCTATCCCCTCAGCGCCATCCTCATGCAACCCGCCGATGCCAAGGCCGAGGCTCTCCTCGCTGGCCGCTATTTAAAGGCCGATTCATCCGCTCAGCTCATCCGTCCGCTGGATGAGTTTCTCGCCCTCATGAGCACCCTTTTCCAGATCGAGTCCCTCGCCCTCCTCATCCTCGCCCTCCTTGCCATCGCCGCCCTCAGCGTTGCCGCCCTCGTCTTTGCCCTCACCTTCCGCCTCCGCGCCCGCGAGTTCACCACCCTGGGCGATCTCGGCATTTCCCGCCGCGCCCTCGCCCTCACCCGCCTCCTGGAGATCACTCTCGTCACCCTCCTCGCCTTCACCATCGCCGGGTTCCTCACCACCCTCGTCTGGCTCAATGCCGACACGGGTGTCCGTTTGTTGTTACGCCTTTAGTTAGGTCTCGTTTTCGTCATTCGTCATTCTGCATTCGTCATTTTTCAGCTAATCATCAACAACCTCGCCCCATCTCCCTCCGCCGTTTCCGGCGCGCGGTGGATGCACGGCGGCACCGGGCATCCCGGATACTCCACGGCGATCCTCCATACATGGCCCAGGCCAAACCCATACGGCCTCGCACCCTCTGCGGGCGCGTAGTGCAGGTCATAGCAGTTGTCGCTTAAAAATTCCTCAAACTCCGGCCCCTCCTCACCGCCGTAGAGCTTCAGAAGTTCGGCGCGCGTCTCCGGCACCTCCACATGCTTGCGGCCCTCCTCATTGCGCAGACCCTCGCTCGCCGGACCATGATACGTGCACAGATACGTGTCCGCCTCCACCGGTGCCCGGTCCGCGTGGAAGGAAAAGACATCCGTCCGCACCCCATCCGGCTCCTCATCACGCGGATATCCATGAATGATATTCAGCTCCGGTGCCAGACCCTGCTCGCGCAGCAGCCGCAGATCCTCCACCAGCCTGTCCACCGCCACCTGGCCCGCCTCGCTCACCGGCAGCGCCAGCAGCATCTCTTCATCCACCCCCACGACCCCCTCGCCCCCGCCCAGCAGCCGCACCACCTCGGAGTAATCTCCAGCGATCTCCCGCTCCCAGCACAGTGCATTCACCCCCTCCGTAAAAGGCGTCCTCACCAGCTCCTCAAAACTCTCCACCCGGCCAATGCGGGCATATTCAAAAGACACATTCATTCAGTTCAGATTTTATAAACACACCCAGCGCAGCCAACCGCTCCGCCAATTTCCTCATCCTCCCTCCAAATTCCCCAACCCGCAACCCCATCCACTCTACTCCACTTCCGAGCATTCGTCATTCGTCATTCTGCATTCGTCATTTTTCAAGCGCCCCCCGAATCCTCCCCACCAGCTCATTGTCCCTCTCTCCGGATCCGCGAAAGTAAAACGCCCCCGCCGCCAGCAGTCCATCGCGCCACGGCGGCGACAGTTGTTCATGATCCTCCAGCACTGCCGAGCTGAACTTGTAATCGTGCGAGTTCGTCCCTTTCAAAAACACCAGCCGCCGCGCTGCATCGGAGATCGCCTGTGCGCTCCCGCCTTTTTCCAGATACCCGAGCATCTTGCGCGCCGCCAGCAGCCGGTCCTCAGAGATCTCCGCAAAGATCTCTGCCACCGCCTCATCTCCCGTTGCCTCCGGCGTCACCGGCTCCAGCGCATCAATGCGCGTCCCCTCATCTGGACGGTCACCGCGAAACAGTGGCAGGAAGGCCGCATTCTGCAACAGCAGCAGGCGTCGCGTTTCATCATCCTGCACGCGGTTCCACGCATAGTGGATCGCATTCGTGAAGGTTACGGCATGAAGGGAAACGATCCCTGGTGCCCGCATCATCAGCTCACCTGCTCCTTCAAAATAGGCATCAAACAGGGACTGCGGTGCTATGCCATCGTTCAGCAGTTTCATCGTCAGTTCGCTGCTCTCCTGCGCACTCGCCGTCCGCAGTCCTTGCAGCATCTCCTTCGTCGCTCCGGCCTCCATTTTGCCCGCCAGCCAGCCTTCACGGATCGCCTTTACAGCTTCCACATTCTGCCGGAAGGGCCGGTCTGCTGCCAGGTCCGCCTTTGCCGGATTTTCCTTCGCCCCGCTCCGGTCCAGCAGCGCATACGCCAGCGACCTCAGCACCGCCTCGGCATGCTGCCAGCCGATCACCTCCAGTGTGCGGAAACTGTTCGCCACATAGATCGCTTTGTGGCCGATATCGCGGAAATCCCTCGCCCCATAGCGGGCGAAGATTTCAAAAAGCTCATTCGCTCCCGCCGTCCGCGTCAGCCCCACCACCGCCGCATCCGCCGCACTCTCATCCCAGTTGTCCATCGCCTTGATGAAGGCCTCCCGCGCCTGGTGACCCTTCGGCACCGCCGCCTCATCCACCCGCCCCATCAGCCAGTTGCCCTCCCGCACATTCGCCGCCTGGGAAGATTTGAACTGGTCAATGGCCCAAAAAATCGGCAGCCAGCGTTCCGAATCTGGCGATGCCAGGCTGGCCAGATGCGCCGAGTTCACTACCAGAACCGCATGAAATTTAAAACCCACCGGCCTCGGCTGCACATTGCGGACGCCTGCGAGCAGCAGCGCCGCCAACACCTCCCGGTAGCTCAGCCCCTGGCGCACCCGTATCGCCACCTCCTCAAGCACCTTTTCACGCGGCGTCTCCTCCAGCAGCCTCACCAGCGGCTCAATGTCCGGGTGAAACCTCACCAAATGCGCCGGCAGCCTCGCCTCCGCCGCCGTCACGCCCGGCAGTCCTCCCATTTGCCCCAGCGTCACCAGAGCACCCGCCCCTGTTGCGGTTTTGAGAAACGATCGCCTGCCAGTCATAAAAAAGACCTCCAAAGGTTGGGGAGCCACAATACAAAGCATACGAACTCCGCGTCCAAATGGCCAGCCAAAACGCATCTCCCGTTTAGCCTCTTTAAACACTCTGTAAAACCGCTAATGCCCAGCAATAGGCACTAATATTGAAAGCCTCTGGTTCATGAAACCTGAGGCCGTGCAAATTTGATTCTGTAAAAGTGTCGATCAGGTTCGCGATGGATCATGGGAGTTCATGTTGAGGTAAATTTACCAGTGTTCCATTCGTTGCTCTGCTCGTAGAGCAGGGCGGAGAAGAGGCGCAGCAGAGAGGCCTCGTTGGGGAAGATCGCGGCGACCCGTGGGCGGCTTGAGTTCCTTGTTGACGCGTTCGATCGCGTTGCTGGTTTGGATCCCGCCAAGCGACAAGCTACAGCCGCCAGTGACACCGCTATTGATGAATGATCATATGTTGATAGATTGGTGGCATGCCTTCAATCCTCAAATCCCTCAGCCTCATTGCCGACCCGACGCGGGTGCGGATTTTGCTGTTGCTGAAACAGGAGGAGCTGAGTGTGGCGGAACTGCAGGAGGTGCTGGCGCTGCCGCAGTCCAATATTTCGGCGCAGCTCGCCAAGCTGAAGTCGGCGGGACTGGTTACGGACCGGCGCAGCGGCAAGAACCGTCTTTATCAGCTGGACGAGCCGAGCAGCAAGGACAAGGCGGCGCATGAGCATTTCATCGCCCTGATGGAGGCGGCAGGCGGGGAGCTGAAGGAGGCGAAGAAGGATGAGTCGGCCCTGAAGGTGGTGCTAAGGAAGCGCACGCGCTCAGCCCAGGCTTACTTTGACACCCTGGCAGGAAAATTTGGCCGCCATTACATCCCTGGCCGTTCCTGGAAGGGCCTGGGAGAGACATTATTAAAACTGTTGCCGCCGCTGATTATTGCGGATCTCGGGGCAGGGGAGGGCACGCTTTCTCAACTGCTGGCGCAAAGGGCGGAGAAGGTCATCGCGGTGGATAACAGCGAGAAGATGGTGGCCTATGGGGCAGATCTGGCCAGCAAACACGGCTTCAAAAACCTGGAGTATCGCCTCGGGGATATTGAGGAGCCGCCGATTGATCCGGGCTCGGTGGACCTGGTGTTTCTAAGCCAGGCGCTGCATCATGCGCTGAATCCTGAGCGGGCCATCCGCGCTGCCCATGGCATTTTGAAACCAGGCGGACGCATCGTGATCCTGGACCTGCTGAAGCATCAGTTTGAAAAAGCGCGGGAGCTTTATGCCGATGTCTGGCTGGGATTTTCCGAGGCGGAACTGCATGAGATGCTTGGCAAGGTGGGCTTCAAGTCGGTGGAGACGAGTGTGGTGCATCGTGAAAGCCAGAGCCCGCATTTCCAAACGGTCCTGGCGATGGCGGACAGGGTATAAGATGCAGCGGCGGGAATAAAGGCCCTCATCAAGCCTCTCATGGTTTCATTCCAACCATGAAAGCCATCTACACTGCCTTCCTCCTCCTCGTCACCGCCGCCACCGTTCAGGCGGCATCGCCAGAAGACTTCACTGTCCAGTCCGCTACAGGTAAAGGTTCATTCTCCCTGAAGGAGGCCAAAGGCAAATACGTCGCCCTCCACTTTTTGCTGAAAACGGAGTGCCCCATCTGCCAGCGTTTCACCCAGGATGTGATCACCAAGGCTCCCACGCTGCCCAATGTGGTGCAGGTGTTTTTGAAGCCTGATACCGAGGCGGAGATCCAGGATTGGGCCAAGGATCTGCCGGCTGAAGAACTGGCCAAATACCCCATTTACCGCGACGAGGACGCCCGGCTGGCCAAGGCCTTTGGCATTCCTGATGATTATGCTTTCCACGGTCTGGTGGTGCATTACCCGGCCCTCATTCTGATCGGCCCGGATGGCAAGGAAGTGTTCCGTTACATCGGCAAGAGCAACAAGGACCGCTTCACCTTTGAGCAGCTGGCAGAAAAGGTTGCGGAACTGAGCAAACGCTGAGGCATGAAGCCGGCCCTAAGGGGCATGAGAGGTGATGCCGCTGCTAAGCCTCTTTGGAGGCAACGCCGAGGGAATCGATCTTTTCGGCGTTGCCAGCCCCGTTGTCGCAGCACTGGCCATCAGCCAGGCAGCGGGTGAGGGCGGCGCTGAAACCGGGGCGGTGACGTGCGGCGATGACGCACTTCAAGCGCCGCAACCAGAGGCTGGCCGCTCTGGCCTCGTCCTCCTCCAGTTCAACAGCGAGTTTGTCCACATCATAGGATTCGTTGTAAACAGGCAGGCCGCCAACCTCAACGGAATAGCGGATGATAACAGGGATGTCTGAAGCGACCGGCTCGGTGGCGGTAAAGAGGCTTACGTCAGGCATAAAAGGAGATGGTTGGGGTTTCTGGTGGCGGGCAAAACGGTTCGCAAGCCTGCCTCGATTTGGATGCCCGGTCGGCGTGATTATAATCGGTTCATCGGCAGCGCTCGGATGATCACCTCTACCTGGGAAAACCGTTTTTCGAGGATCCGCCTGTATTGGCTCCACCAGTCGGCATCCAATTCTGGAACCATCACTTCATAAACGATGATTTCATCCTTCACGTCGCCCTCAAAGTCTTTCCAAATGCCTTCCGCAGGGGATCGGCTGTAGGTGGTCAGGCCGCCGAACTTCTTCATGAGTTCGGCTTTCACCGTTTCGTGGAGCTCACAGGGAAACACCTTCTGGTCATTGCCATAGAGCGGTAGCAGCAGCTGGATGAGATGGGACATACGGAGAAAGATCGGTCCAAGATTGCCAGTCAGACGTCTTCAAAAAGCACGACCAGAAACGGTGAGATCAGCGATGTGTGGGTGTGAACCGCTAAGCTTACCGCTATGAACGCACCCGACCTGGACCCTGCTGGTTTTAAATCCTTTTCTCCGGCGGATATCGAGTTCCGCCGCGAGGTCATTTATTTTATTGTTCTGGACCGTTTTCACGACGGCAATCCTGATAACCTGGCCGGAGACAGCAAGCTGAACGACCCTACCCAGGAGGACTGGGACAAATACTGGGGCGGGGATCTGCAAGGGGTGCTGGACAAGCTGGACTACCTTCAGGAAACAGGTGTCACGGCCATCTGGCTGACGCCGCTGTTTGAGCAGGTGGAAGGCCTGGAGGATGACAAGTGCCGGGCTCCCATCCACGGTTACTGGACACGCGACTTCAAGCGCATCAATGCCCGCTGGCTGAATGATCCGGGTGAAGCGTCGTTGTTCCAATGCAAGGACACGCTTTTTGACCGGTTGCTGGCGGAACTGCACAGGAGGGGCATGAAGTTTGTCCTGGATGTGGTGTGCAATCACAGCTCTCCAGCGACGAGTGACGGCAAGGGCAAGCTCTACGATGACGGCAAGCTGGTGGCCGACCATGGCAATGACGTGGACCACTGGTATCACCATTACGGCAAGGTGACTGACTGGGAGGACGAGTGGCAGATTCAAAACCAGGATGTCGGCGGCCTGGCGACCTTTAACGAGAACAACATCCGTTTCCGTCGTTACATCAAGGAGTCCATCAAACTGTGGCTCAGCCGGGGAGTGGATGCGCTGCGGGTGGATACGGTCAAGCACATGCCGCTGTGGTTCTGGCAGGAGTTCACCACGGACATGCATACTTTCAAACCGGAGACTTTTGTCTTTGGCGAGTGGATCAACAGCCACCCGGACAATGAGCGGTCCATGGAGTATGCCAATGAGGACGGCATGAACATCCTGGACTTCGGCCTGTGCCAGGCCATCCGCGACTGCCTGGCCAAGCGCAAAGAGGAAGGCTTCCACCTGGTGCAGGAAATCCTGGACAAAGATGGCCGGTATCGAAGTGCCAGCGAGATGGTGACCTTCATCGAGAATCATGACATGCCGCGTTTTCAGACGCTGAATGCTGACCAAGAGTATTTGCATCTGGCGCTGGTGCTGCTGCTGACGGTGCGAGGCATCCCTTGTGTCTATTATGGCTGTGAGCAGTATCTGTATTCCAATCTGGGCGGCGGCGAAGACCCCTATAACCGGCCCATGATGAAGGACTGGGGGCAGACGCAAGCCCGCCATATCATTGCCACTCTCAGCCATGAAAGAAGATGCAATCCCGCCCTGCAATGGGGCGGTGTGTGGCCCAAGCTGGTGGAAAAGGACGTGTATGTGTTTTTGCGCCGCTACCGGGATTCCCGCTGCCTGGTCATACTGAACCGGGGTGGCTCCCGCGACATCACGGTCAAGGATGTGGAATTGCCAGACGGTCATTATGAGTGCTTGCTGACCGGGCGGAAAATGGAAATTGCCAATGGGATGCTGAGCCTCCGTTTGTGCGGTATGGATGCTCTGGCGATTGCCTTGCGCGGAGAGACCTGTAAAGCGCACACCATTGTCCATGTGCAGGTGCATGGCATCCCGACAAGACCCGGTGAACGGGTGGCCGTTGTCGGTGACTGCCCGGAATTAGGCGAATGGGACCTGGAGCACATGCAATACCTGGAGTGCATCAATGACCAGACATGGTTCGGCGAGGTGGTCTTCGAGGAATCCGCAGGCAAACCTATCGCCTACAAATATGTAGTGCTGAAACCCGAAACGGTGGATGCCGCCAGGCGTGAAAACCGTACCCCACGCCGCCGCAAGGTGCCTGAGGATGGGGCTGGCAAATGGCGCGACCGTTGGCAGCGGTAGTGCAGGCATATCACCCAAAGACCATTTTAACACGCTTACATCCGGACCGCCTTTTGGGGGCGAACTCTCGTCAAGAAACCTGAAGCCCCTCTCCATGCCTTCCTCAAATCTCACCAACTCTTCATCCGGCCCCAAGCTCTGTTACCATGCATCTCATGAGCAGTTCAGTCCTAGCGAGCTGATCACATGGGTGCAGCGGGCTGAAAAGGCAGGCTTTAATGGATTTTTCAGCTCCGACCATTTTCATCCCTGGAGCGAGGCGCAGGGGCAGGCCGGTTTTTCGTGGTCATGGATGGGGGCGGCTTTCCAGGCGACTTCCATCCCCGGTGCTATGATCTGCTGTCCGGGGTATCGTTATCATCCTGCGGTGGTGGCCCAGGCGGCCGCCACGCTGGCGGAGATGAATGAAGGCCGCTACTGGCTGGCCATCGGCAGCGGCGAAGCCATCAATGAACGGATGACCGGCCTGCCCTGGCCGGCGAAAGATCTCCGTAACGCACGCCTGCGGGAATGCGCGGACGTGATCCGCGCCCTGTGGAAGGGTGAAATGGTCACCCATCGCGGTCTCGTCCATGTGGAAGAAGCAAAGCTTTACACATTGCCCAAAACCACACCTCTCTTGATCGGCGCTGCCATTGGCGAAAAAACGGCTGAATGGCTCGGTGGCTGGGCGGATGGACTGCTCACCACCTCCCGGCCAAGAGATGAACTGAAGAAGATGGTGGAGGCCTTTCATCGTGGTGGAGGCGAGGGCAAGCCGCTCTTTCTCAAAAGTGGCCTGTCCTACGCGGTGACGAAGGAAAAGGCCCGCCTCCAGGCTCATCAGCAGTGGCGCAGCGTCGCCTTTGCACCCGATCTCCTGGCGGAGCTGCGCACGCCAGGTGAATTCGATGCCGCAGGCAAACATGTGCGCCCGGAGGACATGGACGAAATGATCCGGATCTCCGACAGTCTGGAAGAACACGCCGCCTGGATCCAGGATGATCTGGACGCCGGGTTCACGCAGGTCGTCCTGCATAACATTGGCACCAATCAGGACGAGTTCATTGACACCTTTGGCAGCAAGGTGCTGCCGCAGTTTCTCTGAGGACTAGGCCGCCAGCGTCTCCCTTTGGGCCAGAGTATGAGTAAAGGGGCTGGATGCGGCGAGATTGTACTGGCGGATGGCGATGGCCCAGAAAGGCGCCAGCTCCTGCTCCCGAGCGGACCATAGGCGGTAATGCAGATCCGTGACGGTCTCCGTATCGTGGATCATGGCTTTGATCTCCTGCGGATTCAGGCACTGCGGGCCTTCGTGGATCAGACGCAGGGCCAGCTGGTCCAGATACGCACGGGAGACGTGGATGTTTTTGCGCCGCCGCAGCAGGCTGACGTGCAGGCCGTTGACATATGGGTCCAGGCAGACCTGAAGCAGGCCGTGATGCTTCTCAAGCTCCGGCGGCAGGTGGATGCGGCCTTTGATCTCCTGAAGGTTTTCATTCATGATGGCCAGCACACTCGGCGGGTCCGTCTCCTCCGGCGTGGTGAAGAGTCCGAAACGGAAACCGGAGTTTCTGCCCGAGACCAGCAGCGCCACAGGAATGACCAGAAAGAGTGCAATCAGAATGGGGCTGATCCAGATGAGGAAGGTGTGCGAGACAAACCATCCGATGGTCGCCCAAACGATGGAGAGCACGCTCACCGGCCAGAAGGTGAAAAACACCTCCGCCCAGTCCACGCCATTGTCCGCCTTGCGCCGCTGGGTAACCCAGCGAACGCCTTTTCCCAGCACGGTATAGACGACAAACTGCGAGTGGAAGACCATCAGCACCGGAGCCATCAGCGTGAAGATCACCGTGTCCGCCATGCTGCTGAGGAAGGTCATGAGGCGGCGCTTCAGCGGTTTGAAAAGACGGCCTGTGATGACCTCATCCAGCAGGATGGTCACCTTGGGCAGGAAGATGAGCATGATGGTCACGCCTAACAAAAGTTGCTCTGCCAGCAGGGACTGCGGGCTGTCATGCGGCTGCCGGGTGGCGGCCAGGAAGGTAGAGAAGGCGAGGAAGAGAAACCAGAGCAGGCTGCTGGCATAGCTGAGGATGCCGTGCAGGAAGTTCAGGCGGCTCATCGGGTGCCAGCCTTTGGCAAACAGCAGCCAGAAATGCTGCATGTTCCCCTGGCACCAGCGGCGGTCACGTTTCAGCATGTCCACCAGTGTGGGCGGGCCTTCTTCATAGCTGCCCCGTGTGGTGTTCAGCAGCCGCACGGCGTAGCCGGCCTTGCGCATCAGGGCCGCTTCCACAAAGTCATGGCTCAGGATATGGCCGCCAAAGGGCTCCTTGCCAGGCAGGGCCGGCAGGGCGCAGTTTTTGATGAACGGCTCCAGGCGGATGATGGCATTGTGCCCCCAGAAATTCGCCTCGCCGCACTGCCAGTAGTCCAGCCCGGCCATGAAAGGGGGTCCATACAACGCCTGGGAAAACTGCATCACGCGGCCCAGCAGCGTCTCTGCGCCGATCTGTTTCGGAAACGTCTGCAGGATGCCGATGCCGGGGTTTTTCTCCATGATGCGCACCATGCTGGTGAGCAGTCCGCCGGACATCAGGCTGTCCGCATCCAGCACCAACATGTAGCGGTACCGCTTGCCCCAGCGGCGGCAGAAGTCGCTCACATTGCCGCTCTTGCGGTTGATCGGCTTGCGGCGCTTGCGGTAAAAGATGCGCCCAAAGGCATTGAGCTGGCGGCACAGCTCCAGCCAGGCAGTTTCTTCCTCGATCCACTGGCTCGTCTGGTTGGAATCGCTCAGGATGAAAAAGTCATAGTTCTTTGACTGGCCCGTCTGCTCCAGGGAAAGGTAGATGGCCCGCAGCCCCTCAAACACCCGCGTCACATCTTCATTGAAGACCGGCATGATGATGGCCGTGCTGGCGGTGATGTCCTCCTCCATGTCCTCCGGCTTCAGCGTGCGCCAGAGATCCAGCGGATCCGGTTGGGGACGGTTCATCAGCCAGACGCCAAAGAGCGCCGTCCAGAAGCCGACATTGAGTTGGTAATAAAGCGGCACAAACACCGCCAGCAGGCCCCATTCCGCCAGCCTCATGCCGTGCTCAGAAAGATACACAAACATCAGCCACACACCCACGATGGTGCCCAGGCCGACAAAGGAGAAAAACGTCGCCCGGCGTGTTCGGGCCAGACGTGGCGGCGGCATGCCCGCAGTCAGATTGATGTTGGCCGTGCTGGCCCCAGTGGTGCTCATCCGAGGAGAAAGTAAAGATAACCGAGCACCCCGCCGACAATGCTGACCAGGATGGAATAACGAATGATGGGGTGGCGGCCCAGGCGGTCGAAGGTGTCTTCAGCCACTTCAGAAACGATGCCCAGGTCCATGTCACGCGGCGTCATTTTGCTCACCTGCATGCCGGGGCCGGAGGTGCGCACCGCCGCCCGCATGGCCTCGGCCATGTCTTTGGGCAGGTGCTCCTTGTCCAAAAAGAAATTCGGCCAGCGCGTCGGTCCGCCGCTCAGGTGGAAGCCCAGGCGTCCAGCTGCTTCGAGCTGGGATTCATTCAAATTCATGTCGCTGTAAATCACCGCCAGCCATTCCCGCATCATCACCCGCGCCTGCTCGATGCTGTGCGCGGTGGGCGTGCGCTTGGGATCTTTGCGGTGGGCATCGGCGGCCCGCCTCAGTGTTTCCAGGATCAGCTGGGTCCGGCGGATCCGGTTGTGCAATTGGTAGGAGCGGAAGTAGTCGGCAAGACGGGCATACGCCTCGTTCCACTCTTCTTCTGTCCCCGTGTCGGGTGCGAATTGGATATTTACAGCTTCCATGAACGCTCACTAATGAGCCGCGCGCACAATGCGCAGATTTGACCAATAGGGAAGCGGTTTTGAAAGACTCTTTAGCCGTGCGGTTCAAACAAAACCGCCGCGCAGCCCTCCTTGCCGTGCAGATTGCGGCAACTCCAGTGCCAGCGGTCCGGTTTGGTCACAAAGGGCTTCAGGCCCCGGCCGTCCAGGATGCGAAACTGGCCTCGCAGTTCGCCGCCATCCAGCACATTCACCGACCGCGCGGCGATGCGTCCGTCCAGCGTGCCACCGGCCTCAATGGTCACTGTGCCATCGCAGGAAAAGTCCCCCATTGCCTGCCCGCAGACACGCATTGCCCGCGCCTGCACCGGGTATAAAAACTCCACTTCCGCTCCTGCGGCGATGTCCAGCAAATCACAGGTCACATGCCCGGCGTATAGCCCGCGCTCCGAGATGACCTGGATGGCAGGCGCGCGGTCATGCGCATCCGTATCCACCCGCTCCAGCTTGTCCAGGCATATGGGGCAGGTGGGTTTGGTATAGGCGCCGGTGGTGGCGATGGTATAAAACAGGTCGCTGCGCTCTGGCGAAAGCGTTTTCAATACCGCACACAGGGCGGTGGCATCCACGGCCTCGATCCGGTGCGCCTGCGCCGCCATCAGGGCGGAGGCACTGAAGCCCGCAGGTGCCACCAGCACACCGCGTGTCTGGCTGGCGGTGCTCACTTCTTTGGCGAAGCGGGAGACGCTTTCCGGCGTCGCCCCCCATTCATTCCATCCGGAAATTTTCACCAATGCCCGCTGCGGATACGCTGAGGCCGGCTGCTCCAGCATGCCAAAAACCAGCGCCCCGTCTGGCAGCACCCGCGATCCCGCCAGCTCACATCCCGCATGGGCGGCGATGGCCCGCACCAGCTCCGCCAGGCGCAGCCAGTCCAGACTGGCGATGAGCTCCGGTGTCCATTCTCCAGGCCCGGCGCTGCCCGCTCCACCCTTCGTGGAGAAGCCGGCGTCACTGAGCGTGATGAAGGGATCGTGCATGAGTAGGATAATCGTACGCTACGCAAGAATGCTCCGCACGGGTAGTGCTTATTTACACCACACCACTCAATACCAGACGGCACTTCGTTACCCCATCATTCAAAATCCAGCCCCAGATCCAGCGCCCGTGCCGAGTGAGTCAGCGCGCCCACGGAGATTGCATTCACCCCCGTCGCCGCAATGCCGCCGATGGTCTCCAGCGTGATGCCACCGCTGGCCTCCAGCCAAAGCCTGCCCGCATTCATCGCCACTGCCTCGCGCAGTTTCGCAGGCCCCATGTTGTCCAGCAGCAGCATCTCCACACCACGCAGAGTCAGGAAATTCGCCACCTGCTCCAGCGTATCCGCCTCCAGTTGGATGCGTGTGCCGGGCCGCTCTTCGCGCACCCGGTCAATGGCGGATTGCAATTCCTCCAATGTTCCATGGGCGGCCAAGTGGTTGTCCTTCACCATCACATGATCATAGAGCCCCATGCGATGATTGGTGCCGCCACCCGCCTTCACGGCAGCTTTTTCTAACAGACGCCAGCCTGGAGTCGTCTTGCGCGTGTCCCAGATCTGCACCGGGTGCGGCTTTACCGCCTCCACATAGCGCCTGGCCTGCGTGGCCACACCGGACAGCCGTTGCAGAAAATTCAGCGCCGTACGTTCCCCAGTTAGCAGGCCACGAGTCGGGCCGGAGATTTCCATCAGCACATCCCCTGGCTGAAAAGCGCTTCCATCTTGCAGCAGCGTCTTGACCTCCAGACGTGGCTCGATCTCCAGGAAAACCCGCTCCGCCACATCCACTCCCGCAAGCACGCCCGGCTCACGGGCCACGATTTTCGCTCTGGCGGTGGATTCCGCAGGCACAAAATAGTGTGCGGTGACATCGCCGGTGCCCACATCTTCAGCGATGGCGGCAAGGATGAGTTCGAGGGTAGTCGCGTGCATGGAAAGAGGATGCGGAGAATCAGAGGAAATCACTTCTTCGGCAGCGCCCGTGTGGCTCCCACGGAAATGCCGCCATCCACCAGCAAGGTCTGGCCGGTGACGTAGCGGCTTTCTTCAGAGGCCAGGAACAGCAGCGGCCCTTCCAGGTCGTCCATCGCCCCAGGGCGGCCCAGCGGGATGCGCTCCGTCAGGTATTCCACCCAGCCGGCGTCCTCATACATCACCCGGTTTTGAGAAGTCTTGAACCAGCCCGGTGCCAGCACATTCACCGTGACACCGTCTTTGCCCCAGTCATGGGCCAGGCTCATCGTCATCTGTTTCACCCCACCACGGCTCGCCCCATAAGGAGCCAGACCCGCATAGCCGGCCACGCAGGTCACGGAGCCAATGTTAATGATGCGCCCGTAGCCCGCCGGGATCATGAATTCCTTCGCCACCTGCTGCGCCAGGAAAAACGTGCCGCGCAGGTTCGTATCCACCACCAGGTTCCAGTCATCCCAGGTGATCTCCGTGGCCGGCTTGCGCACATTGCAGCCCGCGTTGTTCACCAGGATGTCAATCTTCTCCACCTGGTCCTTCGCCGCCGCCACCGCCGCCGTGATGCTTTCCAGGCTGCGCACATCCAGCTCCAGGCTCAGGCACTTGCGGCCCATGTCCGTCACCTGTTTTTCCATCTCTTTAAGAGAGGCCATCGTACGGCTGGAAATGATCAGGTCCGCTCCCGCCTTGGCCAGGGTCAGCGCAAACCGCTCCCCCAGTCCGCGTGAAGTTCCGGAAACAAACGCCGTGCGGCCCGTCAGGTCAAAAGCATGTGGTTGGCTCATAGTCGCAAACTGAATACGCGGGGAAGGGCAGGGAAGTCAATCGCCACTCCACCCCCCTCTTCATACTTGTCTTGTTCCAAACCTTAATCCTCCCCGGCTACACGCGCCCCATCACTCCTCCGCATATCTCTTCCACCGGTTATTCAAATCCTCCGCCGTCGTCTCCCCATCCGCGAGCACCATCCGGTAACGATGCGTCACCGTTTTGCCCGCCGGGATCTCCCAGTCCGTTTCCTGGATAGGCACATAATTCAAAAAGACCTTCCCGTTGTCCCAGGTGCGCAGCCTTTGCGGCGCATCGTGGTTCTTCGGGTGGCACAGCACCGTCACGCTCGCCTTGCCCTGGCTCGTCGGCCCGTGCATTTCAATCCAGCGCGCACGTGTCAAGTGGCTGTCCTCCCGCGTTTTGCCCTCACTGGTACGGTAATCACTGTTGACCTTGTTCCAGTCCAGCGGCGCCCGATACGCCAGACCGCCACCATAACGATAGGCCGGCAGCACCAGCGGCTGCTCCGTCACGTTCGTCTGCGCATAGTCATAATCCAGCTCATAGGCCCCATCCACCTCCTGCACAGTCACGGACAGCTCCTCCCGCAGCACCACCACAGGATCGCCACCTTTACCATCGCGATATCTTACCGCTTCCTGCTCCACCACGAGCCCCGGTTTGGCCGTGTCATTGGAAACAGAGATCACTTTGGAAAAGCGCACACGCCCGGTTTTGTCCGCCAGATTCCAAAAATCCACCGGCTTGCCTTCGTGCTCCCCCTTCACCCAAGCATGCCATAGGCCCAGATGATGATAATGGTCATCCGGGTGGATTCCCGTCACCACGCCCCCCATTGGGGTGTGCAGCGGGTGGATAAAACCGCTCCTTATATAGGCTGGGTCGGCCTCTGGTGGGGGCAGAACGTCCCCTTTGTGATACGTCAGGACAGGTGTGGGACCGTTTTTGATAACGATTTCGGTGTCGGATTCGGTCACCGTGAACTGTCCGGCCACCGCAAAACCACCCAAAGCGATAAAAGTGAGGAAAAATGTCTTCATTCGAGGCCGGATAGAACGCGAAACCGGCTCCCAGGTTGCTGAAAAACACCCTCTCCTTCGTACAGACGAACGCACTCCAGGTTAGCCAGTCTTGTATAACAAAAAGGTATTCGAAAAACACCCCCCTTTTGCGGGTCAGAAGGCTTCAAAAAGTGCAAAAAACTTCGAAAAAAGAGCAGAAAGGAGTTGCGCGGAGTCTGGGACTGGCCATACTGCCAATCCGCCACCGAAACAGGAGCGGCTGACAAAAACGAAGCGAGCAACGAAGTTGTTCACTAAGTTGGAAATCAGAAA